>DAOQMM010000103.1:0-13379 GCA_035335645.1 Rhodocyclaceae bacterium | reverse complement strand
CCGACAACGTCTACGACCTGATCGTCCAGGTCAGCGACGGCCAAAGGACCGGAACGCAGACGCTCGCGATTCATGTCATCAACGTCAATGAAGCACCCGTTGCGACCGCCGATGCCTTTGCCGGGAATGAGGACGCGGTGCTGACCGGCAACGTCCTGGGCAATGACGCCGATGTGGATGGCGACGCACTGTCGGCGCGGTGGGTGTCCGGGCCGGCCCATGGGACGCTGGTGCTGGGGGCAGATGGGCGTTTCACCTACACGCCTGACGCCAACTTCAACGGCGCCGACAGCTTCAGCTATGTGGCCCATGACGGCGCGCTGGACAGTGCCCCCGTGACTGTGAGTCTGCACCTGGCGCCGGTCAACGATCCGCCGGTATCGGGGGTGGTGACCCTGGCGCCCCATCCCGAGGATGGCGGGCCGCGTCTCATCACGCAGGCGGAGCTTCTGTCCGCGGCAAACGACGTGGATGGGGACCCCCTGGTGGCGCGCGATCTCGCCATTGCCAGCGGGCGGGGCACGCTCAGCGACAACGGGGATGGCACCTGGACCTTCGTGCCGGCGTCCAATGACGATACCCGGGTCGGTTTCAGTTTCGTGATTTCGGACGGACATGCAGAGACGCCGGCGACCGCGCAGTTGAGCCTGATCCCCGTCAATGATGCGCCGGCTGCCGCGGATGCCGCCTTTGCGACCCAGGATACCCAGCGCCATGTCGGCCAGTTGCCGGCCGCCAGCGATGTGGAAGGCGATCCCGTCGTCTACGGGTTGGTCACGGCGCCGATCCGGGGAACGGTCGTGGTGCAGCCTGACGGGCGGTTCACCTACACGCCGACGCCCGGCAACGGCGGGTCGGATGCGTTCAGTTTTGCCGTGACAGACGTCCACGGCGCTTCGACCACCCATACGGTGACAGTGGTGATCACGGTCGCCGGCGGCGGGTCGGGGGCCGGCACCGGAACGGAAGGGGACACCAGTTCCGACGGCGCGACCAGCACCGGCCGGAAGACCCGCGATACGACGCCCGGTGTCGTCAAGACCACGGCGCCCCGCACGGCGACGCAGGCGGAATCGGGCGCCGCCGCCCAGGTCAGCCGGATCGTCACGGCGGCCCTGCGGGGGCCGCAGGAGGCGCCTGCCAGCGATGCTGTCGTGGCGCCGGCATCGTCGGGAAGCCCCCCGGCGATGCACCACCTTCGCCGGGGGGCGAACGGTGCTGATCTGGCGGACTGGGAGAACATCCGCTTCTCCTGGTTCTCCAGCTATTCCATGGACTTCCGGCACAGCCGCGGTTCGGCGGTGCAGGACTGGACGCCCGCCACCGGCCATCCGGGCGGCCGGGAGGAGGGCGAGGCACTCCTTGAAACCTTACCTGCCAAGGTGGCCGGCGTGTCCCTGTCGGTCGGGGTGGTGTGGTGGGCAGCCCGCGCGGGCGGTCTGCTCGCCAGTCTCGCGGCTTCGCTGCCTGCCTGGCGCGGCGTGGACATGCTGATGGTGCTCAAGGACCGGGAGCCGGACGACGATGAAGCGGGGGACGAGGATCACCCCGGCGGTCTGCCGGGAGCGGATGATCGGGACGAAAGAAGCGACGGATGAAGAAGAGCGTATTGCCGCGCGTGGGACCGGTGGCCCGCCTCAGTCTGGGGCTGGTGGCGCTTACCCTGACGCTGCTGATGGCGGGGGACTGGCTGTTCGGGTTCGCATCCAGCGAGACCGCAATGATCCAGGAGGCCCGTCGGCGTGAGGGTGAGAATCTGGCGGCCCAACTGACGGTGCTGGTGGAGGCGAACGACGAACTCGGGCTTGGCCGGACGCTGCAAAGGATACTGACGCGGAACGGTGAGCTGCGCTCGCTGGCTGTCCGGCGTTCCGACGGCACGCTGATGGCCCAGCGGGGGGACCATGCCGTGCACTGGATCGCGCCGGAGTCTGGCCGGTCCACGCTGGAGCATCTCCGGGTACCGCTCAATGCCGGGCGCAGCCATTGGGGCGATGTGGAGATCAGTTTTGCGCCGACCCACGCGCCCGGCGCCGGGGCGTGGCTGGCCCAGCCGCTGACGCGGATCATCCTGCTGGTGAGCGTGGGCGGGTTTCTCGTGTATTACGCCTACCTGCGGCGGGCGATGCAGTTCCTCGATCCGTCCAGCGCAGTGCCGGAGCGGGTCCGCAAGGCCTTTGACACGCTCACGGACGCGCTGCTGGTCCTGGACGCGGACGGACGCATCGTGCTCGCCAACAAGGCCTTCCGGCAGCTCCACGGCGAGTCGCCGACCCGCCTGATCGGCCGGCGCATCGCCGATCTGGACTGGCTGGACGCGGGCATGGAGTCCTTCGAGAAGGGGCGCGCCCCGTGGGAGCGGGTGCTGCGTGGCGACGATCTGGTCACGGACGTGCGCATGAGCGTGGTGCGTCCCGGCGGCGGGACGCTGGAACTGGCGGTGAGTTGCTCGCCGGTGCGCGACGAATACGGCAACACCCGCGGCTGCCTGGTGAGCTTCGACGATCTGTCGGAGCTGGAGCGGGCCAACCAGGACCTGCGCAAGGCCCTGTCGGAGATCGAGCAATCGCGCGCCCGCATCAAGGCCCAGAACGAGAAGCTGACCCACCTGGCGTCCCGCGATCCGCTGACCGGCGCCCTCAACCGGCGCGCCTTCTTCGAGAAGGTGGCCGGGCCCTTCGAGACGGCCCTGCGCGGCAATGGCCAGTTGTGCTGCCTGATGACCGACATCGACCACTTCAAGCGCTTCAACGACATCTACGGTCACGCGGTGGGGGACCAGGTCATCAAGGTGGTCGTGCGCTGCATCGAAAAGCACATCCGCGAGGCCGACATGCTGTGCCGCTACGGGGGCGAGGAGTTCTGCGTGGTGATGCCCAACGCCGACCTGGAGGCGGGCATGGCCATTGCCGAGCGCATCCGCAGCATGGTGGCGAGCACCGCCGGATCGATGATCCGCAACACCGACGTGGGCACGATCACGTCCAGCTTCGGCATCGCCTCCATCACCGACGGTGCGGCGACCATCGAGGACCTGATCGAGCAGGCCGACACCGCGCTGTATGCCTCCAAGAAGGGTGGCCGCAACCGCACCACGGCCTGGTCGCCGGGTTCGCCCAGCATGGAGGAGATGGACGCCGTGGCAGCGGCGGCCGCTGCGGAGCCCCCGCGGGAATCCGCGCCGGCCGCGTCGTGATGTCGCCCGCCTGACGCCCGGCGCGTGCGCGTCAGTCCAGCGTCCGGCGGAAGGTCTTGAGGCCCACCGCCAGCACGGCACCCATGAAGGCGAGGATGGGCCACACCTGTTCCCACAGCACGCCATTCCCCTTGAGCAGGATGCCCCGCACCAGGATCAGGAAATGGGTGAGGGGCAGCAGGTTGCCCACTGCCTGCGCCCACTCGGGCATGCCCCGGAAGGGAAACATGAAGCCGGACAGGAGCATGGAGGGCAGGAAAAAGAAGAAAGTCATCTGCATCGCCTGCAGCTGGTTGCGGGCAAGGGAGCTGAAGGTGATGCCCAGGGTCAGGTTGGCGCAGATGAAGAGCAGCACCACCGCGTAGAGCACCAGCAGGTTGCCGAACATGGGCACGTCGAAGATCCAGCGGGCGGCGGCGAGGATCAGGCTGACCTGGATCAGGCCGATGAGGATGTAGGGCACGATCTTGCCGGTCATCACCTCCAGCGGCGTGGCCGGCGTGGCGAGGAGGTTTTCGAAGGTGCCGCGCTCCCGCTCGCGGGTCATGGCCAGGCCGGTCATGAGCACCATGGTCATGGTCAGGATCACGCCCATCAGGCCGGGCACGATGTTGTAGGCGGTGATGCCTTCCGGGTTGTAGCGGCGCTGCACGCGCAGGTCGATGGCCGCGGCGGGCGGGCGCTCCAGCCCCGGCAGATCCGCCGCGAAGACCTCCGCGCCGAGCTTGTTGAGCACCGAGATGGCGCCGGCGGTGGCCATCGGGTCGGTGGCGTCGGCCTCGACCAGGACCGTGGGGCTGCGGCCGCGTACCAGGTCGCGATGGAAGCCCGGCGGAAAGCTCACCACGAAGAGCACGTCGCCCCGCTCCAGCAGGCGGTCGGCCTCGCGTGCGTCGACGCTGCCGCGCACGTCGAAATAGTCGCTGTTGCGCAGGGCCGCCACGTAGGCGCGGGCAAAGGGGCCCGGGTCGGCCATCACCACTGCGGTGGGCAGGTGCCTGGGATCTGAGTTGATGGCGAAGCCGAAGAGCAGCAGTTGCAGGATCGGGATGCCGACGATCATGCCGAAGGTGAGGCGGTCGCGCTTGAGCTGGATGAACTCCTTGATGAGGATGCCCAGCCAGCGGGAGAAGGAGAAGCGGTCCGGAATGCCCATGGCCGTCAGCCCGCGAGGGGGTCCTGGCTGTGCTGCATGAGGTGGATGAAGGCGTCCTCCAGGGAGGGCTGGACCGCCTCGATGCGCAGATCGCCGCGGCGGCCCAGCTCATCCAGGGCGGTGCCGAGGCGCGCACCGTCGGTGCCGCTCACGTGCAGGGCGGTGCCGAAGCTGGCCACCTGCTCGGCGCCGGGCAGGCGCCGCAGGGTGTCGGCCAGGCCGTGGCTGGCGGCTCCACTGACCGCCCAGGTGTGCAGGCCGCGGCCGGCCACCACCTCGGCGGCGGTGCCGGAAGCCAGCAGGTTGCCGTAGGCGATGTAGGCGAGGCGGTGGCAGCGCTCGGCCTCGTCCATGTAGTGGGTGGACACCAGGATGGTGATGCCGGCGGCGGAGAGGCGGTGGATCTCCTCCCAGAAGTCGCGCCGGGCCTTGGGGTCTACGCCCGCGGTGGGTTCGTCCAGGAGGAGCAGCCTGGGTCGGTGGAGCAGGCAGGCGGCGAGGGCGAGGCGCTGCTTCCAGCCGCCCGAGAGGGTGCCCGCCAGCTGGTGGCGGCGGCCCTCCAGGCCCAACTCCACGAGGGTGCGGTCCACTGCGGCGCGGCGGTCGTCCATGCCGAACATGCGGGCGACGAAGTCCAGGTTCTCGGCCAGACTGAGGTCGTCCCACAGGGAGAACTTCTGGGTCATGTAGCCCACCTGGCGCTTGATGGCGGCGCTCTCGCGGATCACGTCGTGGCCCAGGCAGGTGCCGGCGCCGCTGTCCGGCGTGAGCAGGCCGCACAGCATGCGGATGGAGGTGGTCTTGCCGCTGCCGTTGGGGCCGAGGAAGCCGAAGATCTCGCCGGCGCGGACCTGCAGGCTGAGGTCGCGCACCACATGACGGGCGCCAAAGTGCTTGTTGAGTCCGCACACGTCGATGACCCAGTCAGCCATCGCGGCGCTCCGCGAGGCGCACGTCCACCGGCAGACCGGGCCGCAGGCGGCGCGCGTCGTCGGGCGCTGGCGCGGCTTCCACGCGAAACACCAGCTTCTCGCGGGTGCCGCGGCTGTAGATGACCGGCGGGGTGTATTCGGCCTGGGGGGCGATGAAGTCGATGGTGGCACGGATCGGCGCCGCGCAACCGTCGCAGCGGGCTTCCACGACCTGGCCCGGTTGCAGGCCGGCAAGGGCCGTTTCGGGTACGTAAAAGCGCAGGCGCCGTCGCGTGTCCGGTAGCAGGCTGGTCACTGGCGCGCCGGCGGGAATCCATTCGCCGGGGCGATAGTAGGTGTCGCTGATCTCGCCTGCGGTGGGCGCGGCGACGGTCTTGCGCTCGAGGGCCCAACGTTTCTGGGCAGCCTGGGCGTCGGCGGCGCGCAGATCGGCTTCGGCGCCGCGCACTTCCGGCGCGCGGCCGAGGGCGATGCGGGCGGTGGCGAGTTGCTGGCGGGCGGCGTCTTCACCGGCGACGGCCTGATCACGGCGGGCGCGGGCGTCGTCTACGGCGGCCGGCGAGACGAACTGTTGGCGCGACAAGGCCTGCTGGCGCTGCAGCTGGACCTCGGCCAGACGGCGTGCGGCGACGGCGCCGGTGAGCGCGGCTTCGAGGGCGGCGATCTCGGGCGTGCGGCGGGGTTCGCGCAGGTTCTCGAGCTTTTCGCGGGCCGCGCCGGCGCGGGCCTGGGCTTCGGCGAGGGCCTGGTCGTCCGGGTCGGCGGCGATCTCGAAGAGCGGCTCGCCATCGGCGACGCGACGGCCACGCGGGGCATTCAGGTGCTTGAGATAGCCGGCCTGGGGCGCCGCGAGATAGAGGTATTCGCCTTCCACGTAGCCCTGGAAGTCGCTCCGCTCCGGCGTGCCGCAGGCGGCCACGGCCAGGCTCAAGGCGATCGGGAGGCACGCGCGCGAGGTCATGGTTCGGTCCTTTCCGGATGGGGCAGGAGGGCGAGGAGTTGGCGCAGGCCAAGCTCCACGTCGGCGTCGGAGGTGGCGTCCTGGCGGCCGAGGTTCATGATGGCCAGCCCCACGAGGGCGGCATGGACCACCACCACCTGGGGTGCGCTGACGGTGTAGCCGTGATGGGCGAGGAGCTGGCCGAGGGCCTCGCGCACGTGGGTGGCGAGGCGTGCAAAGGCGGGGCGGATGGCCGGGTCCCGGTCTCCCGAGGCGACCAGGCCCAGCATCATGCGCACCCGGGGCAGGAAACGCGCGGCCTGGGCCAGGCGTTCGGCCGGATGGCCGCCGCTGTCGGCGGTGGCGCGCTGGAGTTCCTGATCGACCGAATGCTCTGCGATGGCCAGCAGGAGGGCGTCGCGGGTGGGGAAGTAGTAGGTGAGGTGGCTCTGGCTGACCCCGGCGGCCGCGGCAATGCGCGGCTGGGTCAGGGCAGAGGCGCCTTGATCGCGGAGGAGGCTCACGCCGGCATCGAGGAGGCGGTCACGGACGGACATGGCGCGGAGGTCTGCAAGGGTTTGGTTATTCTACCAAGATCCTGGTGATGCTACCAAATGTCGAGCGTGGGATGCGGCTGGCGGTCCATGGACGCAGGTGGCATGTCTGCGGAGACCGGTCCGTCGGGCAGTCTCCCCCGATTCTCTTCGGGCGCTGGCGCAGGAGGGCGCGCGAAGCGCACGGTCCCACCGGGCGCAGAGACCGATTGCCGATTCCTTGCGAATCCGAATTCCGTGGTCAGAGAATTGATGGTCATGAATTGATCCGGATCAATCAAATGGGTAGTTGTTTAATTAATGGACAATTGTTTGTCGAATTGCGCTCTGTAATTGACGCGAACGTAAAAGGAGTTTGTTTAATAAATGGACAGCCCTTGCCGGGATGGGGGTTGGCGATAAAAATTTTATTTATGAGTCTAAAGCGCCTTAATGTGTCGCCGATATGAATTTGGCCCCGGCGCATGAATGCATGGCGGCCTTGCCTGTGTTGTTGATTCGTCCTGGACAACTATTCAATTAGCAAGAAGACCAAAAATGAAAGCGAAATCCATTCAAGGGCGTATTTCCATGGCTGCCGGGAGTTGTCTGATCGGTTCCGCGATTGCCCTGGTCGCCTTCAGCGTCATCTCGTCCGATGCCACGAAGAGTGTCGTTGCAGAGCGGGTCAGCACGCTGGTCAAGAACGATACCGCCGAGAGCCTCAAACACCTCGCAGGCACGCAGGCGGGGCGCATTCAGGCCAAGTTCGACCTGGCGCTGGACGCGGCGCGGACCATGGCCCATACCTTCGTTCTCGCCAAGACTCCGGGCAGCGGGGTCAGCCTGGGGCGGGGACAGATCAATGCAATCCTCAAGAACGTGCTGGAGAACAACCCGGAGTTCAACGGGACGTATTCATGCTGGGAGCCCAACGCCCTCGACGGACAGGACGCCGCTCATGCCACCGGATTGAACGGCGACAATGCCAAGACGGGGCGCTTCACGCCCTATTGGAATCGTGGCGAGGGGGGGCGCATCGCGGTGCAGCCTCTGGTTGAATACGACACCCTGGACAAACATCCCAACGGTGTATTGAAAGGCGGATGGTATATCGGCCCCCGTGATCAACATACGGAAAGCGTGCTGGACCCGTTCCCGTATATCGTGCAGGGAAAGCAGGTGTGGCTCACCACGCTTTCGGTGCCGATCATGGTGGACGGCAAGTTTTATGGGGTTGCCGGGACTGACTACAATCTCAATTTCGTCCAGCAGCTTGCCGAGGAAACCGACAAGGGGCTGTTCGAGGGCCGCGGCGAGGTCACCATTGTCAGCAACATGGGGCTGGTGGTGGCCGACAGTGAGCATCCCGAGCTCATCGGCAAACGTCTCGAGCTCAACGGACCTGCCAACGCCAACCTGATGACCGACATCCAGAGCGGCAAGGCCCGCGGCTGGACCGATGAGGGCTCGGGGATCATGAGCGCGGTGGCACCGATTGCCCTGGGCCGCACCGGCAAGCCGTGGGCGGTACTGGTGCGGGTGCCGACGAAGGTCGTGCTGGCCCAGGCGCAGCAGCTCGACGACGACATCCAGGCGCGTGGACGGAGCTCCACGATCCTGCTGATCGTTGCCGGGCTGGCCATCAGCGTCGGCGCCACGGCCATCCTGTGGTTTGCGGCCGGTTCCATCGCCCGCCCCATCCGCGAAGCGGCCCAGTTCGCCCGGCTGATCCGTCGCGGCGACTTCTCGAAGCGCTTTCAGCACCATTCCGAGGACGAAGTGGGGCACCTGGCCCACGCCCTCGACGAGATGTCCCAGGGGCTGCTGAGCAAGGCCAGGCTCGCCGAGCAGATCAGCGAAGGCGACCTCAATGTGGACGTCGAGCTCGCGTCCGACGACGATCAGCTCGGACGCGCCTTGAAACGGATGGTGGATACCTTGAACAATCTGGTTTCCGAACTGCAGGGCGGCGCCAACCTGATCGCCTCAGGCGCCAGTCAGGTGGCCGACCTGAGTGCGGTCCTGACCGACGGTGCCGGCCAGTCGGCCGAGTCCGTCACCGAGATCGGGGCGGCGATTTCCGAGATGGAAGTGCAGACCCGCAATAACGCCCAGAACTCGGGCATGGCCAACACGATCTCCATCCGCTCACGGGACGCCGCCAGCCTGGGCAGCCAGCACATGGACGAGCTGACTGCGGCCATCCAGTCCATCAGCGATGCCAGCAGCCGCATCAACGGCATCATCAATGCCATCAATGAAATCACCAATCAGACCAATCTGCTCGCGCTGAATGCGGCCATCGAGGCGGCGCGGGCCGGCGAGACCGGCCGGGGCTTCGCCGTCGTGGCGGACGAGGTGCGCAAGCTGGCGTCGCGCAGTGCGGAGGCTGCGGCCCAGGCCTCCCAGCTCATCAGCGAATCGGGCGCCCGGACGTCCCATGGCATCGAGATCGCCCGGCGCACGGCCGATGCGCTGAAGCTCATCGTCACCAGCGCGAGCGAGGTTTCCGAACTGGTCGCCCAGATTGCCACGGCGTCCCAGGATCAGGCATCCGGCATCAGTGAAGTGAGCGCGGGGCTGGGGCAGATCGACGGAGTCGCCCAGCGAACCAACGGCCACGCCGTGGAATGCAGTGAGGCCGCGGCGGCCCTGACCAAACAGGCGGACCATGTCAAGCACCTGATGGGGCGCTTCCGGGTTCGCAGCGGGCGGCCTGTCTGATGTCCGGCGTGGCCCTGTCCTGCCCCTGGCGCGGATGCGGCGAGGCCCGCCGGGCAGACGCCGGGCGGGCCTCGCAAGGGGGCTGCGCGGGGCTGCGTGTCAGTCCGCTTCGGGGCGCATCTGCGGGAAGAGGATGACGTCGCGGATCGCCGGGCTGTCGGTGAGCAGCATGATCAGGCGGTCGATGCCGATGCCGCAGCCACCGGTGGGAGGCAGGCCGTATTCGAGGGCGCGGATGTAGTCGGCGTCGTAGTACATGGCCTCCTCGTCACCGGCGTCCTTGGCCAGGGCCTGGGCCTGGAAGCGGTTGGCCTGATCTTCCGGGTCGTTGAGTTCGGAAAAGCCGTTGGCGATCTCGCGGCCGACGATGAAGAGTTCGAAGCGCTCGGTGATCTCCGGGTCGGTGTCGGAGGCGCGGGCCAGCGGGCTCACTTCGACCGGGTAGTCGATGATGAAGGTGGGTTCCCACAGATCGGCTTCGGTGCAGGCTTCGAAGAGCTGGAGCTGCAGGCTGCCCAGGCCGCCCGGCTTGACCTTCTCGCCAAAGGCCACGATCTTGGTCTTGATCCACTCCGCGTCGGCGAGCTGGGCCTCGGTAAAGCCGGGGTGGTACTTGCGGATGGCTTCGACGATGGTGAGGCGGTGGAAGGGCCTGGAGAGATCCAGTTCGCGGCCCTGATACTGGAACACCTCGGTGCCGAGGGCTTCCCGTGCGGCGTGGCGCAGCAGGCCCTCGGTGAAATCCATGAGGCTGCGGTAGTCCGCGTAGGCCTCGTAGAACTCCATCATCGTGAATTCCGGGTTGTGACGGGGCGAGAGGCCTTCGTTGCGGAAGTTGCGGTTGATCTCGAAGACCTTCTCGAAGCCGCCCACCACCAGGCGCTTGAGGTAGAGCTCCGGCGCGATGCGCAGGAACTGCTGCATGTCGAGGGCGTTGTGGTGGGTGACGAAGGGCTTGGCCGCGGCGCCGCCGGGGATGGGGTGCATCATGGGCGTTTCGACTTCGAGGAAGCCGTGGCCGGTCATGTAGTTGCGGATGGACTGGACGAGGCGGCTGCGGGCCACGAAGGTGCGCCGGGACTCCTCGCTCATGATGAGGTCCACGTAGCGCTGGCGGTACTTGGTCTCCACGTCGGCCAGGCCGTGGAACTTGTCCGGCAGGGGGCGCAGGCTCTTGGTCAGCAGGCGCAGCTCGGTGCTCTTGACCGACAGCTCGCCGGTCTTGGTGCGGAACAGGGTGCCCACGGTGCCGACGATGTCGCCGATGTCCCAGTGCTTGAACTGGGCGTAGACGTCCTCGCCCACGCCGTCGCGGGTGACATAGAGCTGGATGCGGCCGGAGAGATCCTGGATCGTGGCGAAGCTGGCCTTGCCCATCACCCGCTTGAGCATGATGCGCCCGGCGACCTTGACCTCGACAGGCAGGGCCTCAAGCTCCTCGGCGCTCTTCTCGCCATAGACTTCGTCGAGTTTGCCGGCGGTGTTCTCCCGGGCGAAATCGTTCGGGAAGGCCTTGCCGGTGGCGCGCCATTCGGCGAGCTTCTGGCGGCGTTCGGCGATCAGGTGGTTTTCGTCCTGGGCGGGCGCGGAGGTCTGGTCGGACATGATGGGCTCTTCAATCAACGGAATCGGGGTCGGCGGGGCGCAGACGGTGCGCCGGGAATGCCGTAAAACCCTGAATTTTGACACATCCGGGGGCGCACGTCGCGGCCGGCCGCGGCGCGGTGGGCCGGAAGGACCTGCGTGCGGCCGGGTGGGCAGGCGGGAATGCGGCCGCTACAGGAAGATCTCGTCCACGTCGGACTGGATCTGGGCCTGGCCGGCCGGGGTGGACAGGCGCAGCTGGCCGCTCATGATCAGGGTGTCGAAGCCATTGACCTGATTGCGGCCGTGTTCCTTGGAGAAGTACAAGGCCTCGTCGGCGCGGCCGAGGAGCTCGGCGGGCGAGAAGCGCGGGTCGATGCGGGTGAAGCCGATGGAGCAGGCCACATGGCCGACGCGGGGAAAATCGTTGCGATCCACGGCCATCCGGAAGCGGTCGAAGATGGGCTGGACGTGGTCCTCCGAGACGTTGCGCAGCATGATCACGAACTCTTCGCCGCCGAAACGGAACAGCTTGTCGTGGTTGCGGAAGCTCTGGCGCATGAGGTCGGCGAGGCGCAGCAGGACCTCGTCACCGAAGAGATGGCCGTAGGTGTCGTTGATGTGCTTGAAATGATCGATGTCCACCACGGCGAGCCAGCACGGCTGGGTGATCTTGAGGCCCGGATCCCGCCGGTCCTGAGGCAGCTGGCGGGCCTGCTCGGCGAGTTCCGCAGCGGCGATGAGGCGGTCGAAGTCGTCGTCGAAGGTCTTGCGGTTGAGCAGGCGCGTGAGGGTGTCCAGGTTGGCGTATTCCCACTGGCGATGGACGTTCTCGAAGCAGCGCAGGAACAGGGAGAGGGCTTCGCCATCGGTTTTTGACGGCTTGCGCGGCGTCTGGATCTCAAGGGCCCAGCGGGCGTCGCCAAGGGCGCCGACGGCAAAGGCGACGCGCCAGATGTCGCCGGACTGCTCGATGGCATGGCCATGGTCGGCATGCAGGCAGACTGCCAGCAGCGGATCGACTGGCAGCCAGGACTGGGCCTCGGCCACATCGTCCCAGTGGGTATCGGCGCCATCCGAGACACAGCAGCCGAGCAGACCGACGGTGAGTTCCGGTGGCGTGAAGCGGACCTGGAAGAACAGGCCGAAGCGTCCGTCCAGGAAGCGCATGGCGTACTCGGCCCCCAGGCGGAACAGGGTCCGCAGGTCCCGCTCGCGGGACAGGGCCTCGGCTCCGGCGAGCAGCTGGAGCACCTGGGAGGGGGCGGGTAACGCCGCAGAGGACGTGGGCATGGACGACGCAGGGTGCGTGGGTTCGTGAGGCGGAATAACGTCGTGTCAGCGAGATTCTGAAGCGTCTTGCGCAATTCCCTTTGTGAGGCGCATCAGGGGCTTACAGGTAGGCCTCCTGTTCGCCTTTGGCGCCGCGGGTGGCGAGGGCCTTGGCGAGGTGGGTGAGGGGGGCAGGCAGCGTCGGGTCGTGAAGCAGGCTGTCCAGCAGCTTGCGGTCGCGTTCCGTGAGGGGGCGCGTGGTTTTGAGGGCGTCGAAGTCTGCCGCGTCCATGCGCCAGGGCGTCCAGTCGAGCCCGGCGGCCGTCCACAGCGTACCAGCCTGGCAGGCAATGAGAATGCCATCCGGGTCGGGATCGCAGGCGATGCGGGCGGGAGCGGGGAGATGGCGGAGCAGTCCTGCGACGGACGCGCGCCAGCTGCCTGGCGGGTAGCCGGGCAGCCACAGGGCGCCCTCGTCGGGCCCGCAGGCGCGGGCGACCCGCTCGAAGCTGCTGCGGTTCTCCACCACGAACCACACGGCGGGGCCGGACGCGGCGCCCGTGATTTGGCGCAGGGTGTCAGGCGACAGGGCGACGAAGTCCGGGATCGCAGCGAGGGTCAGGTGGGTGTCGCCGAGGCGGAGTTCGGCCGCCGTGCGCAGCAGGAGGAGGGGCGTGTGGTCGTCCAGGCGGAAGTCGGCCAGGGTGAGGTGGGCAGCGAGCCAGGCGCGTTCGGAGTCACCGATCAGTTTGGTGCTGCCCCGGGCGAAGTGGGAGAAGTCGCGCCAGGTGCCGCTGCGGCCATCGGCCTGCCAGGTGTCGAGGGCGCGCAGCAGGGCGTGGCGGGCGAGGGCGCGGGCGGGCGGCAGCGCGTCGAGGACGGTGGCTGCGGCGGCCAGCGCGGGATGGGTGAAGACGTGCCCGCGGGCGTGCGCCCAGGCGGCCCGCTCGGCGTCCGGCTCGGGCAGGCCGAGGGCGCGGCGCAGTTCGGCGGGGGCGAGGAAGCGGAGCTGGCGGAGGCGCCACAGGCCGCGCTCGCC
>DAOQMM010000102.1:0-13415 GCA_035335645.1 Rhodocyclaceae bacterium | reverse complement strand
TGCGCGCGCAGGAAGCGGTTGCACAGGCCGTGGAAGGTGCCGATCCACATGCCGCGGGTGTTGATGGGCAGCAGCGCAGAGAGGCGCGTCAGCATCTCCTTCGCGGCCTTGTTGGTGAAGGTCACGGCGAGGATGCCCTGAGGGCTGCAGTGGCCGTTCTGGATCAGCCAGGCAATGCGGGTGGTCAGCACCCGGGTCTTGCCCGACCCGGCGCCGGCCAGGATCAGGGCATGGCGCGGTGGCAAGGTGACGGCAGCGAGCTGCTCCGCGTTGAGGTGTTCAAGGAGCTGGGACATGGTGACGTGAATACGGGGGAGGCGCGCATTCTACGCCCCGATTCATCGATCCAGCCCGAACGGGCAGTGTTGTAAAAATGCGAGTTCCGTCACGACGGGGGTGAAACAAAATGCAAGGCAGCTTGCACCGTCTGGCGGACTTGCCTAAACTGAAATTGTGCAATGCAACAGAAAGGGTGTTCAGAGATCGGAAGCCACAAACAACGCAATGATTTATTTGATAAAAATGAATATTTGCGTTGCAACAAAACCAGACCAGAAATGTGTGCAACCGGAACCCTTTTCGCATCCCAACAGGAGTTAACAGCATGAAATCTCCCAAGATCCTCCCCTGGTACGCCCGCAAGGCCGGCGTCTCCGTCGAACGGGCCGAAGCCTTGTGGCGCAAGGCCGTCCGCGAAGCCACCGCCGACACCGGCTGGGTCGGCACCTCCGAATTCTGGGGCGCTGCCCTGGATCGCTTCCTCGAACTGCTGCAGGACGAGCAGACCACCCTCTGTCAGCCGCACATGGAAACCTTTGTGCGCAGCCAGCACCGCATGTGGCTGCTGCCCCTGCTGGCGGCCGAAGACATGTTCAACGCGATGTCTGCCAACTGGCAGCGCTATCGCAACCAGATGCGCAAGGCGGCCTGAAACGGCCGCAACCGGCGCGCCTGACGCGCTGCGCCGGAGCCTCACGGTGTTTTTCTCCCTCCTCTCCCTCGTGGAGATTCAACGGCGTCCTCCCCGGACGCCGTCTTTTTGTCCACGTCCCGCCCTTCAAGCCACCCGAGGCGCTCACCCGCTGCTGCTATAATCGGCGACTTTGAGACGTTCCACCGGAGTTTAATGTGCTGATTTCCAACGCTTTTGCCCAAGCCGCCCCCGCTGCCGCGCAGGATCCCACCGCCGGCTACGGCCAGATCGTGATCATGGTGGCGATGTTCGCGATCTTCTGGTTCATGCTGATCCGCCCGCAACAGAAGCGCGCCAAGGAACACAAAGCGCTGATCGAAGGCCTGCAAAAGGGCGATGAGGTCGTCACCCAGGGCGGTCTGGTGGGCAAGGTCGCCCAGGTGGGCGACAACTACGTGCATCTCGAGATCGCCGCCAACACCCAGGTCGTCGTCCAGAAGCCCGCCATCGGCATCGTCCTGCCCAAGGGCACCCTCAAGTCCCTCTGATGCCTGCCGCCGGGGCACGCCCCGGCCGGTACCGCTCTCCGCCCCGTTTCACGCCTTTCCGCCCGACCATGAATCGCTATCCCCTCTGGAAGAACCTCCTCATCGGCCTCGTGCTGCTGTGGGGTCTGCTCTACACCCTGCCGAACTTCTACGGAGAGGTGCCGGCCGTCCAGGTCTCGAGCGGCAAGGCCACCCTCAAACTGGATGCCACCGCCACCCTCAAGCGCGTCGAGGACACCCTCCATGGCGCAGGGCTCCAGCACGACGGGCTGTTCGCCGATCTCACCAGCGTCCGCGCCCGCTTCCACGACACCGACACCCAGCTCAAGGCCAAGGACGCCATCGAGAAGGCCTTCAACCCGGACCCCGCCGACCCGTCCTACGTGGTCGCCCTCAACCTTCTGTCCGCCAGTCCCCAGTGGCTCACCGCCATCCATGCCCTGCCCATGTATCTGGGCCTCGATCTGCGCGGCGGCGTGCACTTCCTGCTTCAGGTGGACATGAAGGGCGCCGTCACCAAGCGTCTCGACGCCACCGCCGGCGACCTGCGCACCCTGCTGCGGGACAAGTCCGTGCGCCATGCCGGCATCAGCCGCGAAGGTCAGAGTGTGGCGATCCGCTTCCGCGACGCCGAGACGCTCGCCCGCGGTCGCGCGGTGATCACCGCCAGCACCAATGACCTGCTCCTCAGCGAAGGCCAGGACGGCGCCGATTTCAAGCTGACGGCCACCCTCAACCCGCTGGCCCAGAAGAACATCCAGGAATCGGCGATCCGCCAGAACATCGTCACCCTGCACAACCGCATCAACGAACTGGGGGTCGCCGAACCGGTGATCCAGCAGCAGGGCGGCGACCGCATCGTGGTGCAGCTGCCCGGTGTACAGGACGTGGCCAAGGCCAAGGACATCCTCGGCCGCACCGCGACCCTCGAGATCCGCATGGTGGACGACGCCCCGGGCGCCCTCGAAGCGGCCCTCAACGGCAGCATCCCGCCGGGTAGCGAGCTGTACTCCGAGCGCGGCGGCAGCCCCCTGCTGGTCAAGAAGCAGGTGGTGCTCACCGGCGAACGTCTCACCGATGCCCAGCCCGGCTTCGACGGCCAGACCCACGAGCCCGCCGTCCACCTGACCCTCGACGCGGCCGGCGCCCGCATCTTCAAGGACGTCACCCGCGAGAACGTCAACAAGCGCATGGCCATCCTGCTCATCGAAAAGGGCAAGGGCGAAGTCATCACGGCGCCGGTCATCCGCGGCGAGATCGGCGGCGGCCGGGTGCAGATCTCCGGGCGCATGAGCTCCGAAGAAGCCACCGACACCGCTCTGCTGCTGCGCGCCGGCTCCCTCGCCGCGCCGATGGAGATCGTCGAGGAGCGCACCATCGGCCCCAGCCTGGGCGCCGACAACATCCGCAAGGGCTTCCACTCCACCCTGTGGGGCTTCGTCGCCATCGCCGCCTTCATGTGCCTGTATTACATGCTGTTCGGCCTGGTGTCGGTGCTGGCCCTGGGGTCCAACCTGCTCCTGCTGGTGGCCCTGCTGTCCCTGCTGCAGGCCACCCTGACCCTGCCGGGCATCGCCGCCATCGCCCTCACCCTGGGCATGGCCATCGACGCCAACGTGCTCATCAACGAACGTATCCGCGAAGAGCTGCGCAACGGCTCCAGCCCCCAGGCAGCCATCTCCGCCGGCTACGAGCGCGCCTTCGACACCATTCTCGACTCCAACGTCACCACCCTGATCGCCGGCATCGCCCTGCTCGTCTTCGGCAGCGGCCCGGTACGCGGCTTTGCGGTGGTGCACTGCCTGGGCATCCTGACCTCCATGTTCAGCGCCATCCTGGTCTCCCGCGGCCTGGTCAACCTGATCTACGGCAAGAAGCGCAAGCTCGAGAAGCTGGCCATCGGCCAGGTCTGGAAACCCGGCCTGTAAGCCCCGCGCGCCTCATCGAATCGGACTCCCATCATGGAATTCTTCCGCATCCACAAAGACATCCCGTTCATGAAGCATGCGCTGGTGTTCAACGTGATTTCGTTGATCACCTTCCTGCTGGCGGTGTTCTTCCTGGTCACCAAGGGCCTGCACTTCTCCGTCGAATTCACCGGCGGCACCCTCATGGAGGTGGCCTACACCGAGCCACCGACCCTCGAGCGCCTGCGCGACGCCCTCGCCCACGAAGGCTATGCCGACGCCCAGGTGCAGAACTTTGGCAGCGCCCGCGACGTGTTGATCCGCCTGCCCAACCGGGAAGGCATGGAGACCGCCAAGGTCAGCGAAAAGGTCATGGCCACCCTCGCCGCCGTGGAAGGCCCCAAGGCCGAGCTGCGCCGGGTGGAGTTCGTCGGCCCGCAAGTGGGCAAGGAACTCGCCTCCGACGGCGCCATGGCCCTGCTGCTGGTGATCGGCGGCATCGTCCTCTACCTGGCCCTGCGCTTCGAGTGGCGCTTCGCCGTGTCGGCCATCGTCGCCAACCTCCACGACGTGGTCATCATCCTGGGCTTCTTCGCCTTGTTCCAGTGGGAATTCTCCCTGCCGGTGCTGGCCGCCACCCTCGCCGTGCTGGGCTATTCGGTGAACGAATCGGTGGTGGTCTTCGACCGGGTCCGCGAAACCTTCAAAAAGAAGCGTGGCCTCACCACACCCGAGGTGCTCGACCACGCCATCACCAGCACCATCAGCCGGACCATCATCACCCACGGCTGCACCCAGATCATGGTGCTGTCCATGCTCCTGTTCGGTGGCGAGACCCTCTACTACTTCGCCCTCGCCCTGACCATCGGCATCTGCTTCGGCATCTACTCCTCGGTGCTGGTCGCCAGCCCGCTGGTGATGTGGCTGGGCGTCTCCCGCGAACAGTTCATCCAGGTCAAGAAGGACAAGCAGGAAGCGGTGGTCTGAGCGCGCCGCGCGCCAGCCTGCCGGGCCGCCCCTGTGCGGCCCGTTTCATTTGAGCCGCCGATGCCCGATCCCGCGCCCCGCCTGCACGACTGCCTGGCCGACGCCAGCGGTGGACTGCGCTTCCACCTGCGGGCCTGGCGCCATCGGCGCCGCTGGGCCGCATTCCACGCCGCGGTGGCCGACTGGTTGCGCGCCTGGCATCCTGACCGGCCCCACCTCGTCCTCGTCGGCCCCAGCGCCGGCTACGATCTGCCGGCCGGCTGGCTGGGCGGATTCACACGCATCACGGTGCTGGAGCCCGACCCTCTCGCCCGCTGGCTGCTGCGCCGTCGCCCCGACGCAACCCGGCTGCATTTCGACGACCTGGACTGCCTCGCCACCCCCGACGGTCTGGCCCACCTGAAAGCCCGCTTCCCGGACGCCGCCATCCTCTTCTGCAATGTCCTCGGCCAGGTCACCGCACCCGGCGGCCGGGGCTGGGCCGAACTGTGCGCCTGCCACCTGCGCGACCTGCCCTGGGCCAGCCTCCACGATGTGGTCTCCACCCCTCGCGCGCCCCGTGCCGACGCGGTCCGCGCATCGTTTCCGGGCGGAACCTCCCTCGAGGCCGTGCTCGCCGCCTTCTGGCCGGGGGGCGAGCTGCCCCTCGTGGATCACGCCACCTTCGCCCTGGGCGGCGATGTCCCTCACCACTACGCCCTGTGGCCACTGCGGCCCGGTCGCTGGCACCTGGTGGAATGGGTCGCCCACGCCATGCAAAATGACACGTCGGCCATGCCGGACGACGCGGCCGGCCGTGGACGGGCCGTGTAGAATCGTCCGGCCGATTTCGCCCAGCGATCCACCATGCACGTCCTTCGACTCGCCTGCCGCCTGCTCCTCGTCACCCTGCTGCTCGCCGCGGGCGGCGCACGGGCCCAGGCGCTCAACGACACCTATGAAGGCCTGCTCCTGCCCGACACCTTCGAGCAGCCCATCCCGGTCACCGTCAAGCTCACCGAGATGGGCACCCTCCTCCTCGGCCAGGTCAAGACCCTCGCCCCGCTGCCCGGCGAGGCCGCCCTGTCCCGCGCCGAACGCAACAACGCCCGCTGCCTGATCTTCGCCCCCATCGCCGCAGCCACCCACCTGCGCATGGAAGGCACCTGCGTTCCCGGCCTCTTCGAAGGCAACTTCCTGATCTCCCGCAACGGGCGTGACACCCGCGGCACCTTCACCCTGCCACGCAAGGCCCCGGCCGCCCCGAGCGCCGATCCCGCCGATGCGCCGCGCCGCGCGGCCCCCGTGGACGCCGCGTCCCCGATCACCGCCTGCCTCAAGGCCAACACCGCCTGCCTCATCGCCTGTCCGCGGGGCGATTACAACGTGGAATTCCTCTGCTCCAACCGCTGCCGCCAGAAATTCCAGCACTGCAAGGGCAAGAGCACCCTCCAGACGCCCGCCCAACCCGCCACCGGCAGCACCACCCCGTCGGCCAACTGACCCCGTTCGGGCGCCCCCGAAGGTATAATGCAGGGTTTTCCCGCATTCCCAGGGTCCCCGAACATGGAAGCCGAACGCCTCAACGCCCTCTCCAACGCCCTCGCCGACCTCAAGGCCCGCGAGCTCGAACTGCGGAGGTATCTTTGACTACGATACCAAGGCCGAAAAGCTGATCGAAGTCAGCAAGCAGCTCGAAGACCCCGAGGTCTGGAACGACGCGCCCCGCGCCAAGGAACTCGGCAAGGAAAAGAAGACCCTCGAAGGCGTCGTCCTCACCCTGGATGAAATCGACCAGGGCATCGCCGACGGTCGCGAACTCTTCGAGCTCGCCTCCATGGAAGAGGACGAAGAGACGGTCCAGGCCGTCGAAGCCGACGTCGCCCAGCTCCAGGGCAAGATCGGCGAGCTGGAATTCCGCCGGATGTTCAGCAATCCGATGGACGCCAACCCCTGCTTCATCGAAATCCAGGCCGGCGCCGGCGGCACCGAAGCCCAGGACTGGGCCGGCATGCTCGAACGCATGTACCTGCGCTACTGCGAACGCAAGGGCTTCCAGGTCGAGCTGATGGAAGAGTCCGAAGGCGAAGTGGCCGGCATCAAGAGCTGCACCATCAAGGTGGGCGGCGAATACGCCTACGGCTTCCTGCGCACCGAAACGGGCATCCACCGCCTCGTGCGCAAGAGCCCCTTCGACTCCAACGCCCGCCGCCACACCAGCTTCACCTCGGTGTTCGTCTTCCCCGAGGTGGACGACTCCATCGAGATCGACATCAACCCGGCCGACGTGCGCACCGACACCTACCGCGCCTCCGGCGCCGGCGGCCAGCACATCAACAAGACCGACTCCGCGGTGCGTCTCACCCACATCCCTACCGGCATCGTCGTGCAGTGCCAGAACGACCGTTCCCAGCACCGCAACAAGGACGAAGCCTGGTCGATGCTGCGCGCGCGCCTCTACGAAGCCGAGCTGCGCAAGCGCCAGAGCGAGCAGCAGAAGCTCGAGGATGCCAAGAGCGACATCGGCTGGGGCCACCAGATCCGCTCCTACGTGCTGGACCAGAGCCGCATCAAGGATCTGCGCACCAGCTACGAAGTGGGCAACACCCAGGCCGTGCTCGACGGCGACCTGGACGGCTTCATCCAGGCCAGCCTCAAGCAGGGCGTCTGAGTCCCCCCGCGCATGGTCCGCCTCCTCGCCTGGCTGTCCGGCGGCCTCGCGCTGCTCCTCGTCGCGCTCGCCGGCCTGCTCGCGCTGGCGGTGGAGGACCATCCCCTCGTCGTCGCCGATGACGCCCTGTCCCCTGCCGCGATCAGCCGCGCGCGGGAGCTCCTGCGCCGCCATGACCCGCGCAAGCTGGTCCGGGGCGAGACCCGCAAGGTGGATCTCGGCGCCGACGATCTGGCGAGCCTCCTGCGCTTCGCCACCCGCCGCGGCCTGCATGGGCAGAGCGCCCTCCGCCTCGAACAGGGACACGCGGAGGTCCGCTTCACCGCGCCCCTCCCCGCCACGCCTCTGGGGCGCTACCTCAACCTGACCGCCGACCTGGGCGTGAGCGACGGCCGCATCGACATCGACGGCGTGCGCATCGGCCGCCTCCCCGTCCCCGCACCGCTGTTCTCTGCGCTGTTCGACGCCTACGTCCGCCACACCGATCTGGCGCCGGAGCTCGCCCTCCTGCGCCGCACCGTCACCCGTGTGGCCATTGCCCCCGACGCTCTCAGCTTCGTCTACGTGTGGCAACCGGAGCTCCTTGACAGCGCCCGCGACCTGGCCATCGGCCCGACCCGCCGTCAGCGCCTCGCCGACGCCCACCTGCGCCTCGTCGCCCGCATGGATGCCGTCGCCGCCCGCGGTCCCCGCGCGCCCCTGGCCGACGTGCTCGGCCCGCTCCTCGCCGGCGCCGGCGAGGCCCCCGCTGGTGGCGAGCGCAGTGCTGCCTACCGGGACGCCCTGCTGGTGGCCGCCTTCCACCTGTCCGGCAAGGACGTGGGCGCCGTGATTCCCGAAGCGCGCCAGTGGCCGCGACCGCGTCCGCTGACCCTCACCCTGCGTGGCCGCGAGGATCTCGCCCAGCACTTCACAGTCTCCGCCGCCGTCGCCGCGGCGGGTGGCGAGCCCCTCGCCAACGCGGTCGGCCTCGACAAGGAAATCGACGACTCCGACCACGGCAGCGGCTTCTCCTTCGTGGATCTCGCCGCCGACCGGGCCGGCACCCGCCTGGGCGAGCTGGCCGTACGCAATCCCGAACGTCTCGCCGCCGCTCTGGCCGCCGGCCTCACCGACAGCGCCTTGCTGCCCCCCATCGACGGCCTGCCCGAAGCCATGATGGCCGCCGAATTCCGCCAGCGCTTCGGCGGCCCCGACGCCCCTGCCTACCGACGCATGCGCGACGAGATCGAACGGCGCATCGCCGCCCTCGCCCTGTTCCGCTGACGCGTCGTCCCCATGAGCGAAGTCCGCCTCGAAGAGCTCCTCGCGCCGGGTGTCGTCGCCGACGACGTGCCGGAGCTCGACACCCTGCTGCGCGCACGTCCCCTGCTCGCCGCCTTCAGCACCCTCTTCCACGGCAGCGAGGCCGAAGTGCTGGCCCGCCTGCTGGTGCTGCGCGAGATCGGTCGCGACGCCCAGACCACCCACTGGACGCCCGAGCGCCTGCGCCAGCGCTTCACCTACCTCGACCCGGTCAAGCTCGAAACCGTCCTCCGCCGCCTGCGCGGCAACGGCCTCCTCGACATCGGCGACGACAACCGTTACACCCTCTCCGACCTGGGCCGCAATGCCGTCGCCGCGGTGGACATGCTGGTCGGCTTCAGCGCCGGCGACGACCTGGAACTGGGCTTCCTGACCGCCCAGCTCGCCGGCCTGCAGGCCGTCGGCAGCGTCACTCCGGAAGCCCTCGGCCACCTGCTCGGCAAGCTCAACGACCTCGCCTGGCACTTCGAGGACGCCATCGCCTCCGGCTCCGAATTTCGCATCGCCGACGCCCGCCGGCGCCTGTCCGCCAACACCCGCTGGATCGAAAAGGGCACCGAAGTCCTGCGCACCCTCCTCGCCGACCCCGAGCTGCCCTTCGACCTGGCCCGCCTGGCCCAGCCCATCGGCCTCGCCCAGTCGCGCCTGGCGCGCATCGACGCCGCCTTCCAGCGCGCCGTCAACAAGATCGAGGCCCAGCGCGTCACCCTCGGCGGCTCCGGCATCTCCTCCAGCGACGTGGCCGCCTGGCTGCGCGGCCGCGACGCCCGTGCCCTGGCCGCCCTCGCCCGCAACGCCCTGGCGGCCGCACCGGACCTCACCCTGCTCGCCGGCGGCCACGAGCTCCTCGACCGGGCCGAGCTGGCCCTCTCCGAAGACGCCCGCCGCATGGAAGCCGACACCGCCCTGCCGCCGCCCGAAGAAGCCCCGCGCCGGGACGCCCCGGAACAGGAAGACCTGCGCCTGTTGGAGCACTTCAGCCGCCGCCTGGCCCGCCTCGCCGAGCCCGGCCAGGCGCCCGAGACCCTCGCCCGCGCCGTCGCCGGCGGCGGATTCCCGGCCGCCTCCTACCGCCTGTCCCTCCTCGCCCTCCTCGCCGATGGCGGCGACAGCGACACCGCCAGCCCCGCCGACGGCCCCATCGGCGACTTCATGCGCCTGCCGGTCGACATCCGCTTCGAGCTCGCCACCGAGCCCGTCAACGAAGACGAGATCGCCACCATGAGCGCCGGCCTGGTCGGCGCCCGCGGCCGTCTGCCCGCCGCCGAAGCCGTCCCCGTCCTCGACCCCGACACCCTGCCCAGACCTGCCTGATGGAACACCAGATCCGCACCCTCACCGCCCGTCTGCTGGCCCACCGCAGCCTGCCCCGCAGCGACCCGCTGGTGCGCCGCGCCCTGGTGGACGACGCCTTCCGCAGCGACCTGGACACCCGCCTGGGCGCCGTCGGCCTCAGCCTCATCGACAACCCCTACGCCGCCCACGTGGCCGTCGCCCTCGCCGAGGACATGCACGAACCCGTCTTCGGCGGCGGCCGCGAATACGCCGCCAGCAACGCCGGCCTCACCCGCGACCAGCTCGCCCTGCTGGTGGTCATCTGGTCCCTCATCGTCCTGCCCAAGCGGGAGCGCCAGGTTAATCGCCAGCGCCTCACCGACGACGGTCAGGAAGACATGTTCGGCAAGGAAGGCCCCCTGGCCCACGGCGGCGAAGTCTCCGGCGCCCTCTCCGAAGCCTCCCTGCTGGCCGACTTCGCCCCGGTCCTCGGCCACAAGACCTATGTGCAGGGCAAGCTCCTGTCCCGCCTGGCGCAGCTCGGCTTCATCGAGCGGCGCAACGGCATGATCCACGAAGGCCCGCTCCTCGACGTGCTCCTCGACTACCGCACCCTCGCCGACCGCATCATCCACGGCACCCTCGGCGAAGTCCTCGCCCAGGCCGGCCACCCGCCCCCCGTGCGGGACGCCTTCACGCCCGACGACGACGACCTGGACGACACCGGGGAGGACCGCTGATGTTCCACATCAAGCAGCTCGAACTGGTCCACTGGGACTACTGGCGGCGCTTCACCCTGCCCCTCGACGCCCAGATCATCACCATCGTCGGCCCCAACGGCTCCGGCAAGACCACCCTGCTCGACGCCCTGCGCACCCTCTTCGGCCTGCGCTGCTCCGGCAAGCGCGACTTCCGCCGCTACGTGCGGCGCGCCCACCGCAGCTTCGCGTGGATCCGCGCGGTCGTCGCCAACCGCCCCGGCAGCACCGGCAAGCGCCCCTTCTTTCCCTGCCTCAAGGACGAAGTCACCCTCGCCTGCCGCATCCGCCGCGCCGGCGGAGACTGGACCCGCGACTACGCCATCGCCGACGGCGATCTACCCATCGAAGTCCTCGAATCCCAGCAGGACAGGGCCATCGAATGGGTCGGCTACCGGGACTACCAGAACCGCCTCGCCTGGGGCGGCCTCACCCCGGCCATCGCCAAGGTCCTCGCTCTGGAGCAGGGCGACACCGACAAGCTCTGCGAATACTCGCCCAAGGCCCTGCTGGAGCTGGTCTTCGACGTTTTCGGCGACAAGGAAGTGCTGGACAACTACGCCGCCGCCCGCGAAGAGCAGCTCAACGCGGAGAAGGAACTCGCCGCCCTCGGCCTCGACCTGGACCGCCTGCGCGCCCAGGCCGAAGCCAAACGCCTCGAAGCCGACCGCTTCCTCGAATGGAAGCAGCTCGACGACGAAGCCCGCGCCCTCGCCGCCGAGATCGTGCCCCGCCTGGAAGCCGCCGAGCTGGTCCGTGACATCGCCCGCGAGCGCGCCGACCTGGCCCGTGGCCGCCTCGAACGCCAGCACGGCGCCGACGAACTGGCCGCGCTGCAGCAGCGCCTCGCCACCGTCGAAGCCGAAAAGGCCGACGCCGAAGCCGAACGCCGCGCCGTGCGCCAGCACGATCTGGACGCCGAAGCCGCCCACCTGACGGCCCACGACGCCGTGCGCGACCACGAAAAGCTCCTCGCCGAACGCAGCGCCCTGCGCACCCGGCTCGCACGCGAGGCCGGCGACGCCGCCGTGGACCTGGAAGCCGCCTACGCCAAGGCCGACGCCCACCTGCTCCATCTGCAACGCCAGGAACGCGAGGCCATCGCCGCCTTCGAGGACAAGACCCAGCAGCTGCGCGCCACCCGCGAGCACCGCGGCCCACCCGCCGAACCCGAAGTCGCCCGCTTCCGCGCGCGCCTGCGGGAAGCCGGCATCGCCCACCGGGCCCTCGCCGAGATCGTCGAAGTCACCGATCCCGGCTGGCAGTCCGCCGTCGAGGCCGTCCTGCGCCCCTATCGGCACGTCCTACTGCTGGCGCGCGAGCAGGACCGTCACGCCGCCTGGTCCCTGGGCGAAGCCGAGCGCTTCCGCCACTTCATCGTGCCCGAGCTGGAAGCCGCCCCGCCCGCCAGCGCCGGCAGCCTCGCCGAAGTCATCCGCTTTGCCGACGCCGTGCCGCGCTGGCTCACCGATCTGCTCAACCGCATCCAGCGCGTCGAAGACGTGGACGACGCCCGCCGCCTGCCCCGTGACGCCGAATGGATCACCCGCGACGGCTACCACCGGGAACGCCGCGGCGCCCGTCACCTGGGCAAACCCGCCGATTTCCACTTCGGCGAACTGGCCCGCACCGCCCGCCTCAAGCAGCTCGACACCGACCTGCACAGCCTCGACGCCCGCCTGCGCGACCTGCGTCCCCAGGTCGAGGCCGCCGAGGAAGAAGCCGCCGGCCTGCGCGCCCGTCTGCACGGCATCGAGGCCGCCCAGCTCCTCGCCGCCCGCGTCGACGATTACGACCGCGCCGAGGACGCCCTGCCCGACGCCCGCGCCCGCCTCACCGCCGCCATCGCCGCCCGCAGCGAGGCCAAGGGCGCGCTGGAAAGCCTCGGCCTGCGCCTCGAAGGCATCGGCATCGAGGTGGACCGGCGCAAACGGGAGATCGGCGCCGTCACCCGCAAGCTCAAGGACCTCGCCGACAACGCCGCCCCGCGCCGTCACGAACAGGCCCAGCGCCTCCTGCGCCTGCGCCGCCTGCGCCACGGCATGCCTGCCGACTGGCGCGACCCGCAGCAGACCGCCCTGCTCGCCGAACGCTACGGCGACGCCCGCGGCGCCCGCGCCGAGCACGAACGCCTGCGCACCCGCCTCGCCGAGGGCGACTGGATCACCGACGACAGCGTGCTCACCCTCGCCGCCCGCCTCAAAGCCGACCTGGGCCAGCGCGAGCGGGACTACGCCGAGCGCGAAGCCTACTGCGCCGCCACCCGTCGCCTCACCGCCGACGCCCGCGCCGCCTACATCGCCAAACTGCGCGCCACCGTGCGCCAGTACGGCAAGAATCTGCGCGCCCTCGGCGCGCTCGCCAACGTGGACGTGGACTGCCCGGTGCCCCTGCTGGAGAACGACGACCGCGCCCTCGCCGCCGCCGGCCTCGAAGTGCGCTTCGACTTCGATCGCAAGGGCGCCGTCGGCCTCAACGACGGCGAAGCCTCCGGCGGCCAGCAGGTCATGAAGTCCCTGATCCTGCTCATCGCCCTGCTCATGGACGAGGCCCGTCCCGGCGGCTTTGTCTTCATCGACGAACCCTTCGCCCACCTGGACATCGCCAACATCGACCGGGTCGGCAGCTTCCTGCGCGCCACCCGCGCCCAGTACCTCATCACCACCCCGGTCACCCACAACGCCAACGTCTTCGCCCCGGCCCAGCTCACCCTGGTCACCCGCAAGAAGAAACCCGGCGACGACTGGGCGCCGCCCATCGGCCTGATCCAGCGGGCGGTCTGAGCACAGCCATGGACTGGAGCCCGCCCGACGCCGACGGACTCTCCAGCCTGCGCCTGGACGACCCCCTGCGGGTCAGCCTCAAGGGCCAGCGCCGCCTGCGTCGCGGCGCCCCGGCGCCCCTCGACGTGGATGCCTGGCCCCGCGAAGAACGCGAACTCCTCGCCGCCTGGGTGCGCCAGGCGGGCGAACGCCCGATCCGTCACGACACCCTGCTGCGCGCCGCCGGCCCTTCCCGCGCGGCCATGGCCGACCGCCTCGTACACACCCTGCTGCGGGCCGGCGCCGTCGA
>DAOQMM010000101.1:0-13471 GCA_035335645.1 Rhodocyclaceae bacterium | reverse complement strand
GTTCGCCGAAGTGCTTGGCGAGGGCGGGATGGAGCACGTCCTGGATCAGCGTGGATTTGCCTGAGCCGGACACGCCGGTGATGCCCACCAGGCGACCGAGCGGAATCGCCGCGTCCACGCCCTGCAGGTTGTGGGCGCGGGCACCGCGCAGGACCAGGCGCGGGTGCGCCGGTGTGACCGGGCGCGGGGTGCGGCGGGTATCCACGCGGACGCGGCCGGCCAGATAGGCGCCGGTGAGGGAGTCCGGGTCGGCGGCGATCTGCGCCGGAGGGCCGTAGGCGACGATGCGCCCGCCGCGCTCACCGGGGCCGGGGCCGATGTCCAGGAGGCGGTCGGCGGCGAGCATGAGCTGGGGGTCGTGCTCCACCACGACCAGGGAGTTGCCGGCGTCGCGGAGGCGCTCCATGACCCCCAGGATGCGCCCGATGTCCCGCGGGTGCAGCCCGATGGAGGGCTCGTCGAGGACGAACAGGGTGTTCACCAGCGAGGTGCCGAGGGCGGTGGTGAGGTTGATGCGTTGCACCTCGCCGCCGGACAGGGTGCGCGACTGGCGGTCCAGGGTGAGGTAGCCGAGGCCCACGTCCTGCAGATAGCGCAGGCGGCTGCGGATCTCGTCGAGGAGCAGGCCGGTCGCTTCGTCAAGGGGTGTTGGCAGTGCAAGGCCGGTGACGAAGGTGGCCACGTCGTCCACCGGCCGGGCCATCAGCGCGTGAATGGGCAGCGCCTCGTCGGCGGCGGGCAGGTGCCACAGCAGGGCGTCGGGCTTGAGGCGGGCGCCGTGGCAGGCGGGGCATTCGGTGTAGCTGCGGTAGCGGGACAGCAGCACCCGGATGTGCATCTTGTAGGCCTTGCTCTCCAGCCAGTCGAAGAAGTGGCGCACGCCGTACCAGTAGCGCGGCCACGAGCTGTCCCAGCTCTTCCAGCGGGCGTCGCCTTCCAGCAGCCACTGGCGGTGTTCCGGCGACAGGTCGGCCACCGGCACGTCCAGAGGCACGCCGTACTTGCCGGCCATCTTCACCAGGTCGTCGTGGCATTCCTTGAAGCTGGGGCTCTGCCAGGGTTTGACGGCGCCTTCGGCGAGGGTTCTGGTCTCGTCCGGGATGACCAGGCCGAAATCGACGCCGATCACCCGGCCGAAGCCGCGGCAGGTGTCGCAGGCGCCGAGGGGCGAGTTGAAGGAGAACAGGCTGGGCACCGGGTCGGCGTAGGCGATGTCGCACTCGGCGCAGTGCAGGCCGGCGCTGAAGGGCCAGCGCGCCTCGCCGGCGTCCCCCAGGGCGTGCACGGTGAGGCGGCCGTGGCCGGCGCGCAGGGCGGTTTCGAGGGCTTCCATCACGCGGGCGTGCTCGGCGTTGCCCAGGCGGAAGCGGTCCTGCACCACGTGGAGCACGTCGCCGTCGCGGGCCTGTACGCGGGTGTAGCCCTGGCGGGCGAGGAGTTCGGCGATCTCGGCCTCGCTGAAGGCGGCCGGGACGGTCACCGGGAAGCTCACCACCAGGCGCGGATCGCCCGCGGCGGCGGCCCGTTCGGCAAGGGTGGCGTGGATGCTGGCCGGGGTGTCGCGCCGCACCGGCCGGCCGCAGCCGCGGCAGTGCAGGCGTGCGCCGCGGGCGTAGAGCAGCTTGAAGTGGTCGGCCAGCTCGGTCATGGTGCCCACGGTGGAGCGGGAGGTGCGTACCGGGTTGGTCTGGTCGATGGCGATGGCCGGCGGCACGCCGTCGATGCGGTCCACCCGCGGCTTGTCCATGCGGTCGAGGAACTGGCGTGCGTAGGGGGAGAAGGTCTCCACGTAGCGGCGCTGGCCTTCGGCGTAGAGGGTGTCGAAGACCAGGGAACTCTTGCCCGAACCGGACACGCCGGTCACCACCACGAGCTCGTGGAGGGGGATGTCCAGGGACAGGTTCTTGAGGTTGTTCTGGTTCGCCCCGCGGATGCGGATGGCGGCGTCGGGATCGGAGCCGGCCGGGGGGGCGGCCGTGCAGGCGGGATCGGAGCACATGGCAGGGCGAGGGCTGGGTTGTCCGGGGCGATTGTAGCGCCCTCGGGCAGACCGCCGCCGCGCGGCCGGGTTCCCGGCCGACCGGGGTCAGGCGTGGGCGAGCCGCCGGTCGGCGGCGTCCTCCACCAGGGAGAAGGGGCGCAGGCGCCGGCTGCCCGGCTGGGCGGTCTGCTGGGCGAAGGCGCGGAAGGTGACCGCCAGCACATCGTGGCGGTCGGTGTCGGCGATCAGCATCAGCTGCCCGCCAGGGCCGATCCAGGCCACCAGGCCGCGCAGCGTGCCGCCGTCCGGCAGGGCGAGGACCAGGGCGTCGCCCGTGCGGATATCGGCCCATTCGGCGGCCAGCACCGGTTCGCCGGCCAGATAGGACTTGTGGGCGAGGGCAAACAGCCCCGGAAAGCCGCTCACCGGGCTGTGGTGGACCCGTGGAGTGCGTGGTTTGGGCGGGATGGCGGGCAGGAGCCTGCCATCGAGCACTGCGGCGTGGAGGGCGTCGAGGGGCGCCAGGGCGGCGTCGATGGTCTCGGGCTTGAGTCCGACGGCCTGTAGGCCATCGCCCAGACCGCCGCGCAGGGCCGGCAGGCCGGCGCGCAGGCGTTCCCGTTCCGCGTCATCGGCCGGTGGGACGATGCTCGCAATGAGCTGTGCGGCCGTTCTGACCCGTGAGTCCCATTCCGCGTGATCGGTGCCGCGCAGGTAGGCGGCGCGGGTCAGCACCTGGACCCAGTACCCTTCGAGGAACTGGCGCACCGGGCCTTCCGGCGCCTGGGTGAGGAGCTGGCTGACCATGCGTGTGGCCTGGTGCAGCGCGATCTCGCGGCGCTCCAGCTGAACGCCCTTCTCTTCGAAGGCGCGGGCGCGCTCCAGGGTCGTCTGGCGGCGCTCCGCGACCCGCTTGTCGAGGGCTTCGAGGGCCACCGCGAAGGCGTCGTCGGGCAGAGTGTCAGGCTGGACAAGGGCGTTCACCACCTTGGCCGCGGCGCGGTACAGGGAGTGGTCGACGGTACCTTCGGGCGGCAGGCTGGCGCCAAGCTGGGCGATGCTGTCCACCAGGCGCAAGGCCGGAGGGCGCGAGGAGCCCTCGAACAGATCCGTGTGGCGCAGGGCCTGCTTGAGGATGGGGAAGCGCAATTCCACCAGCAGGGCGCGGATCGGGTCGGGCAGATCGGCGCGGGTGACGGCGTGGGCGAACACCGCCTCCACCACGGCCAGGGCCGCCACGCGGGGCGGCGGCAGGAGTTGCACGAGTTCCGAGGTGCTCAGTTCGTCGTGGGCCCACTCGCCGTTCTGGCGTTCGTGGTCCATCCACGCCTCGATGCGATCCACCACGGCCTTCAGCGCGGCGCGGTCCTGGCCGTCGGTCTCGCTGAGTCCGTCGCCGGCCCGGGAGATCACGGCCCAGCGCAGACCGTCCACCGGATCGTGGCCGCCGTCCCCGATGCTCAGCACCTGGCCGTCCGGGGTGCCGGGGCGTGGCGCGGGCGCGCGACCGGACTTCTGGCCGTAGGACGGCACACCGGCGAGGGTGTGGTCCACGTCCCGGTAGAGTTCGATGAGCTGGATCTTGAGGGGGGCTTCGATCTGGCGCGCGAAATCGAGGGCTTCCACCGGGTTGATGCGTTCCCGCTCGGTCAGCGCCCGCAGGGCCAGGCAGGCCACTTCACTGCCGAAGGGCGAATCCTCGCCGCGGGTGAGGTTCAGTTCGATCAAGAGCTCATGGAGGCGCCGGTCCGCGAGGGTCATCTCCCGATGGACGTGGTCGTGGATGCGCTGCTCGAGATTGATGAGCTCGATGGAGTAGTCGAGGTCTTCCTGGTGGATCAGGCTGATCCGTGACGCCGTCAGGCCGCGGAGCTGTTCAAAGCCGCGCCGCTCGCGCAGACCCGCCATTTCCTCGAAACCCTCTGCGGCCGCGGAGCACAGGCCGTCGAGCCAGGGTTCCGGACAGCGGGCCGTGCGCGCGGCCGCCCGGATGGCGTCCACGAAACGGTCGCGGCAGTGCTTCAGCGAGACCAGGGCTGCGGGCGACGATGGCGATGCGGTCATTGCTCGATCTCCGGAACCGGGACGGGACGCCCGGGCCTGCGCAGGGTGACATTCCTCGACATGGCGCCCCAATGAACGGCATGGGTGACCACGACTTTAATCCCATGGATGAATCAAGGTCTTTCTCGGTCACGGGTATCAGATTCTTGAATGCCCGGGGAGATAAGTTTTATGCCACCGGACTCTCAAGAAATGCCACGCGGGGCCGAAACCTTTCTTCAGGAGAAGTCCGCCCTTGTATCCGACTGTGTCGGCGTGCACGGGGCGTCCATGATGCCGGAGTCGGTGCGGGCCCTCTGCGCAGCCCGTCACGAACCACCGGTCGAACCGATCGATCCGAATCCCCACAGGAGCAGTTCCCATGTCTTCCCCTGCCGTGCAGGCCCGGCCCGCCCTGACCCACGACGACCTGGATGAGGCCCTGCAGTCGATCCAGATCCCCGCCTGCCCTGCCGTTGTCGCCGAAGTGATGCGCGAGGCCCAGAAGGACGACCCGGACATGCGCGTGCTGGCCCGCGTGATCGCCTCCGACGTGGGCATGTCGGCCATGGCGATCAAGCTCGCCAATTCCGCCCTGTTCCGTGCCACGTCGCCGGTCAAGAGCGTGTCCCAGGCGGTCAACCGGCTAGGGATCAGCAACGTGCTGAGCGTGGTGATCGCCGCGGCCTTGCGGTCGGCCAGTGCAAGCCTGCCGTCCGAGCTGATGGACCCGTTCTGGAACCGGGCGGCCACCCTGGCCCTTTCCACGGCCGTGATCGCCCGCTGCCACATGGGCGTCTCGGCCGAGAATGCCTATACCTTCGCCCTGTTTCACGACGCCGCCATCCCGGTGATGATGACCCACTATCCCCAGTATGGAGCCGTCTATGCCGCCGCGCAGGCCTCCGGGCGCCCGCTGGTGGCGGACGAGCTGGCCCACTTCCCGTGCAGCCATCCGACGGTCGGATGGCTGCTGGCGCGCAACTGGGGTCTGCCCCCGGTGCTGGCGGCCGCGATCCGTTTCCACCACGAACCGGATATTTTTTCAAAGCCCGACGACAGCCTGACGCCCGAAGCCCTGGGCATGATGGCCGTGACCCTGGTGGCCGAGCATGTGTTGGCAGAATGCATCGGCGACACCGGCGGCGAGCTGGACACGGGCCTCGCGCAGCAGGCGATGGCCTATCTGGGCACCTCTGATCAGGATCTGGACGATTTCCGCGAGCGGGTGGCTGCGGCCATCCGCTGATCTGCGGCGGGCCGTCGTTCCTGGCGGCCTGATGGCCGTGAAGTCAGGCGGCACCTGGCGGGTCATCCACGTGTGACGGGGCCGGGCGGCGCATGCCGCGCGGCCCGGCGTGGATGCTGCGCGGCGTGCGTTCAGCCGGCGGCCGGCTTGCGTCGAGGGGCCGCCTTCTTGGCGGCGGGCGCTGCGCCGTCCGCCGCGTCCCCCGCCTTGGCGCGGGGTTCCTTCTTCTCGAATTCGAACCCCACCTTGCCGTCCGCGCCGCGCACCAGGAAGGCGGAGAACTTGCGCTTGGTGCGGGTGGACACGAAGCCCTTGAGCAGCTCGGTCCGCCCATCGGCAAGGAGTTTTGTCATCTGTTCCCGCTCGATGGGCTGCTGCAGGATGATCTTGCCCGAGCGGAAGTCGCAGGACTTGCCGGGGCCCACGGATTTTTCGCAGACGTAGGCGAGGCCGTGCTCGTACACGCCGCCACCGCACTTGGGGCAGGTGCCGAGGGCCTCCTGAGCGGAGAAGTCCACCGCTTCGGCCGCCTCGTCTTCCTTGGGCTGGCCAAAATCGAACTCCGGCTGCTGGTCGTCGTTGAGGCGGATCTCCGCATTGAAGAGCCGCCCCATCTTGTTGCGGAAACCCATCAGCGGCCCGACACGCCCGGTGGACAGCAGGGTCTCCATCTCGGGAATCTCGAACTGGCGGCCCGCGACGATCTTCCAGGCGCTCCAGTCGCAGCCCTGGCAGGCGAACTTCTTGTAGTTCTCCTTCACCACGCCGCCGCACTTGGGACAGGGCGTCTGCAGGGTCGCGAAGTCGCCCGGCACGGTGTCGGATTCGTAACGCTTGGCGCGCTCGACCATGTCCCGCGCCATGGTCTGGATGTGCTCCATGAAGGTGCTGCGGGACAGGGCGCCACGCTCCATCTGGGCCAGCTTGTGCTCCCATTCGCCGGTGAGTTCCGGCGAGGTCAGCTCGTGGGTGCCCAGGCCGCGCAGCAGCGTGATCAGGGAGAAGGCCTTGGCGGTGGGGACAAGCTCCTTGCCGTCCCGCAGGATGTAGGTCTCGCCGATCAGGTTCTCGATGATCTGGGCGCGGGTGGCCGGCGTGCCGAGGCCGCGGCCGGCCATGGCGGCGCGCAGCTCCTCGTCGTCCACCATCTTGCCGGCGCCTTCCATGGCGGACAGCAGGGTGGCTTCGTTGAAGCGCGCGGGCGGCTTGGTGACCAGAGCCTTGAGGGCGACCTCGTCAGTGCTGACCTGCTCGCCCGGCGTGACGGCCACCAGCTGGGGCGTGCCGCCGTCCTCGTCGGCGAGGGCCGCCGACTTCCCATACACCGCCAGCCAGCCGGGCTGGACCAGCACCTTGCCCTCGGTCTTGAAGGCTTCGCCGGCCACACGGGTGATGCGGGTGGTGACGCGGTACTCGGCGGCCGGGTAGAACACGGCCAGGAAGCGCCGGGTGACCAGATCGTAGATCTTGGCCTCGGCTTCCGACAGGGTCTTGGGCGGTGTGCCGGTGGGGATGATGGCGAAGTGATCGGAGATCTTCGCGTTGTTGAAGATCCGCTTGTTGGGCTTGGCCCAGCCATGCTTGACGATCTCGTTGGCGAAGGGCGCGTAGGCGTCCGGCAGGCCGCCGAGGATGCCCTTCACCTGGCCGACGTAGTCTTCGGGCAGGGCGCGGGCGTCGGTCCGCGGGTAGGTCAGCACCTTGTGCTTTTCGTAAAGGGCCTGGGCCAGCTGCAGGGTGGTGCGGGCCGAGAAGCCGAAGCGGCCGTTGGCCTCCCGCTGCAGGGAGGTGAGGTCGAAGAGCAGCGGCGAGAGCTGGGTGGTGGGCTTGGATTCCTCCTCCACGCTGCCGGGCTGGCCTTGGCACTTGGCGCGGAGGGCTTCTGCGCGGGTCTTGTCCCACAGGCGGTAGGCGGACGCGTGCTCGGCCAGGGGCGTGCCCTCCTCCGGCTTGCGGAAGCCCTCGTCGAACCAGCGCCCGGCGTAGCTGCCGGCCTGGCAGCCGAAGCGGGCTTCCAGCTCCCAGTAGTCGGTGGGCCGGAAGGCGCGGATCTTCTCCTCCCGCTCCACGACGATGGCCAGGGTGGGTGTCTGCACGCGGCCGACGGTGGTGAGGTGGAAGCCGCCGGTCTTGGAGTTGAAGGCGGTCATCGCCCGCGTGCCGTTGATGCCGATCAGCCAGTCGCTCTCGGCGCGGCACACGGCGGCCTCGCGCAGGCCCGCCACGTCGTCGGCCGAGCGCAGATGGGCAAAGCCGTCGCGGATCGCACCGGGCGTCATGGACTGCAGCCACAGGCGCTGCACCGGCTTGTGGGTGCCGGCGTGCTGGGCGATGAAGCTGAAGATCAGTTCCCCCTCGCGGCCCGCGTCACAGGCGTTGATGAGGCCGGTGACGTCCTTGCGCTTGATGAGGCGGGTGAGGAGCTTGAGGCGGTCCTCGGTCTTCTCGATGGGGTTGAGGGCGAAGTGGGGCGGAATCACCGGCAGGTGGGCGAAGGACCACTTGCCCCGCTTGACCTCGAATTCGGCCGGGACGGAGAGTTCGAGCAGGTGGCCAACGGCCGACGAGAGCACGTAGTGCTCCGACTCGAAGTAGTCCTTTTCCTTGGTGAAACCGCCGATGGCGCGGGCGATGTCGGCCGCGACGGAGGGTTTTTCCGCGATGATGAGGTGCTTGCTCATGCCGGTCTGGCGCTCTTCGACGCTTGCCTCTCAAGGGCGGGAACGAACCCCTTGCGCGTTCGGGCGGTCAGCCCGGCGCACAAGCGCTCAACCCGCACTATTCAAGATGGTTGGGGTGGGGGTGCGCCGCATCATACGGAAGCCGGCGCGCAGCTTGCAAGCGGAGTGTGGCTCAGTGCAGGACGTTGGGGGCGTCCGCATCCTCGTCGTCGGACTCGTTGAGGAGCTCGTCGAGGATCAGGCCGTTGATGGGACGGTCCTGCTGCCACAGCACCATCAGCACGATGACCTTGAGGTTGTCCAGCTCGATCTCGGGATCACCCAAAGCGAGGGCACGCTCGACGATCATCTCGCGGCACTCGGCGTCGAGGACGCCGGCGTTTTCCATGAACTGGAGGAATCCGCGGCATTCGATGCCCAGCAGGACCTGCTCCTCGGGCGCGTAGATGCGTACCGAGCCGGCGCGGGCCACGTGGGCAGGACGGTCGCCGTCGGAGAGTTCGCGCAGGCCCGACAGCCACTCCAGGGCCTCGGTGATCTCCTCTTCCTCGAAGCCGGCGGCAGAGAGCTTGCGCGCGAGCTGGGCGGGTTCGGGGCAGGCGTCGGCGTGGACGTAGTTCTCGAACAGATATACGAGGATGTCGAACATGGCGCGCGGGGCCTGAGGCCGGTCGAATTAGAGGCGCTGTACGCGGCCTCCGGGAAGGCGGGAAACCCGCCCATCGAGTTCCAGCGTGAGCAGAATGGCGTAGAGTTCCGCTGACGTCAAGCTGGTGCGTTGCAGCAACGTGTCCATATCCACAGGGTCGTGGCCGAGTGCGGACACGACCTGCGCGGCCTGCGGGTCACCCTCGTCGGGGGGCGACGCGGCGGCGGCAGGCGGCATCGTGCCTTCGAGCTGCAGCTCCTCGAGCACGTCTTCCGCGGATTCGGCCAGCTTGGCGCCGTCGCGGATCAGGCGATGGCAGCCGCGGGCGAGGGGCGAGTGGATGGAGCCGGGGATCGCGAAGACCTCGCGACCGCACTCGGCGGCCAGGCGGGCGGTGATCAGCGACCCGCTCTGCACGGCGGCTTCCACGACCAGCACGCCGCGGGCCAGGCCGGCGATCAGCCTGTTGCGACGCGGAAAATGGTGGGCCAGCGGCGGCGCCCCGAGGGGCAGTTCACTGACGATGGCGCCGGCCTCGGCGATCCGGCGGGCGAGGGCTTCATTGCGCGCCGGATAGATCCGGTCGGCGCCGGTCCCGATCACGGCCACGGTGCGCCCCGGACCGCCCAGCCCGCCCCGGTGGGCGGCGCTGTCGATGCCCAGGGCGAGGCCGCTGACGATGGGCAGACCGGCGGCCGACAGGGCGGTGGCGAAGGCTTCGGCATTGGCTTCGCCCTGAGGGGTGGCGCTGCGCGCGCCGACTACGGCGATGCCGCGCCTGGACAACAGGGTGACGTCACCTTTTATATAGAGGAGGACCGGCGGGTCGGGAATTTCCAGCAGCGCCGGCGGGTAGTCCGGATCGCCGAGGGTGAGGATGCGATTGCCCGACTGGGCGAGCCAGTCGAGGCTGCGGGCGACTGCGTCGGCAGTATCGTGATCGAGCAGTTGGCGGGCCGCAGGGCTGCCAATGATGGCAGCGAGGGCCGCGTGACCCGCCGCGAAGACGGCGTCCGGGGGACCAAAGGCGGCAAGAAGCTGACGCTGGCGTTCGGCGCCAACACCGGGCACCAGCGTCAGACGCAGCCAGGGAGCGAGGGGATGGGACTCGGCCACGCGGAAACGGACGGGAGCAGGGCTGCGCGGTGGGAGGACGAACGGTGACGGTGCGGACCGGTGCCTTGGCGGGCGCCGCTGCGTCGGATTCGCCGCGGCGCGGGGCCGTCAGGGCTTGCGCACGCTGTCCGCGACACTGACCACGCCGCCGCTCTGCATCACCAGACCGTAAGCGATCCGGTCGAAGACGCGGAAGATGAAGACCAGGCCGTAACGCTGCTCCGGCAGCTTGTAGCGCTGGGCCGGGCCGACGTTGTCTTCACGATAGACCGCTTCGCCGCGATTGCGGTGCAGGGACAGGACGTGGCCAATTTCCATGCCGTCGCGCTTGCCCAGGCTCACGGCGATCACGTTGAAGCGGCCGGTCTCGGTGACGCCGTTGTAGACCGAGACAACGCGGCCCGCCACGTCGGCGTCCGGGGCGTGGGGCACGTAGCTGAGCAGTTCCGGCTTGGGGGCCGGGAGCAGGCGGTCGCCCTTGCCGACCTCCTGCTTGACCGTGAGGATCTGCAGTGTGGCGGGGACTGGCGGCTGGTCGGCCTCGCCCTTGACGCCGGCGTCGGCATCGAGCACGCCCATCTCGGCGGTCACGCGGGCCGTGCCGAGGAAGGCGGCCTCGTAGCCGAGGATCTCGCCGGTGACCGGCTCCTTGAGGGGCTGGGCCTTGCGGTAGACATTCCAGAGCGGCACCCCCGGCGGGACGCGCGTCGCGAAGATGGTGTCGCCGGGACCGGTGAACACACGACCTTCCTGGGTGGCGACCACGATGCCGGCGCGTTCGTCATCCTTGTCCTCGACGACCAGCGGCTCCACCAGGAAGGGCTGGATGACGCGGATCGGAATGCTCGGGATTGCGTCCCGCGCCGACTCGGAATACACCTGCGGGAAGCGCTTCTCGTAGAGCGGCCGGTCGGCCGGGCTGGCGCCGATGCGCTTGCCCAGCCGCAGCACGGGGTTGGCGCCGCTGCGGTCGAGCACGACGACCTGCCCCGGGTAGATCCAGTGGGGGTTGCGAATCTGGTCCCGGTTGAGCTGCCACACTTCGGGCCAGCGCCAGGGCTCCTTGAGGAAGGTGCCGGATATGCCCCACAGGGTGTCGCCGGGCACCACGGTGTGACTGTCGGGCGCGTCCTCGGCCAGGCGGACCGGATCCGTCGCGCCGGCTCCCGCGGGAACCAGGGCGGCGACGCCGACGAGGAGGGCAGATATAATGCGGCGGATCATCGGAAGTGCACTCGCTTTCGGCCGTTGACCGCCGGGCGATCCGGGCGGTCTGGGGTGTGCGCCCACCCGTGCTGCGCAGGGTGGACGGTGTCCTGATGGGCAAGGCCCGGCACAAGGACGCGGGCATCGCAGATTTCGCTCAAAATTCTGCACGTAAAGTCTTCATTCGGCAATCTTATGGCCCTTCTACCCATCCTCCGTTATCCGGACCCCCGTCTCCATACCCGCGCCGTGCCGGTGCGCGAGGTGACCGACGAGATCCGCACCCTCGTCGCCAACATGGCCGAAACCATGTATGAAGCCCCCGGCATCGGCCTGGCCGCCACCCAGGTGGACGTCCACAAGCGCATCGTCGTCATCGACGTGTCGGAGGACAAGACCGGCCTCCTGGCCCTCATCAACCCGGAGATCATCGAACGTTCCGGCGAGCAGGTCTGTGAGGAAGGGTGTCTGTCGGTGCCCGGCATCTACGACAAGGTGAGCCGCGCCGAGAAGGTCCGCGTGCGCGCCCTCAATCTGCAGGGCGAGACCTTCGAATTCGACGCCGAGGGCCTCCTCGCCGTGTGCGTACAGCACGAACTCGACCACCTGGAAGGCAAGGTCTTCGTGGAATACCTGTCCCTGCTCAAGCAGACCCGCATCAAGAGCAAACTGGCCAAGAAGGCCCGGATCACCGCCTGATGAAAGTCGCCTTCGCCGGAACCCCCGATTTCGCCGCCATCGCGCTGGAGGCCATCCTCGCCGCCGGTTTCGAGGTGCCCCTCGTCCTGACCCAGCCCGATCGCCCGGCCGGGCGCGGCATGCAGCTCCAGCCCAGCCCGGTCAAGCAGGTGGCCCTGGCCGCCGGCATCCCCGTGCATCAGCCGGAAAAGCTGCGCACGCCCGAGCAGCAGGCGCCGCTGGCGGCCTGCGCCGCCGACGTGCTGGTGGTGGCCGCCTACGGGCTCATCCTGCCCCAGGCCGTGCTGGATCTGCCGCGCCACGGCTGCCTCAACATCCACGCCTCGCTGCTGCCCCGCTGGCGCGGCGCAGCGCCCATCCACCGGGCCCTCCAGGCGGGCGACGCGGAGACCGGCATCACCATCATGCAGATGGATGCCGGCCTCGATACCGGCCCCATGCTGCTCAAGCGCGCCGAGTCCATCCAGCCCGACGACACCACCGCCAGCCTGCATGACCGCCTTGCCTGGCTCGGCAGCGAGATGATCGTCGAAGCCCTCGAAGCCCTGCCCGGCGGCACGCTGACCGCCACGCCGCAGCCGGCCGAAGGCGTCACCTACGCCGCCAAGATCGGCAAGGCCGAGGCCGTGGTGGACTGGACCCGCCCGGCCGCCGAGATCGAGCGCGCCATCCGCGCCTTCAACCCCTTCCCCGGCGCCTTCGCGCCCTTCCAGGGCACGCCGGTCAAGCTGTGGCGGGCGCGGGCCATCGACGCCCGCGGCACGCCCGGCGAGGTGCTGCTGGCCGAAGGGGCCGGCGTGATCGTCGCCTGCGGCGAAGGCGCCCTGTGCATCACCGAGCTGCAGAAGCCCGGCGGCCGGCGTCTGTCGGCGGCGGATTTCCTGCGCGGTGCGCCCATCGCGGCGGGCAGCCGTTTCGACTGACGCGGTGCCCGGGTGCCGGCCCGCCCGCGCGGGCCTGTACGCAGGCCGTTGAATTTTCGGCACCCTCCCCCATCTAACCGTCACTTTCTCCACATCCTCGAAAGGACGGATACCCGCAATGTTCGGCAACTGGCTCAAGACCTCGATCCTGATGGCCGGGATCATCGCCTTGTTCGGTGTCGTCGGCGGCCTCATCGGCGGCCAGCAGGGCATGCTCCTCGCGCTCGTCTTCGGCGGCGCCATGAACGTGTTCTCGTACTGGTTCTCCGACAAGATGGTGCTGCGCATGTACAACGCGCAGGAGGTGGATGAGGCCTCCTCGCCCTACCTCTACAACATGGTCCGCGAACTGGCCGGTCGTGCCAGCCTGCCCATGCCGCGCGTGTACATCATCCACGAAGACCAGCCCAACGCCTTCGCCACCGGCCGCAACCCGGACAACGCCGCCGTGGCGGCCACCACCGGCATCCTGCAGATGCTCAGCGCCCGCGAGCTGCGCGGCGTGATGGCCCACGAGCTGGCCCACGTGCAGCACCGGGACATCCTGATCTCCACGATCTCCGCCACCCTGGCGGGTGCGATCTCGGCGCTGGCCAACTTCGCCATGTTCTTCGGCGGTCGTGACGAGGAAGGCCGCCCGGCCAACCCCATCGCCTCCATCGCCGTGGCCCTGCTCGCCCCGCTGGCCGCCAGCCTGATCCAGATGGCCATCTCCCGCGCCCGTGAGTTCGAGGCCGACCGGGGCGGCGCGCAGATCAGCGGCGATCCCAACGCCCTGGCCGACGCGCTGCTCAAGATCGACGCCTTCGCCCGCGGCATCCCCATGCCCACCGCCGAGGCCCACCCGGAGACCGGCCAGATGATGATCATGAATCCCCTCTCGGGGCACGGGCTGGCGGGCTTGTTCAGCACCCACCCGGCCAC
>DAOQMM010000100.1:0-13508 GCA_035335645.1 Rhodocyclaceae bacterium | reverse complement strand
GCCGTGATCTTCTCCGTCAGGTCGCCCCGCGCAATCGCGTTGAGCACGCGGGCCACGTCCTCCAGATTGGTGGCCACGATCCCCATCAGCTGATTCATGCCCGCCGCGAGCGTCGCAAAGAAGCCCTCCTTGCCTTCCATGGACAAGCGCTGGGCGAAATCCCCTGAGACCGCGGCATTGAGCAGCCCCGAAAGCTCGGCCTCCACGAGCACCTCGGACGTCCGGTCCACCCATTCGACCACGGTGCCCAGGCGCACACCTTCGTTGTTCAACACCGGATTGGCGACCAAGGAGAAGGTTCGCCCGCCGACCTGGATGGAAGCACGGTGCTCGCCGCTCAGGCGCGACAGGAGGTTGCGCTGGTGGGCAGGATTCCGGTGGAAGCTGTCGAAGTTGCGCCCGACCAGTCCGTCGGCGCTGAAGTTGGGCAGGTCCTTGCGCAGATCGCTCTCCGCGCCCCGCAGCATTTTCAGGACCGAGTCGTTGCAGTAGATGATCTGTCCGTCGTTGTCGGCCAGCATGATGTTGGTTGACGCCTTGTCGAGGGCGTTGCGGATGCGCAGGTTGCTGGCAGCCGTCATCTGGTCAGCCTCGATCTTGGCCAGGAGGCTGGCCTGCATGCCATTGATTGCGCCACCGATCTCCGCGAATGCATCCTGCCCGACCACCGCGAGATTCTGATCGAGTGTGCCGCCCGCCATGCGTGCGACCCCGTTGCGGATCTCGGCAATGGCGCCCAGCATGGTGTGGCGGAACCCGAGGAACAGGTAGAGGGCCACGCCCAGGCTCACCGCGATCACCGCGATCGCCACGCTCCGGGCCTGCTCCAGCTTGGCCATCCGGACGGCCAGGCGGCGGTCGAAATCCTGCGCGGACAGATCAAAGAACACGTAGCCGGCGTCGATGGCCTTGGCTGCGGAATCGAAAACATTTCCGTAGGTGACGGTCACACCTTCGGCTCGGAGCAGTTCACGCTCCACCAGGGTGGCGTAGTCCTGGACGGTCGCCGCAAAGGTGGCCGCAGGCGTGTCGAGCAGGGCATGGACGGTCGCATCCTCCTTGCCGGCCTTGCCCACCTCGCTGTTCACCGTATCGATCCCTGTGCGGAGTGCGCGCACCACGATGTTCAGCTCGATGCGCTCACGCTCCGTGGTGCGCCCGCGGGGAATAACATCGGCCCCCAGTGCACGGATGCTGCCCACATCCTCGATCAGCTCGGGCAGACGGCTGATGAAGATGTCCATCAGGTAATAGGTTTCCAGCTCGGGATCGAGCGTGGCATTGGTCTGATCCGCCGCGTGGGAGATGAAATCACGGATACGCGCGATGTAGGCGTTGTGCAGCTGGATGCTTTCGCTGGCCCCGACACGGGTGGACTGGGCTTTCAGTTCGTCCCAGGCGGCACGCAGGGCTGCCCACGCCTTGTCCGTCTCGAGCATCGCCCCGTGCTGGCTCTGAAAGTCGTCTTCGGCGCGGATGGCCTCGGCGATCCGCGCGCGGGACTCCTCCAGACGCGCAGCATCGGCCTGACCCGTGATCACCTGGCGGGCGACGGCCCGATGAGTCTGTACCGCCTGCATCAGCTGGCGGGCCGGCTTGACCATGGGCACCGTGTAGGTTTCCTTGGTGGTGAAGCTGAGATCGGCGTCGATGCGCGCCAGCAACATGAAGGCCAGCACGACGATGGGGATGAGGCCGATGACGGCCAGCAGGAGCATCTTGCCCTGCACGGAAAGTCGGTTCATGACCCCGACAGCGGGAGAGAGAAAGGCAGCCATGTTTGTTCGTCCTGAATCCGGAAGGGGTTGCTTCGGGGGCGACGCCGCTCAGTGGGCCGCTTCATCCACCAGGGCCATCTCACCGGACAACATCAGCTTCTCGATGTCCATCACGATCAGCATGCGATCGCCCAGGGCACCCAGCCCCATGATGTAGGCGGTATCCACCGACGCCGCGAAATCAGGCGCCGGCCGCATCTGTTCCGGTTTGAGCGCGATCACGTCCGAGACGGCATCCACTACGATGCCCACCACCCGGCCGTTGAGGTTGAGGATGATCACCACCGTGAACGGCGTGTATTCCACCTTGCCCACGGAAAACTTGATCCGCAGATCGACGATCGGCACGATGGTGCCGCGCAGATTGATGACACCCTTGATGAACGCCGGCGCGTTGGCGATCGAGGTCACCGTGTCGTAGCCGCGGATCTCCTGCACCTTGAGGATGTCGATGGCGTACTCCTCGGCACCGAGGGTGAAGGTGAGCAGTTCCTGGGTAAAGCCGGTTTCTTCCGCCTCGCCGGCAGCGGCGGTGTGGGCAGCCTGAAGCATGGGATGACTCCTCGAAGGGGATGCTTCTTTTACGGCAGGCACCACGCTTTCTGAAGCATCGGGAATCCTGCCGGCAGACGTGCAAAAGCCGCCCGCAGGCGGCTTTTGGGGACGTGCACGCGGCTCGGGTCCGCGCTCAGGCCGCCACCGGCATGAGCCGTCGGGCCATGTTCACCAGCATCGGCACGTCGAGGATCAGGGCCACGTGTCCGTCGCCCATGATGGTGGCGCCGGCAATGCCGGGCACGCGACGATAATTGGCCTCCAGGCTCTTGATGACCACCTGGTGCTGACCGATGAGCTGGTCGATGAACAGCGCGGCGCTCTGTCCGTCCGCCTCCAGCACCACCATGATGCCTTTCGACCAATCAGTGATCGCACCATGGATGCGGAACACTTCGTGGAGACACACCACCGGCAGGTATTCGCCGCGCACCTGGATCAGCCGCTCGAGGCCGGAGACGCTCTTCATCATGCCGCGCTCGGGCTGGAGCGATTCCATCACGTAGCCCAGCGGGATGATGTAGGTCTCGGGGCCCACGCCCACGCTCATGCCGTCCAGAATGGCCAGGGTCAGAGGCAGGCGCACCGTGATGCGCGTCCCCACGCCGGGCATGGAATCCAGCTCGATCCGCCCGCCCATTGCGGAAATGTTCTTCTTCACCACGTCCATCCCCACACCGCGGCCGGACACTTCGGTCACCTGCTCTGCAGTGGAGAACCCCGGCTCCATGATCAGCGCCCAGACGTCCTGGTCGCTCATGGCGTCGCTGACCGGCATCCCCCGTTCGCGGGCCTTGGCGAGGATGCGGGCGCGGTTGAGTCCGGCGCCGTCGTCCCCGACCTCGATGACGATATTGCCGCTCTGGTGATACGCCGACAGGGTGATCGTGCCGGTCTCCGGCTTGCCGGCTGCGCGCCGCTTGTCGGGCGTTTCCAGGCCGTGGTCGAGGCTGTTGCGCACCAGGTGGGTCAGCGGATCGGTGATGCGCTCCACCAGGCTCTTGTCCATCTCGGTGTTCTCGCCGATGGTCTTCAGCTCCACCTGCTTGCCCAGCTTCTGGGACAGGTCCCGCACCACCCGCGGGAAGCGGCTGAATACCACGGACATGGGCATCATGCGGATCGACATGACCGATTCCTGCAGATCCCGCGTGTTGCGCTCGAGCTGGGCGAGGCCATTGATGAGGCGCTCGAAGATGACCGGGTCCACATTGCTGGCGGCCTGGGTGAGCATGGCCTGGGTGATCACCAGTTCGCCCACCAGGTTGATCATCTGATCCACCTTTTCGACGCTGACGCGGATCGAACCGCTGTCACCACTGGCCCCGACCCGCGCAGGCGGACCCTTTTTGACGGCGGCCGGAACGGCCACCGGACGCGGTGCGGATTCGGGCGCAGCCATGGACTCCGGGGCCGGCTCGGCGACCCGCAGGGGCTCGGGCTCGAAGAATCCGTACGCTTCCTTGCCGTCGGCCTGCAGCGAAGGCACTGAGGGCGGCGCCACATCGATGGGGTCGGCCGGCGCAGGCAGTTCCGTGAAGAAGCCGTACGCTTCGCTTTCCTGGGCGCCAGCGGCCTGCGGAACGATGTCCTCGAACAACCCGTAGGGTTCCGGTTGCGGCGCCGGGGCCGAGGGTTCGAGCGGATCAAAGAACCCGTAGGGTTCCGCGGTGGCCGGCGCCACGGGCTCGTCGTGCGGCGCAAAGAATCCGTAAGCCTCCGCGCCCGCGTCGAGCGCCTGGGGCTCGACGCGCACGGACGCTGCATCTGCGACGAACTCAAGGATGCTGCGCAGATTGTCCGAGGGCAGATCGGTCTGGATGCGCAGGTGACATTCGTCACCGGTAGCATCTGGCGCGCGCAAGGTCTCGACCTGGCCGAGTCCGCGCAGTTCGACCCGCAGCTGCTCCAGTTGCGTCGCCATTGCCTCGGGCGGGCAGGCCAGGGTGAAGTGGAGATTGAAACAGGCTGGTCCCACGGCCCCGGTGCCCGTCTGCACGGGTACGGCGAGCGGCGCAGGGGCCGCGGCGTCCCCACCCTGCTCGAGCGCTCGGCACAGGGCCTCCAGGCGGTGACAGATGGCTTCCGCGGCCTCCCGGTCGGCCTCTTCCTCACCCCGATGGGCTGCGAGCAGGTTCTTGAGCACGTCGCCTGCCACCAGGGACGCATCCACCATGTCGTCGGTGAGGGGCGCTTCGCCCTTGCGCACCTTGTCGAGCATGGTTTCCAGGATGTGGGTGACCTCCATCATGTCCTGGAAGCCGAAGGTTCCGCTCGACCCCTTGATGGAATGCGCCGCCCGGAACAGGGCGTTCACCTCCTCCGGATCGGGTGCGCCCGGATCGATTGCCAGCAGCAGGGCCACCATGGTGGCCAGATGCTCGGCGGCCTCCTCGAAGAACACCTGATAGAACTGGCTCATGTCGATGGCCATGCCTGTCTCCCTTACTCGACGACGTCGCGTGACCGGCTCAGCCGATCACTTTCTTGACGACTTCGATGAGCTTCTGCGGATCGAAAGGCTTGACCAGCCAGCCCGTGGCACCGGCCGCACGTCCCTGGGACTTCATGGTGTCGGACGACTCGGTGGTGAGCATCAGGATCGGTACCGAACGGTACTGGGGCATGCCGCGCAGGGTCTTGATGAGGGACAGGCCGTCCATGCGCGGCATGTTCTGGTCGGTCAGCACCAGATTGCAGCTGCGGGTCTTGGCCTTGTCGAGGCCGTCCATGCCGTCGACCGCTTCGACGACCTCATAGCCGGCACTTTTCAGGGTGAAGGAGACCATCTGCCGGATGGAGGCAGAGTCATCAACGGTGAGTACGGTCTTGGCCATCGCTGTTTCCTAGGGGTTGAAGCTAAAACAAATCAATCTCGCCGCGCGAGACCTCCGGGTGATCCGCCGACGCGGGCGCGGACGCCGCCTGCATGGCGTCGAGGCGCGCGCGCAGCAATCCGACTGCGTCGTGCAAAATGGCCGGGTTGCCTGTGCCGGCCGACTGGTCGATGCGGGCCGCCAGCCCCTCGACCTCCATCAAAACCTCATCCAGCACCCGTACGCGCTGCTCGATACGGCTGACCAGCTGGGACACCAGATCCTGAAACTGGAGCGCGGTCACCGCGCGATTGACCAGGCCATCCATGGCCTGGGCATGCTCGCCGATGCGCACGATCGCCTCGCCGCGCTGCTCGTTGATCCCCTCCATCGCGCTAAGCACATGCTCCACCTGCTGCTTGGATTCGAGGGCAAAGGTCATGTCGGTGGACGCCATCTTCTCGATGGCTTCCTCGGTGCACTTCACGCTTTCGCGCATGGAGCCCATCACCTGCCCGATCTGCTGGCTGAACTGGGCGGTGCGGGTGGACAGATCACGCACCTCGTCGGCCACCACGGCAAAGCCTCGACCGGCCTCGCCGGCGCGGGCCGCCTCGATGGCGGCGTTGAGGGCGAGGAGATTGGTCTGTTTGGAAATGGACGTGATCTCGCCGAGGATCGACTCCACATCGCTCGCGCGCCTGGAGATCCGGTCCGTCAGTTCAACGAGTTCCATCCCAAGCTTGCTGTTCTGGATCACGCTGTCCACGACCCGCTGCATCACGCCTGACGTATTGGCCACGAAGGCGTCGAAGCTGCTCGCGCTGCTCTCGCCGTCCACGACGTTGTCCTGGGTGAGACGCACGGCAATGCTCTGCTGCGCAGTTGTCTCGGCATGGATGCCGTGGAAACTGTCAGTCAGCGACCGGATCGCATCGGCCAGGAGTTCCTGCATCCGGTGCATTTCGGCACCGATTCCTTTGTGCTGCTGTCGAATCGCCAGGCTGGCCTCGCGGAGGATCGCCTCCAGCGGCTCCAGCTGGCCCGCATCCAGGTTGCGGGGCGATTCCGCCGCAGTGTCGCGGGGGCGCCCGGCCCCAGCGAGCAGCACGCCCCCCCACCCGACGGCGCTGAGACCACCTGCCCAGCAGGCGGCAGCAAAATCACCGGTTGCAAAGCCGGTTCCGGCCGCGACGAGGGCGCTCCAGCCGGTTCCGGCAAACACGGTAGCGAGGGGAGAGAGCTGGGCCATGATGAATTCGAGCAAAACTTCCTGGTGAACATATCGTCACGCGGACCGGCATCTTTAGCTTCGGACACTTCCGCGGGACGCCAGGAAGGCCCGCAGCGACTGGCGATGCACGCCCCAGCCTGCTGCGCGGCCCCCGGCGTGACGGAACCGTCAGTGGGGCGCCGCCCGCCCGCCGGGCTTCAGGCCGGCCTGGATATCGGACGCATCGACGCCGCTCTCGCTGGAGACGTCGAGCTTGCGCCCGCCTGCGGTACGCAAGGCAGCCTCGGCTTCCTTGTTGAGCACGATGATGCTGATGCGTCGGTTGATGGGCGCAGCAGGATTCGCCGGGTCGAGGGGAAAGGTGTCCGCAAGGCCCACCACCCGCACCATCTTGCCTTCGGCCAGCCCGCCGGCGACCAGTTCTCGCCGGGACGCATTGGCCCGGTTGGCGGACAGCTCCCAATTGGAAAAGCCGCGCTCGCCGCCGGCATACCGCGTGGAATCCGTATGGCCGGACAGGCTGACGGTGTTGTCCACGCCGTTGAGGGTGGCGCCGATGGCGCGCAGCAGCTCCTGGGTGTAGGGCTTGAGGGAGGCACTGGACGAATCGAACATGGGTCGGTTCTGTTCATCGACGATCTGGATGCGCAGGCCTTCGGTGGTGATGTCAAGCAGCAGTTGGTTCTTGAAGGGGCGCAGGCTCGGACTGGCTTCGATGACGGCCTCGATCTGGCCTTTCAGGTCCTCCAGCTTGGCCCGCTCGCGGCGCTGCTCGGTCTTCTTGGCTGCATCCGTGCCTTCATCGCCGGAGGGGCGGGTTGCGCCCTTGGCAGCCTCGATGTTCATGGAACGCTTTCCGTCCACGTCGCCGCGCTTCACCTGCCCCACCGACCGGGTCAGATCCTGGCCACCGCCGACGATGGGACTGGTCGCGTCACCGGCCCCGGAGCCACCCGCCATGGCCACCTTGAGGGGCGAACTGAAGAAATCCGCAATGCCCTGCAGATCGCCCTGGGCCGTGGAGCCCAGCAGCCACATCAGCAGGAAGAAGGCCATCATCGCCGTCACGAAGTCGGCATAGGCGATCTTCCAGGCACCGCCGTGGGCACCGGCGCCGCCCTTCTTGATCTTTTTGACGACAATGGGCTGTTGGGTATCGTCGCTCATGGCCTGGATTCCGCCGCATCGCCGGGTTTATTGCCCCGCCGCATGCCGCTTACTTCCTGCTCTTGATGGCCTCTTCCAGCTCTGCAAAGCTGGGGCGATCGGTGGAATACAGCACCTTGCGTCCAAACTCCACCGCCACCTGCGGGGCGTAGCCGTTCATGCTCGCCAGCAAGACCGCCTTCATGCACTGATAGATCTTGCCGCCCTCGTCCACCTTCTGTTCGAGCTGCCCGGCGATCGGTGCGACGAAGCCGTAAGAGATGAGGATCCCCAGGAAAGTCCCCACCAGCGCACCGCCGATCATCTTACCCAGCACGGCGGGCGGCTGGCCCACCGAGCCCATTACGTTGACCACGCCCATCACCGCCACGACGATGCCGAAGGCCGGCACGGAGTCGGCGACTTTCGACACCACGTGGGCCGGCCCGTGGGCTTCGTGGTGGTGGGTTTCCATTTCGATGTCCATCAGGTTCTCGATCTCGAAGGCGTTCAGATTGCCGCCCACCATCATGCGCAGGTAGTCGCAGAGGAAATCCACGGCATGGTGATCCGCCGTGAAGGCCGGATATTTGGACAGGATCGGGCTCCCCTCGGGATTTTCGATGTCCCCTTCAATCGACATCAGGCCTTCCTTACGCACCTTGGCGAGGATCTCGTAGAGCATGCACAGGACGTCGATGTAGAACGCTTTGGAATAGGGCGAACCCTTGAAGATCGTCGGCAGGGCCGCCACCGTGCCCTTGATCGCACCCAGGCCGTTGCCGGCCACGAACCCGCCGACCGTCAGACCAACGATCGCGATGTACTCGGTCGGCACCCACAGGGCCGCGAGGCTGCCGTGCACCGCGTAGGTGCCCAGCGAAGCTGCCAGAATGATGACGTAACCGATGATCAGAAACATCGCCAGAACCTCTCAGGGGCGGCCGGCGCAATTCCATGCGCGGCCCGCAGATCGTTAATCCATCGGTCGGAATAACGGCCCTGCCTGAACGAACTTGAGCACCCGTCCCGCAGGACAGTCCGCAAAAAAATGCCGCTCGCGAGCGTCGAGCGGCACAACCTCTCAGGCAAGAGGAGGGTCAGGGAGCAATCGATTCGGCAAGCTGCGCCTTGCGGGTCTTACCGGCGCGGGACGGGACGTGACAGAGGCCGCACACATAGTGCTGGGTCGGATCGTAGGCGTGCGTGACGAACTCGCCGCCACAACAGGTGCAGCGGGCGGACTGCAGCAGGCGGGCATCAAAGAAGCGGATCAGCGTCCAGGCGCGGGTGAGGCTCAGCACCTGCTCCATCTCGAAGGATTCGACGTGTTCCTGGTAAAGACGAAAGGCCTGGACGATGGCGTTGAGTCCGTCCAGGCCGGCATTGCCACGGACGAACCGGTGAAAGGCCATGAACAACGAGGCGTGGATGTTCGGTTGCCAGGACATGAACCAGTCCGTGGAAAACGGCAGCATGCCCTTCGGGGGCGACACCCCCTTCACTTCCTTGTACAACTTGAGCAGACGCTCGCGGCTCAATCCGGTTTCCGCCTCCAGCATCTGCATGCGTGCACCGAGCCGGATCAATTCGACCGCCTTCTGGATGTCCTGGGCTTCCAGCAGAACGCTCTTGTTACGCATGATCCGTCCCTCCTGCGCGCACTTCAGGACAAGGCTTCGACAGGCTTGCCGGCAGCGAGGATGGCTGCATGCAGGTGCGCCGTGCCACGTTCCCGACCATGGGACGCCAGGAGGTCTACCAGCATGCTGTCGTTGAAACGAAACTGGCACAGCAACATGGTCGAACTGGCCATGCGCAGCAGCTGGGCCGCGCTGAAACCTTCGAGCACGTCCGCCACGTCCTCACCGATGCCGAGGCGGTAGAGGGCGACAGCCCGGTCCTCCCGCAGCATCTGCTGGGCGAGCATCAGATAGGCGAGATTCAGTTCCCGGATCTCATCCTGCAGTGCGTGATTGCGCATGATTCACTCCTTGAAGAATAAGGACTCTCATGCGGCAAATTCTGCCGTTCACCGGCAAGATTCAACATCCGTCGGCTTCGAATATTCGCGTAAGCCCACGGGCTGCGACTGTGTAAGAATTTGTCCTACAGATGTAAGCAAACGTACCCGGTTCAATGGGTCCCGCGGGGCGGAACGAGGGGCGCCGGACGTGCGGTCTGGGTGGTGGTGATGCGATTGCGCCCCTTGTTCTTGGCCTGATAAAGGGCTTGGTCGGCGCGTTTGACGAGCGCCTCGGCATCATTCATTCCCGCTTCCCGAGTGGCCACACCGATGCTCACCGTCACCCTGCCGCCTGCGCTGGCATGACCGCCCGCCTCCACGGCAAAGCGCACGCGCTCTGCACAGGCCAGGGCCGCATCCAGATGCGTGTCGGGACAGATCACCAGAAACTCGTCGCCCCCCGTCCGTGCCACCACATCCTGGGCACGCAAGGCCGTCTTGAGGGAATTAGCCACCTGACGCAGGATCGTATCGCCGGTATCGTGGCCAAAGTTGTCGTTGAAGCGCTTGAACTCATCCACGTCAACGACCATCGCTGACAAGGGACGGCGGGTGCGGGATGCCGTCGACCATTCCTGGGCAACCCGCTCCATGGCATAGCGGCGGTTCGGGAAGCCGGTCAGGGAATCCGTCAGGGCCATTTCCTGGAGGCGCCGGTTCGAGACCGCCAGCTCCGCGGCGAATCGGCGCACCTCCTCCCGATCCCGCTCCAGTTCCTCCTGAAGATTGATCACCCGCTGCGCGGCACGCAGACGTGCAGCGAGGATCTTGGGGCTGACCGGCGTGTGGACAAAGTCGTCCGCACCGTTCTCGAAGGCCTCTATCAGCCGGTCATCATCCCCGGCACGCATCAGCATCAGCACATACAATCCGCGCCCGATCTTCGTCTGGCGCAAGTTGCGCACAAACTCCAGTCCGTCCCCATCCGCGAGATCACGGTCCACGATCAACAACTGGGGCGGGCTTTCGAGCACGCACTCGAGGGCCCGACGCCCTTCCCGAGCCTCTCGAACATCATGCCCGGCAACCTCCAGCACCCGCCGGATCAGACTGCGCGTCTCGGCATCGTCGTGAACAACCAACACGCCGAGCGGGCGGGACGCTCCGGGCTGCGCGTCGTGCAGCACGATCGTCTCGGTCGCATCAGGGGCCGAGGCCATCTCGATCTCGCGCGCCCGCATGTCCGCCGCTTGGGCCGCAAGCACCTCGAATGAAGGAATGTCGGGTGTCTCCACATCGAGCAGGGGCCCCCACGCCTGCCACTCCCGCGCGACGCCGTCACTGATCTCACCGACAAGCGCCGGCGGCAGATCGAGGGTGCCCCCCAGTTCGATCAATCGCGGCAGATACTGGGCCCGCTCCGTCTCCGGAGCGACAAACAGCGCAGCCATGCATGCAGCCATCTGCAGTGAGCGGGTCAGGACATCCGAACGGGATCCCGGCTCATGCCCGGCACGTTCAGGATGTTCAGCAAACTCCGCGGCCACGCAGAAGACCTTGGGCAGACCCCAATCCGCCAGCATGGCGCCCCCCAGTTCCCCGTGGGAGATGGCAAACAATTCATGCTCGAGCCTCGCGATGGCCGTGGCGGGTTCGGCGCGCCGGCGTCGCTGCAACGTGTCGTATTCAGCCGGGTACAGGGTTGCCAGCGCCAATTCGCCTACCCTCGCCAGCAGTCCGAGACAGAACATGTCTTCAAGGGCACCCGCACGCGTGTGATGCGCGATGGCCTGCATCGCCAGAGCCTGTGCCAGACAGCCCGACCAGTAGCGCGGATAGTCGAACTCCCGCGACACACCGTTGCGGTACTCTGACAGCAGCGAGAACCCCAGGGCCAGTGTACGGACAGCCCGCATGCCGAGCACCAGGATCGCATCCTGCACCGAGGCCACGGCCCGACGATTGAAGCCCGCCACGCCATTGGCCGCCTTGACGATGCGTCCGACGAACGCGGGATCGGTCTTGATGATGCGGGCCAGTTCGCCAGTCGAACAATCGTCGTGCTGCAGGGCGCGCATGACCGCCAGTGCAACCCCCTTCGGCGAAGGGAGATCGCCCGACGCCTTGAGATATTCGAACTTCGTGATGTCAAAGGAAGAAGTCATCGTTGCCTTGCACGGGATGACGCGGCACTCGGCCGTAGTCCACGACTTATCGGACAGAAACCTCATCCCCTTAAGTCGATCGTGCCCCATCCGCCGGCCGTGTAAAGCACACGGACCTTCGACTAGAATGCCGACTGGCTCCCCATGATCCACGCTTGTTCATGAACTTCTGCTCCCAATGCGGCTCGCCGGTGACGGTGCGTGTCCCCCCCGGCGACAACCTTCCACGCCACGTCTGTGACGCGTGCGGGACGATCCATTACCAGAACCCCAAGGTCGTGGTCGGCGCCCTGCCGGTGTGGAATGAGCAGGTGCTGCTGTGCCGCCGCGCCATCGAACCACGCTACGGGCTCTGGACACTTCCGGCCGGATTCATGGAAAACAACGAAACCGCCGCCGAGGGCGCGGTGCGGGAGACTCAAGAAGAAGCTGGCGCCCGCGTAGAACTGGGCCCCATGTTCAGCTTTGTGGATATTCCGGGTATCAGCCAGATCCACATCATCTTTCAGGCCACGCTACTGGCTCCGGACTTCAGTCCTGGTGAAGAAACCCTGGAAGCGGCTCTGTTCGACGAATCGGACGTGCCCTGGAACGAAATTGCGTTCCGATCGGTGGAGTTCACGCTCCGGAAGTTTTTCGAAGATCGGAGATCAGGAAACTATCGGCTGCACACCACGGCGCTCGAGATCCATCCACCGTTACGCACCTGAATGCCGCTCCGGTAGCCCCGTACGCCCAAGATCAGTGGGCATGGCTTCACAAGGCTTCCAACTCCTGCGAAATACTGACAGGCAGCGTGAACGCCCATGGTTTCCCCCGTTCGACAAACGGGTGCGGAACATCTCCGGCCGCCAATTCGACCGCGCGCAAGACCATGTCATCCAGGCCCGCCCGTCCAGACGACGCGATGATGCGAACCGCCGTCACGCCGGCCTCCAATCCGCTGACTTCGACGGTAAGCGAATGCACCGCGTCCTGCATCACCACCACAGACAACTCGGCTCGCACACGCTTCACTGCAGCAGAAGCCAGTGCGATCCGGTAACGCAGCAGACCGGGCCTGTCATCTGAATCGCCCCCTTCTGCGACGGTCCCGTCACGCCCAAGCGTCTGCAAAGACGTGGCGATGGCTGCCTTCGGCGATACATCTACCAGAGACCCGCGGGACACGCTATGTGCCGGAATCGTCCTGGCTCGACCTGAGGCGTTTGGCACCTCAGGGGTCGCATGCGCGACGTTCTCCATCGGAACAGCCCGTTCAACAGTCTCCGCCGACTCCATAAGGAGCGTTTCGTCCTTGGGCGGCTGACCCCGGGCATAGTCAGGCAATCGCACCGAAATGACCGGCCGTCGGCCATCCCCCGGCCTATTGGGTTCCGGCCAGAACAAGACCAAGTGCGCCAACACTGAACAGGTCCCTATCCAGACATAGCGATTTTTCATGATCTCGGCACCGACAGACTGAGCACACCACCAACAACCAGATGCTGTGCGGCCCGACCCCAGGACATCCATAACAACAATCGGGCGCTTTAAACATCAGAATTCACGGACATTGCCACGGCAATGTTGATGTAGCGTCACGACATTTCGGAAGAAGGGGCTCTCAGATGTTCCAACGCTACGTGGCGGCGAGCGCACTCAAAAAAGTGGCGAGATGCCCGGAAATGCCTGACAACCTGAAGATTGACATCATTATCCGAATTGTCGATCGAAAGGTGGAGGATTAATACATCCACTGTCGCATCGTTCATAGGATTGCTGTCGCTTTTCACGTTCTGCGTGCTAGACAGGATGCTTGAGCGGATGCGCGGTGACTACGCGGCGGCCCGCTTGGCGGGCGAACTG
>DAOQMM010000099.1:0-13676 GCA_035335645.1 Rhodocyclaceae bacterium | reverse complement strand
TGTGGGGCAGCGGAGGCGGGCGGCGGGGCGCTGGCGGCGGCCGGTTCCCGCGCCTGGCGCGCCTCCAGGCGGGCTTGCAGGGTGGGCGCGGGGCGGCCGGCGTCCAGGGGTGTTCTCGGTGCGAGGAAGAGGATCAGGCCATGGACGAGCAGGGAGATGCCCAGGGCGAAGACCAGGGGCCCGGTGCGGCGCGGAGGGTCGGGCGGGAACATCGGCGGCATTCTAGCAGCGGTGGGTTACGGCGGCCTGTCGTGGGGCGGATGCCGGGAGGCCGGCGGCACAGGGTGCGGGCGCGCCCGTGGCGGTGTGCTCAGGCGCCGCGCGGCTGCGCAGCCAGGTTGCGGAGCAGGCGCATGTCCGTTTCGAGGGCCTCGACGGGGCCGATGGCGATGCGGGTGAAATCCGGGTGTGTGGGGTCGATGAGCACGTTGTGCTCCGCGGGTACCACGGCGCTGGGGACGATCAGGGCGGCCCGGTGGGGGCCTTCGAGCCAGCGCCGGCCGAGGGTCTGGAGGGCGTCGCGGGCGCCGAGGGTGCGCCAGTCGGCGGGCAGGGCGTCGGCGTCGAGGCGGTCGAGGGGCAGATCGTCGGGGATGTGCGCCGGGATCAGTACGTAGCGGGCACGCAGGGGGTCGTCCTGGACGAGCATTTCGAGCAGGGCGAGGGCGCGGGACTCGGCGGTGTAGATGAGGGGTGTGCCGCGGGGGTTCCAGCGTCCGCCGTAGCGCCGGGCGCCTTCGCCGGAGAAGGCCGATGCGGCGAAGCGGGCGGTGGTGATGCGCCAGACGACGGGCATCAGGCGAACACGCCGTGCTCGATGCGTCCGAGGGTGTCGAGGACGGCGTCTGCGCCCAGGTCGGTGTCGAGCAGGGACAGGGGCGTGACGCCCCCCAGGGCCGCGTTGTCCTGGCGCAGCCAGGCGAGGGCGGCGGCGGCGTCCTCGAAGACTTCCTCGGCCCGTTCGACGGTGCGGGCCAGGCGCACGAGCTTGGCCGATTCTTCGGGCGACAGCTGGCCTTCGCGCTTGCGCCGGGCCAGAGTGCGTTCCGGGATGGCAAGGGCTTCGGCCAGGTCGGTGCGGGCGATGCGGGTCTGGCGCACGAGGGCGTCCAGGGACGCGGCGGGCAGGCCGCGCCGGACCAGGGGAATCCAGTCGATGCCCAGGCGCGGCGTGGCGTGGAGGAGTTGCTCGCCGCCGAGCAGGCCGGCGGCGGAGAGGCCGGGAAAGGCGAGGAGGGTGGCGCTCATGGTCGGGGCTCCGGTGAGGGCAGGCAGGCCGCGGCAGGTGAGGTGGTCTGCCATTTGGCTTTCAATATAGGCAATTTTGGCAGAAAGCGCTAGAGAGGGCGATGCGCGATCGGGCCGCGCGCTGCGCCAGCCGCGATGAACTGCGGACGGGCCCGCCGCCGCCCTGAACGCGGGGACCCGAAGCGGGGTGGGCTCAGGCCTTGACCGCGACGAGCAGGTCCCGCACCGCCTTGACCCGCTGGCTCAGGTCCGGCGTGGCGACCTTGCGCACGAGCTTGTCCGGGCCGGACATGCGCACGCTCTTGTCCTTCTGGATCAGCAGGATGACCTTGACCGGGTCGATGGCGGCGTTGGCGCCGAAGTGGAGGGTGATCTGGCTGTCGGAGGCGTCCAGCTTGGCCACGCCGTAGGGGCGCACCAGCATGCGCAGGCGGTGGGTCTCGAGCAGGGTGCGGGTCTGGGGCGGCAGTTCGCCGAAGCGGTCGATGAGCTCTTCCTGCAGGGCGCGCAGGTCGTCCTCGCTGTCGCAGTTGGCGAGGCGCTTGTAGAGGGTGAGGCGTTCCTGCACGTCGCTGCAGTAGTCGCTGGGCAGCAGGGCGGGGGCGTGGAGGTTGATCTCGGAGACCACCTCCAGGGGCTGGGAGAGGTCCGGTTCGCGGCCCTGTTGCAGGTCGCGCACGGCGCGCTTGAGCATCTCGGTGTAGAGGCTCATGCCCACCTGCTGGATCTCGCCGGACTGGTTTTCGCCGAGCACCTCGCCGGCGCCACGGATCTCCAGATCCTGCATGGCCAGGTAGAAGCCGGAGCCCAGCTCTTCCATCATGGAGATGGCCTCCAGGCGCTTCTGGGCCTGGGCGGTGGGCTTGGCATGGGCGTCGGTGAGGAGGTACGCGTAGGCCTGGTGGTGGGAGCGCCCGACGCGGCCGCGCAGCTGGTGGAGCTGGGCCAGTCCGAAGCGGTCGGCCCGGTGGATGATGATGGTGTTGGCGGTGGGGATGTTGATGCCGGTCTCGATGATGGTGGTGCACAGCAGCAGGTTGGCCTTCTGGGTGGTGAAGTCGCGCATGACGCGCTCCAGCTCCCGCTCCGGCAGCTGGCCGTGACCGACCACGATGCGCGCCTCGGGGAGCAGTTCCTCCAGGGCTTCGCGGACGTTGACGATGGTCTCCACCTCGTTGTGGAGGAAATACACCTGGCCGCCGCGCTTGAATTCCCGCAGCACGGCTTCGCGCACGATGCCCTTGTTGTAGGGCTGGACGAAGGTCTTGATGGCCAGGCGTTTCTGGGGCGCAGTGGCGATCACCGAGAATTCCCGCAGACCTTCCAGGGCCAGGCCCAGGGTGCGCGGGATGGGGGTGGCGGTGAGGGTGAGGATGTCCACCTCGCTGCGCAGGGCCTTGAGGGCTTCCTTCTGGCGCACGCCGAAGCGGTGCTCCTCGTCGATGATGACCAGGCCCAGGCGCTTGAAGACCACGTCCTTCTGGAGCAGGCGGTGGGTGCCGATGAGGATGTCCACCTTGCCTTCGCCCAGCTGCTGGATGGCGTCGGCCTGTTCCTTGGCGTTCTTGAAGCGGGACAGCTCGGCCACCTTGATGGGCCAGTCGGCAAAGCGGTCGGAGAAGGTCTGGTAGTGCTGCTCGGCGAGCAGGGTGGTGGGGCACAGGACGACCACCTGCTTGCCGTCGGCCACCGCGATGAAGGCGGCGCGCAGGGCGACCTCGGTCTTGCCGAAGCCCACGTCGCCGCACACCAGGCGGTCCATGGGGCGGCCGGACTTCATGTCGGTCACCACGGCCTCGATGGCCGCGCGCTGGTCGGGGGTTTCCTCGAAGCCGAAGCCGTCGGCGAAGGCTTCCAGGTCGTGTTGCTTGAAGTCGAACTGATGGCCCTTGCGGGCGGCGCGCTGGGCGTAGAGGGCGAGGAGCTCGGCGGCCGTGTCGCGTACCTGCTGGGCGGCCTTCTTCTTGGCCTTCTCCCACTGACCGGAGCCGAGGGTGTGCAGGTGCACCGCCTCCGGGTCGGCGCCGGCGTAGCGGGTGATGACGTGGAGCTGGGCGACGGGGACGTAGAGCTTGTCGCCGTTGGCGTATTCCAGGTGCAGGAATTCCGTGTCGCCTTCGCCCAGGTCCATGTGCACCAGACCCATGTAGCGGCCGATGCCGTGGCTGGAATGGACCACCGGATCGCCGGCCTTGAGCTCCGACAGGTCGCGCAGCCAGCCTTCCACGCTGGCGGACTTGCGGTTCTCGCGGCGCGTGCGGGTGCGCGCGGTGGCGGCGTAGAGCTCGGATTCGGTGACCACCGCGAGGCCGGCGCCGGGCAGCACGAATCCGCCGGCCAGGGGCCCGGTGGCGAGGGCCAGGCGCGCATCGCCGCCGGCAAAGGCGTCGAAGTCGGTTGTGGCGGTGGGCTGCAGCCCGTATTCGGCGAAGTATTCGGCGATGGTCTGCTGGCGCCCCGGCGATTCGGCCAGCACCAGCACCCGGCCTGCAAAGCCGGCGCAGAAGGCTTTGAAGCGGTGCAGCGGGTCGCTGGCCTTGCGCTCCACCGCCACGTCGGGCAGGGGCCGTGCCGGACCGTCGCCGGCGGACGTGCCCAGTTGCAGGCGGGGGCGGTCGCGCAGGGCGACGAAGAAGCTCTCGCTGCCCAGGAAGAGCTGCTCCGGCGCCATTACCGGACGGGTCTTGTCCCCGTCCAGGAGCTTGTGGCGGCTGCGTACGTCCTTCCAGAAGGCGTCGATGGCGCCCGCCACGTCCCGGTGCAGGAACAGGGCAGCGCTGGCGGGCAGGTAGTCGAAGAGGGTCGCCGTGGAGTCGAAGAAGAGGGGCAGGTAGTACTCGATGCCGGCTGGCGCGATGCCGTTGGAGATGTCCTTGTAAATGGTGCAGCGGGACGGATCGCCTTCGAAGGTTTCGCGGAAACGGCCGCGGAAGCGGGTGCGGCCGGCTTCGTCGAGGGGAAACTCCCGCGCCGGCAGGAGGCGCACCTCCTTGACCGGGAAGACGGTGCGCTGGGTGTCCGGGTCGAAGGTGCGGATGCTCTCGATGTCTTCGTCGAAGAGGTCGACCCGGTAGGGCAGCGCGGCGCCCATGGGATAGAGATCCACCAGCCCGCCGCGCACGCTGTATTCGCCGGGCGACATGACCTGGGTGACGTGGGCGTAGCCGGCGACGGTCATCTGCTCGCGCAGGCCGTTCACGTCGAGCTTTTCGCCCTGTTTCAGGAAGAAGGTGTAGGCCGCCAGGAAGGCCGGCGGGGCCAGGCGCGAGACGGCGGTGGTGGCCGGCACGAGGGCGATGTCGGCTTCGCCGCGGGTGATGGCGTAGAGGGTGGACAGGCGCTCGGAGATCAGGTCCTGGTGAGGCGAGAAGCTGTCGTAGGGCAGGGTCTCCCAGTCCGGCAGCAGGTGGGTGCGCAGATCAGGCGCGAGCCAGGCGAGCTCTTCCGCCAGACGTTGGGCGTCCACGGGGTGGGCAGTGATCACCACCAGCATGCGCCCGCCGCCCGCCAGACGGGCGATGGCCAGGGCGTCGGCGGATCCGGCCAGGGCGGGCAGATCCAGGCGCTGGCCGGGACGGGCGTCGGCCACGGCGTCGAGTTCGGGCAGGAGGGCGCTGAAAGGATGCGTGGGGCGGGTCATGCGGGGTTCGCGGTGCGGCGCGGAGGGGGTTCCGGGGAAGGGCGGATTATAGGCGTCCGCGCCGGGCGTGCGGGATTCAGGCGGGCTGGATCTGGAAGCGCTCGGCCACCCGGCCGCTTTCCCGGCCGTGGGCGTCCCAGGTGGACTCGACGACCCGGGTCCAGCCGAAACGGTCGCGGACGATCACCGTGGAGCAACGCGTGCCGTAGCCCGGAGCGCGGATGAAGGCGCTGGACAGCATGCGCTCCCAGGCAAGGCTGACGCCGGTGCGCGGCAGGGCGGCGTCCGGCGCGGGGCGGTCGTCCCGCAGCAGGTCTCGCAGGGGCGTGTCGTCGGGTAGGGCGTCGAGGGCGCGGGCGAGGCGCGACTTGCCGGCGCTGACCTTGGGCCAGGGCGTGTCCAGCAGGTGGTTGGAGAGCGCGTAGAGGCCCGGTGCGAGGCGCCGCCCGGCGCCGCGGCCGCTGTCGGCCTCGCTCTCGAAGACGCCCAACGTGACACCGTCCGACAGCAGCAGGTTGAAGCCGTTGTAGCGCGGGCCTTCCGCCGCGAGGCGGGCGAGGGCATCGTCGGTGGATTCGCGACCCTGCAGGAAATCCGCCACCAGCGCGCCGCGGGAGGGGGCGCCGGCGCGCACGCGGGCGGGATCGCGGAAATTGGTGAGGGCGGCGAAGCGGCCCTGGCGGCTCAGGCCGAGCCAGGTGCCGCCCGCCTCCAGGTCGCGCCCGGCAAACAGGGCCGGCGCATCGTCCCACCAGGCGGCTGCGGCGGCCGGGCGCGCGAAGAACTCATCCCGGTTGGCCGCCACCACCAGCGGGTAGTCGGCGCGGGCCTGCCAGGCGACGAGGATCAGGCACACGACACGAAACGTTCCGGATGGCGGTGCCCGCCGTCGTCCACGAAGCGGGCCAGGCCATGGCGCTCGACGGCTTCTTCGAGCACTCGGGCGAAGGCGTCGGCGTCGCGCACGTTCTCGTAGATCTCCATCCAGGTCCACGGGTCGTCGGCCTTGCGCAGGAAGCGCCCGGCGACGCCGGTGCGCTCGGCCACGTCGCTCTGCAGGTTGTAGAGGGTCCGGGCCAGATCGGCCTCGAGGCCGATCCGCACCGGATACCAGATGTAGAAATGGGACGGGGTCACGGGACCGTCAGGTGAGAGCGTAGGGCAGGGGCAGGAAACCGAGCTGCGGACCGTCGGGCGCGCCCAGATGGACGACGCCGGCCTCGGCGGTGGTGGTCTGCAGCACCACCAGGGCGTCCCAGCCGATCTCCGGTGCCGGGGCGGCCATGACGACCTTGCCCGCGGATTGCTCGCCGAATTCCGGTGCGTAGAGGTCGGCCCCGGCGGCGGGCAGATCGGCCGTGTCGCCATGCACGCGGTACATGCGCTTCTTGAGCTTGCCCAGGTAGTGGGTGCGGGCGACGATTTCCTGACCGGGATAGCAGCCCTTGTTGAAGCTCACGCCGCCGATCAGCTCGTAGTTGATCATCTGGGGCACGAATTCCTCCTGCACGGGCAGCGTCACGGTGGGCAGGCCCTCGCGGATGTCCAGCCACTGCCAGGCGGCGGTGCCGGCGGGCACGGCACCGCTGGCGCGCAGGCGTTCCCACAGCTGGGTGGCTTCGGAGAGGGGCGCGGAGACGATGAAGCGGGCGTTGTCCAGACGCACCACGGTGGCGATGCCCGACGCGGTGGCCCGCGGCGTGCCGGGGATGCCCAGGCCGGCGGCTTCCAGCGCGGCGCCCGCCTGCGGACCGGCGAGGCCGATCAGCACGCTGTCGCCGCTGTCGTCCAGCAGCTTGGCCTTGGAGCGCAGCACATACATGCCGAGCTTCTTGAGCACGGCGGCGTGGATGTCGGCGGAAAGGGCCAGCAGGTAGTCGGCACCCTCGCGCCACAGCAGCAGGCTGGCGAGCATGCGGCCCTTGGCGCTGTTGAAGCTGGTGAGCTGGGCCTCGTTGGGGCCGAGCTTCTTCACATCATTGGAGAACAGGTTGTGGAGCAGGGCGCCGGCATCCTCGCCGGTGGCGCGGATGGCGGCGAGATGGGTCAGGGGCACCAGTACGGTGCCCTGTTCGGCGGCGCGGACGTCCTGCCGCGCGTCGTCGTGGAAGCGGACGTACGGGTCGGTGAAGCGGGCGCCCTGGGCGCCGAGATGGGTAAACCAGGCTGCGTTCATGGTGGTCCTGTGGGCGAGCGAACTCGAAGGGTCGGGAGCGAGGATGTGTGAGCTTTGGGCTATTATACGGGCGCCTTCCGGCCGGTATGCACGATCGGTGCCACCTTCGTCACACCGGCCGTGCAGTCCGCAGTCATTGTCTCGTCCCTCCTCTTTCGTTCCTTCCGGACGCGCCAAGTTCCCGTATGAAACGTTTCATCGTCCGCTGTCTTGCCTTGGGCGTCGCGCTCGTCGCGCTGCTCGCCGCTGCCCTCGCGTGGTATGCCCACGAGCCCATGGGCCTGCGGACCAGCCCGCTGGATTTCACCATCGAGCCCGGCGCCGGCATGCGTCAGGTGGCTCGGCAGGTGGTGGACGGCGGCATCGAGGTGCAACCGGTGCTGCTCACCTGGCTGGCGCGGATCACCGGTCAGGCCAACTCCATCAAGGCCGGCAGCTACGAAGTGGAACGCGGCGTGACGCCCCTGCAACTGCTCGCCAAGCTCAGCCGCGGCGACGTGAGCCAAGCGGATCTGACCCTCGTGGAAGGCTGGAACATCCGCCAGTTCCGCGCCGCGCTGGACCGTCACCCGGATCTGCGCCACGACAGCGCCGGGCTCAGCGACGCGGAACTGCTGACCCGCCTGGGCATCGACGCGCGTCACCCGGAAGGGCAGTTCTTCCCGGATACCTATCTCTTCGCGCGCCGCTCCAGCGATCTGGAGGTGCTGCGCCGGGCCCACGACAACCTGCAGCGGCGCCTCGCCCGGGAATGGGACAAGCGTGCCGATGGCCTGCCCTACGCGTCGCCCTACGAAGCCCTGATCATGGCCTCCATCGTAGAAAAGGAGACCGGCCTGCCCGCCGACCGGCCCAAGATCGCGTCGGTCTTCGTCAACCGCCTGCGCGCCGGCATGCTGCTGCAGACCGATCCGACGGTCATCTACGGCCTGGGCGCGGCCTTCGACGGCAACCTGCGCAAGCGCGACCTGCTCGCCGACACCCCTTACAACACCTACACCCGCGCCGGCCTGCCGCCCACGCCCATCGCCATGCCCGGGCTGGCGTCCCTGCGGGCGGCCCTCAATCCGCCGGTGACCGACTATCTTTACTTCGTGGCCCGCGGTGACGGTTCCAGCGCGTTCTCGCGCACGCTGGACGAACACAATCGGGCCGTCGCCCAGTACATCCGGAAACGTAACTCGTGAAACCCCGCTTCATCACCTTCGAAGGCATCGACGGCGCCGGCAAGAGCAGCCAGATCGCGGCGGCGGTCGCCTTGCTCCGCACCCGCGGCCTGAACGTCGTGCAGACTCGCGAGCCGGGCGGCACGCCCCTTGGCGAAAAACTGCGGGAGCTCCTGCTGCATGACGCCATGCACCTGGAAACCGAGGCCCTGCTGATGTTCGCGGCGCGCCGGGAGCACCTCGCGGCCCTCATCGAGCCGGCCCTCGCGGCGGGCAGCTGGGTGGTCTCCGACCGCTTCACGGACGCCACCTACGCCTACCAGGTGGGGGGGCGCGGCCTGGACGAAGGGCGGTTCGCTGCGCTGGAGCGCTGGGTGCATCCCCACCTGCAGCCGGACCTGACCTTCATCTTCGATCTGGACCCCGCCATTGCCGCGCAACGGCTCGCGGGTACCGGCGTGGCGCCGGATCGTTTCGAGCGGGAACAGACGGATTTCTTCCGGCGGGTACGCGCTGCCTACCTGCGCCGGGCCGCGGCCGATCCAGGGCGGGTCCGGGTGATCGACGCCGGACGTACGCCGGACGAAATCCAGAAGGAACTCGAAGAAATCATCGTAAGTCATTGCCTGAAATGATTTTTGAGTGGCATAAACCTCTCTGGCAGCGCGTTTTGGACAACTCCGGACGGATGCACCATGCCTTGCTGCTGAATGGTCCGGCGGGCGGCGGCAAACGTGCCTTCGCCGAAGCGCTGGCGGCGCGGACGCTGTGCGTGCAGCCGGATGCAGACGGTCAGGCCTGCGGGCGGTGCGAAGACTGTCAGTGGCGTCTGGCAGGGAGTCATCCTGATTTTATGCGCATCATTCCTGAAGCAGATCAAAATGATACGGAATCTTCTTCAGAAAAAACTGGAGAAACAAAGGCGGCCAGTCGGCAGATCGTCATCGACCAGATCCGCGACCTCCAGCAAAGTCTCACCACCGGCGGCCATCGAGGCGGACAGCGGGTCGTCATCGTCGATCCGGCCGAGGCGATGAATCCCTACACCGCCAATGCACTGCTCAAGTTACTTGAAGAACCCACTACAAGTACTCTGTTTTTATTGATTACATCGACGCCGAAACGACTCCTGCCGACGATCCGCAGCCGCTGTCAGAGCTGGGCCTTCCCGCGTCCGCCGGCCGACGCTGCCGTGCGCTGGCTGGACGCGCAGCAGATCGCGGAGGCGCCCGCGCTGCTGGCCTTTGCAGGGGGCATGCCGCTGGCTGCGGCAGCCCTCGCGACAGGCGGCGGAGCGGCGGCATTGCGGCGTTTCACAGCAGATATCGCCGGCCTGCCGGGCAAGTCGGCCCTGCGTCTGGCGGGGGAATGGGATGCCTGGCTCAAAAGCAAGGAGGCTCAGGGCTGCGGGCTGGACATGCCGACCCTGACCCTGTGGCTGCAGCGCTGGGTGGGGGACCTGGCCAGCGTGTGCCTGGGCGGGCCACTGCGTTTCTTTCCGGACAGCCGGGGTGTGCTGCAGAGTCTGGCGGAACGCCTCGCCGTGGATCGGGTGCTGGGCTGCTACAATGATGTGACCCAGTCGCGCCGGGTGGCCCAGCATCCCCTGAACGCGCGGCTTTTCCTCGAAGACATGCTGTTGCGGTACGCCCGGGCCTTCAGCACGGGCGGTGCGCGGACCGGTGGCGGGCGGTGAGCGCCCGGGCCTCCGGAGCGGCAGCCAGGCGGCTGCGCGCCGTGCATCGTTTGGCCCCTTGCAATGACCGCCGGCCGGTGGAGTACGCATGAACGAACCCACGAAGCGCGCGACCGCAGCCCGTCCGAGCGTGCTGTCGCTCAACATCAATTCCAAGTCCGCGCTCTACGCGGCTTACATGCCCTTCGTCAAGAACGGCGCGATCTTCGTGCCCACGGTGCGGGACTACAAGCTCGGCGACGAGATCTTCATGCTCCTGCAGATCATGGACGATTCCACCAAGCACCCGGTGGCCGGCACGGTCGTGTGGGTCACGCCGCCCAACGCCCAGGGGAACAAGACCCAGGGCATCGGGGTCAGTTTCGCTGGTGATGAACCCGGGCAGGTATTGCGTAACCGCATCGAGCAGATCCTCGCCGGCCATCTGGGCTCCTCCCGTCCCACGCATACCATCTGAGCGGCGCGCCTGAACACGATCCACTGGTGCCCGTGCCGCACGCCCCCTTCGTTGTGAGCGCACACTCTTCATGTTTGTCGATTCCCACTGTCACCTGGATTTCCCCGGACTCATCGAACACGAGGCCGAGCACCTCGCGCGCATGGCCGACAACGGTGTGAGCCACGCCTTGTGTGTCAGCGTCAAGCTCGAAACCCTGCCGGCGGTGATCGGGCTGGCGGAGCGTCACGCCCACCTGTTTGCGTCCGTGGGGGTGCATCCGGACAACGCAGACTGCGACGAACCGGATGAAGCCCGCCTCGTGGCCCTGGCGGCCCACCCCAAGGTGGTGGCCATCGGCGAGACCGGGCTGGACTATTACTGGCACAAGGACGCGCCGGAATGGCAACGGCAGCGCTTTCGCACCCACATTCGTGCCGCCCGCGCGTGCTCCAAGCCGCTCATCGTGCATACCCGCAGTGCCGCGGCCGACACCCTGCGCCTGATGCGCGAGGAGGGCGCAGATGCCGTTGGTGGTGTGATGCACTGCTTCACCGAAAGCCTGGAGGTGGCCCGGGAGGCCCTGGATCTGGGCTTCTACATCTCCTTTTCCGGCATCGTCAGCTTCAAGAACGCAGAAGATCTGCGGGTCGTCGCCCGCATGGTACCGGCCGACCGTCTGCTGGTGGAAACCGACGCGCCCTACCTGGCGCCGGTGCCCTTCCGTGGCAAGACCAACCAGCCCGCTTACGTCCGCCATGTGGCGGAAGCCGTCGCGGCGGCCCGGGGCGAAAGCCTTGACGCCGTGGCCGACGCAACGACCCGGAACTTCTTCCGGCTCTTCAAGGACGCCCACGCCTCATGACATCGCATCTCCTCGCCGTCTGCCGCCGTGCTGCACTGGCCGGCGCCTTTGCCACCGCACTGTGCGCGTTACCTGCGGGCGCGGCCACCCTCGACGACGTGATCAATGCCGCCAAGCTGGGCGACGCCGCCGAGATCGCCCAGGAGGTGAGCCGTGGCCTGGACCCCAACGTCACCGACGCGAACGGCAACACCCTGCTCATCATCGCGGCCCGGGAAGATCAGCCCAGGGTGGTGGAGGCGCTGCTCAAGTACCGGGTGAAGATCAACGCCCGCAACCCGGTCGGTGACACGGCCCTGATGCTGGCCGCGCTGCGCGGAAATACGCGCGTCGTGGAACTCCTCCTCCAGGCTGGCGCGGCACCGGATCATTCCGGCTGGAATCCGCTTCTGTACGCCAGTTTTGAAGGGCATACCGCTATTGTCGACATGCTCCTCGCCCGCGGCGCAAGCCCGGATGCCACGGCGCCCAACGGCGCCACGGCGCTGATGTTTGCCGCCAAGGGCGGTCACCAGGACGTGGTGGCGCGCCTGCTCAAGGCCGGAGCCGACACCGAGCGCGCCAACGACCGGGGCGACACCGCCGAAAGCTGGGCCCTGCAGGCCCACAACACCGACATTGCCGACATGATCCGCGCTGCCCGCAGCGCCCGCGCCACCACCCGTTGATCAGGCCCGACGCGGGAACAGGGGCCGCATGCGGCGCAGCACCATGGCGGTCAGCACGCCCAGCACCACCGGCCCCAGGGCCTGTTCGCCCTGGCCACCGGCCAGCAACACACCGGCCAGCAGCCCGCCGCCCATCAGCACACGACAGATCATGTTTTCCATCATCTTCTCCTGAGTAGGGGAACGGACAGCGGCCCTGCGCATCCGGGGCGCCTTCGGCGATCCAGAGGGAAGGCCGGATTCATCCGTTCGATAAGTGTAATTATATACAGCTACGTGTGGGATGCAAGGGTGCGTGCGCCGATCGGTACATCGGCGTATCCTGCGACGCGCCCCCGCCCGATCGCCCTACGCCCATGAAGCGCGCGCCCCCACTGCCCGACCCCGTTCCGACCGACACCCGCGTGCCCCTGCGTCCGCTGGACGAACTGCAGGTGCCGCCGGCCTTCGACGGCCACGACGGGATCAACCGCGCCGACGCCGCGCGCCTGCAGATCGCCGCGACCACGGACCCCGAAGCCATCGCCTGCTTCCTCAGTGAGTACGACCGCTCGCCCGGCACCTACCGCATCTACCAGCGGGAATGCGAGCGCCTGCTCCTGTGGGCCATCGTCGAGGTGGGCAAGCCCCTGTCCAGTCTCAACCGGCAGGATTTCGAGGGCTACCTGAACTTCCTCGCCGATCCCCAGCCGGCGGTCCTGTGGTGCGGGCCCAAGGTGGCGCGGGCGTCGGAAAAGTGGCGGCCCTTCGTCGGCCCCCTCAGCGAGAGCGCCGTGCTCACCGCCGTGGCGGCGATCAATTCCCTGATGAGCTACCTGGTGGATGCGGGCTATCTGGCCGGCAATCCCCTCGGGCTCATCCGCCAGCGCCGCCGCAAGATGGCCGCCGAGGCGGGCGGACCGCTGCGGGCCGTGGCCAGCACCGACGAGGTGGAGAAGATCGAGCGCTTCCTCGACGCCCAGATGTGGGACGCCGTCACCGCCGCCATCGAGGCCCTGCCGCGGGATTCCGAGCGGGAGCGGGACGAATACGAGCGCGCCCGCTTCATTGCCGCCACCCTCTACCTCCTCGCGCCCCGCGCAGGCGAGCTGGAAAGCCACCGCATGAACAGCTTCCGCGAGGAGCGCGGCCTATGGTGGTGGCACGTGGTGGGCAAGGGCGCCAAGAAGGCCAAGGTGCCGGTGCCCGAGGACATGCTTCAGGCCCTCATCCGCTACCGCAAATACCTGGGCCTCAGCGCCGTGCCCCGCCGCGACGACAGCACGCCGCTGCTCATCTCGGTGAAGGACCGCAGCCCCATCACCGCCCGCCGCCTCAACCAGATCCTCAAGAAGATCTTCCACGCCGCCGCCGAGCTGCTGCCGCCCGAGGTGGAGCACAAGAAGGAAAAGCTCCGCGCCGCCTCCGCCCACTGGGGCCGCCACACGGGCATCACCGCCAAGCTGGACGCCGGCATGGACCAGCGCTACGTGCAGAAGGACGCCCGCCACACGGACGCCCGCACCACGCAGCGCTACATCCACGAAGAGGAAGAGCGCTGGCACGACGAGGCACAGAAGCAGAAACTGCCTTGGGCGGGGAAGAAGCCTTGACGGACTGAGGCCGCAGACTACGCGAGCGGACGCCCGTTGCGCGGCAGGCGCGCTCCCGACGACGCACCTTCCGTTCGCTTTACACCAGCCGTCGCCCCACGTCCCGCACCAGCGCCGGGGCGTCGATGTCGGGAACTTCGAACTGGACGTCGCTGAGGGAGACGTCGAAGGGCTGGCCTTCCCGGTAGT
>DAOQMM010000098.1:0-14037 GCA_035335645.1 Rhodocyclaceae bacterium | reverse complement strand
GATTTCCTTGGCTTTCCCGGCTTTCTCCGGAACATTCCGGAAGTGTTCGTGGTGGACCGAATGAGGATCGAACTCACGACCTCCGCATTGCGAACGCGGCGCTCTCCCAGCTGAGCTATCGGCCCACTTGAGCCGCGCATTATAGCGGAGCGCTCAACGCTTGCAAAGCGGTTGTCGTGCCCGCGGCACGGCGCCAGCTGGATCCTCACTGAAGCGGTGCGTGCCGCTTCGATGGCCCGGCGTGTGCCCCAGGACCGACAAGGCACGCGGCCCGGACGCAGCAATTCGCAATCGAGCTCCGGCACCGTCGGCACACGGACGCGCGCTCCTCATGGCCATGGGGACCGCAACCGCCCCGGTCCGCGTCGACCGTCCCGCGCCAATCGCGCACAGCGCGCCTCCACTGACCACCGGCTGGGAAGTCACAGCCGGGTTCATTACAATCCCCGCTGCGCCCCACCCGCCCCCTTGCAGGCCCTGAACATGAAAATCAACCTGATCCCCCTTGGCGCCCGCTTCGAATACGAAGGCGAGATCTACACCAAGACCGGCCCCATCACCGCTGCCTCCGAAAAGAGCGGACAGCGCATGATTCCCCGTTACGCGGTCCTGCGCCCCGTGGGCGAACTCCCGCCCGCGCCACCGCCTGCGGCGGAGCGGCAGATCGCGGTGGATACCGTCTGCGCCGCCTTCGAGGTCTATCACGCGGTCGCCCTGCGTCACGTGGATGACTTCGCCCGCCCCGCGCTGGAGGCGGCGCGCCAACACTTCCTCGCAGCGCTGACGCGCTGACGGCGTCCCCGACATCCCTCGCCCGGCCGTCCCAGACCGGGCATTTGCATCAACCCACCGCCCGCAACCAACGTACTCAGAAAGTGCATCGCCCAGACCGTCCGGCGGGCCCGGTGCCGAGGGCCCGTGCTCCATCGGCCGGGGCCCTGACGGGATCCCGGCGACCACGCGCGCGTCGGGCAGCGCGTGGGGGCGCCCCCGGAATCCGGCCGGGCGGGTCTAGGTCGCTTCCGGCGCGCCGGAGCCCACGGCCGCGCGGCCCAGGCGGTCGGCCACGGCCGCCCAGGCTGGCGCGTCGGGGGGCGCCTCGACGAGGATGCGGGCGCAACCCGAGGCGTCCAGGGCGCGCAGGCGGGCGTAGAGATCGTGACCGTAGGCGGCGGCATCGGCCGGCGCCTCGATCCAGGTGACAGCGGGGCGCAGGCCGGCCGGCGACGGGCGACGCGCCAGCACCGCGTCACCGGCCTCTGCCCGTTCGGTGAGGCGGTCTGCCGGCACCAGTTCCAGCGGCGTGCGCGGCGCGTAATGGGCGGCCAGAGCACCCGAAACGCGGGGTGCGGGCGACACGGCCGGGTCGGGCGCAGCGGGCGCTTCGCCACGCTGCCACGGTCGCAGGCCGATCACCCGGGCGATGTCGTCGGCGCCAATGGCGCCGGGCCGCAGGATCACCGGTACATCGCGAGACAGGTCGAGGATGGTGGACTCCAGCCCCACCGCGCAGGGGCCGCCGTCCAGGACCTGGGCCACGCGATCGCCCAGTTCCTGGTGCACATGCTCGGCGATGGTCGGGCTGATGCGCCCGAAGCGGTTGGCGGAGGGCGCCGCCACGGCGCCGCTGCCACCCGCCGCGGCAAAGGCACGCAGCAGCGCCAGGGTCAGCGGATGGGCGGGGATGCGCAGACCCACGGTGTCCTGCCCGCCGGTGACGGCGTCTGGCACATCGGGCTGGCGCTTGAGGATGAGGGTCAGGGGCCCCGGCCAGCACGCGGCGGCGAGGCGGCGGGCGGCATCGGGGATGTCCCGCGCCCACGCGTCGAGCTGGGCCGCGTCGGCGAGGTGGACGATGAGGGGATGATCCGCCGGCCGCCCTTTGGCGGCAAAGATGCGCGCCACTGCGGCAGGATTGCGGGCGTCGGCGGCCAGGCCGTAAACGGTCTCGGTGGGGATGCCCACCAGATCGCCCGCCGCCAGCAGCCGCACGGCCCGGTCGAGATCGGCAGCCTGGTCGTGCATGGACGGTGCCGCTCAGATGTCGCGGATGCCGATGGCGCGGCGGGCCGCCAGGGCAGCGTCGAGCACCTGCGCGGGGTCGTCGCCGATCACCGTGAAGTGCCCCATCTTGCGACCGTGGCGGGCGTGGTGCTTGCCGTACAGGTGCAGCCTGAGGCCCGGCACAGCGTGCAGCACCGACCAGTCCGGCTCCCGGTAACGGCCGTGGGGATCGAGGCCCTCGTACCACAGCTCGCCCAGCAGATTGACCATCACCGACGCGCTGTGCTGGCGCGCCTCGCCCAGAGGCAGGCCGCACAGGGCGCGCACCTGCTGCTCGTACTGGCTGACGACGCAGGCGTCGATCGTGTGATGGCCGCTGTTGTGGGGCCGCGGCGCCATCTCGTTGACCACCAGGTGGCCTCCGCTGACGAAGAATTCCACCGCCAGGGTGCCGATGAAGCCGAGCCGTTCGGCGATGAGGCTGGCGCAGCGGCGCGCCTCGTCGGCCAGGGCCGGGGCGACCCGCGCGGGCGCGATGGAGACATCCAGGATGCCACGGCTGTGGGCGTTCTCCACCACCGGAAAGGCGCTCACCGTGCCGTCCTCACCACGCGCCAGGACCACCGAGACCTCGCAGTCGAGGGTCAGCAGGGCCTCCAGCACGCAGGCCTCGCCCTTGAAGGCGTGGAAGGCGTGCACGGCCTCGGCGACGTTGGCGACGCGGGCCTGACCCTTGCCGTCGTAGCCGAAGCGGGCCACCTTGAGGACCGCGGGGAACAGCTCGGCGGGCGCGGCGGCCAGATCGGCCTCGCTGCGCACGGGCACGAAGGGGCCGTGGGGCAGACCGTTGTCCTGAAGGAAAGTCTTCTCGACGATGCGGTTCTGGCACACGGCCACCGCTGCCGCACCGGGCCGCACGGGCACGAACTTGGCGAGGTAGTCCAGGGTGTCGGCGGGGACGTTTTCGAATTCGGTGGTGACCGCGGCACAGCCTGCGGCGAGGGCGTCGAGGGCCGCGAAGTCGTCGTAGCCGGCCTGCAGGTGGCGGTCGGCGATGAGGCCGGCCGGGCTGTGGGGGTCCGGGTCCAGCACCCAGACCTTGTAGCCCATCTCGTGGGCCGCAGCCACGAAGAAGCGGCCGAGCTGGCCGCCGCCGAGCATGCCGAGGGTGGCGGGCGGGAGGATCATCGCGTCGGCCCCGGAATCAGATCGGATCGAGGGTCATGGCCAGCACGCTGGCGGTCTGCTCGGCGCGGAAGGCTTCAAGCCGCGCAGCCAGGGCCGCATCGCCGCCGGCCAGCAGCGCCACCGCAAAGAGGCCGGCGTTGGCGGCGCCCGCCTCGCCGATGGCAAAGGTGGCCACCGGAATGCCCTTGGGCATCTGCACGATGGAGAGCAGGGAATCCTTGCCCGACAGGGCCTTGGACTGCACCGGCACGCCCAGCACCGGCACCGTGGTCTTGGCGGCGAGCATGCCGGGCAGGTGGGCGGCACCGCCGGCGCCGGCGATGATGGCCTGGAGACCGCGGGCGCGGGCCTGCTCGGCGTATTCGAACATCAGGTCGGGCGTGCGGTGGGCAGAGACGACGCGGGCCTCGAAGGGCACGCCGAAGTCGCGCAGCACCTTGGCTGCGGCCTGCATGGTGGGCCAGTCGGAATTGGAGCCCATGACGATGCCGACGACGGGATTGGCAGCGTTCATGATTCAGCCCTTTCGCGCGACGCGCCCGGCCGACTGGACGGTATTGGCGAGCAGCATGGTGATGGTCATGGGCCCGACGCCGCCGGGCACCGGGGTGATGAGGCCGGCCACCGGGGCGGCCGAGGCGAAATCCACGTCGCCGCACAGCTTGCCGGCATCCGGGCCGTCAGTGAGGCGGTTGATGCCCACGTCGATGACCACCGCACCGGGCTTGATCATGTCGCCGGTGACGAAGCGCGGCCTGCCCACCGCCGCCACCAGGATGTCGGCGCGGCGGGTGTGGAAGGCCAGGTCGCGGGTGGCCGAATGGCACACGGTGACGGTGGCGCCGGCGGCCGTGAGGAGCATCGCCATGGGCTTGCCGACGATGTTGGAGCGGCCGATGACCACCGCCTCGGCACCGCGCAGGGGCACGTTCTCGCTCTTGAGCATCTCCATCACGCCGTTGGGCGTGCACGGCACGAAGGCGTCCTGGCCCTGGGACAGGCGGCCCACGTTTTCGGCGTGGAAGCCGTCCACGTCCTTCTCGACGGAGATCGCCTCAAGGACGGCCTTCTCGTCGAATTGAGGCGGCAGGGGCAACTGCACGAGGATGCCATGCACCGCCGGGTCGGCGTTGAGCGCTGCGATGCGGCCGAGCACGTCGGCCGGCGCGGCATCCTGCGGGTATTCGTACTTGAGGGACTTGATGCCGGCCTTTTCGCAGCCGGCCACCTTGTTGCGGACATACACGGCGGAGGCCGGATCGCCGCCCACCAGGATCACCGCCAGGCAGGGCTGGACGCCCTGGGCGGTGAGCGTAGCCGCCCGGGCGGCGAGTTCGCCCCGCAGTTTGGCGGAAAGCGCGTTGCCATCGAGAATGCGAGCCGTCATGCCTGCGCCCCTCAAAGAAAAACCGCGGAGTGTACCACGGCGCAAGGGGAAATCCCCAGCGTTTTCAACAGGGTGTCGGCCCGCACCGGACGGCGGTCGCGGGCCGCCGCACGCTCTCAGCGCACGCCGGCCTCGACGCCCAGCACCGCCTGCACCAGCTCGGCGAGGGACTGGGCGCCCATTTTCTCCATGACCCGGGCGCGATGGACTTCCACCGTCTTGATGCTGATACCCAGCGTATCGGCGATCTGCTTGTTGAGCTTGCCGGCGATGATCAGGTCCAGCACCTCCCGCTCACGCACCGTGAGCTGGGCCAGCCGCCGTGACACTTCGGCCCCCTGGCGGCGGCGGGCACCCTCCTCCCGCTCGCGGCTGAGACACTGGCTCACGAGGCGCAGCAGGTCGGCGTCGTTGAAGGGCTTCTCGATGAAATCCGCGGCGCCGCCCTTGAGGGCCGACACCGCCATCGGCACGTCGCCGTGGCCGGTGATGAAGATCACCGGCAGGGTGCTGAAGCGCGCCTTGAGGCGCTCGTGGAGCTCCAGGCCGTTCATGCCGGGCATGCGCACGTCGAGCAGCAGGCAGCCGGAGAGGTCGGGCTGCCAGTTGGCAAGGAAGTCCTCGGCCGAGGCGTAGGCCGCCACCTGGAAGCCCTGAGACTCCAGCAGCCAGACGAGGGAGTCGCGCAGGGCCTCGTCGTCGTCCACGAGGTAGACGATGTGTTCGGCGGCCGGCTCAGGCGGCATCTCGGACGGATTCACGGGCAGTCTCCAGAGGCAGGGTGAAACGGAAGATACATCCACCGGCCGGGTTGGGGTCCACCCACAGGCGGCCCTGGTGGAATTCGACGATGGAGCGGCAGATGTTGAGGCCCATGCCCATGCCCTCGCTCTTGGTGGTGTAGAAGGGCGAGAACAGCTTGTCGAGGGCATCGTCGCCGAGGCCGTGGCCCCGGTCCGCGACGGAGACCTCCACCAGCCCGTCGGGCAGCGCGACGGCGCCGAGGGTCACGATCCGCGCCTCGGGTGGCGTGTCGCGCATGGCCTCGATGCCGTTTTTGAGGAGATTGAGGACCACCTGCTCGATCATCACCGCGTCAGCGTAAACCGGCGGCAGGTCGGCCGGGATCTCGCTGACCACCTGGGCGGCGTGGCGGCGGGCGTCCACCTCGACGAAGCCGATGGCGTCCTCCACGATGCCCGCCAGGGCCACCGGGCTGCGCCGCGGTTCGCTCTTCTTCACGAATTCGCGCACCCGGCGGATGATGCGGCCGGCCCGCTCGGCCTGGGCGCTGGCCTTCTGCATGGCGGCGAGGATGTCTTCCTGGCGATATTCGCCGGATTGCAGGCGATTGACGCAGCCCATCGCGTAGTTGGCAATGGCCGCCAGGGGCTGGTTGAGTTCATGGGCCAGGGTCGACGCCATCTCGCCCATGGTGATGAGCCGCGAGGTGCGTTGCAGGCGTTCCTGCTGGACGCGGTTCTCCTCGTCGAGGCGCTTGCGGTCGGTAACGTCGGTGGCGATGGCCATGCGCACCACGCGGCCGTCCACCCAGCGGATGGCGCGCTCGCGGATGTGGTACCAGCGCCCGGACAGGCCGTGGCGCAGCTCGCCGTCGTAGAGCTCGCGGGGCACGTCTCGGGGCGCCAGGCGGCGCGGGTCCACGTCGTACCACTGGGTGTCGGGCGGGGTGGGCAGGCCGAAGGCGCCCACCGGCCGGCCTACCGCGTCGAAGCCGTAGATGCTCTTGAAGGCGCGGTTGGCGAAGAGGATCTCGTCGTCGGCAGCGTCGGCCACGTACACCGCCGCATCGAGGCCGTCCATCACCGCCACCAAGCGCTCGTGGGCGGCCTCCAGCTCGGCACGCACCCGCTTGGGCTCGGTGATGTCGGTGATGGAGGCCATCCAGCCGGTCTGGCGGCCGTCGCCGTCGATGAGGGGCGACAGGTAGAAGCGCGCGTCGAGGCGCTCGCCGTTCTTGCGCTGGATGCGCATCTCGAAGCCCGTGGGCGGCGCGTTGCCGGCCAGGGTGAGCTCCAGGTTGCCCCGCAGGGTGGCGTATTCCTCCCGCGGCCAGTAAGGGAACGGCGCGACGGCCCCCACCAGTTCCTCCCGCGACCAGCCGGTCATGCGGCAGAAGGCCGGGTTCACGTAGATGATGCGGCCGCTCAGGTCGATGGCGCGCAGGCCGGTGACGAGGGATTCCTCCATCGCCTTACGGAAGGCATATTCCGCGCGCAGGGCCTCTTCGGCAGACTTGCGCCCGGTGATGTCGTGGGCCACCGCGTACATGAGCTTTTCCTCGGGCACCGAGTTCACGCTCCACACCAGCCACTTGTAGCGCCCGTCGGCGCAGCGGCAGCGGTTCTCGAAGGTGCCGGGCACACCGGAAGCCAGGTTGCGCAGCTCGCGCACCGTGGCGGCCACGTCTTCGGCGTGCAGGAAATCCAGCAACGGCCGGCCCGGCAGGTCCTCCGGCGCGTAGCCGAGGATGGCGCGGAAGGCCGGATTGCAGCGCCGGAAGGTGCCGTCCAGACCGATGATGGCGAGCATGTCGAGGGACAGGTTGAAGATCCGGTCGCGCTCCTTCTCCACCCGCACCCGCCGCAGCATGTGGGCGCGCAAGAGCCACAGGCTCCACAGCACGAAGAAGGACAGCACGCCGATCACCGCCATGGGCAGGCCGCGGGGCAGCGCGCTTTCGGTGGAATAGGCGGTGGCGTTGAGGGTCAGCCCGTTGCCTGGCGGGTCCACCGGCACCGAGAAGGACAGGTTCTCGTCGAGGGGATGGGCGGCGGAGTTCATGGCCATGGACTCGCCCCGCGGCCCGGTGAAGGCGAGCCGGTATTTCTCGGCGAACCAGCTCGGCACCAGGTGGCTCACCATGCGCTCGATGGAATACACGGCGACGATGGCGCCCACCACGGTACGGCCCTGCAGCACCGGCACGTAGAACTCCAGCACCGCCATGCCGCGGGCGTTGACGTAGGGGTCGCCGTAGGCGGGGCGGCCCTGGTCGCGGATGCGGTGGAAGGTCTGGGCCTGCACCGGCGACAGGGCGTCGCCTTCCAGCCAGTCGGTGGTGTCGAAGGGGGCGGTCCAGCGCACCCGCTCGTCGGCGTCCAGCCACACCACGTTCACCAGCTCGGCGTTGTTGGCGATGTGCTGGTTGGCGCGCACCTGGAAGCCGTCCCCGTCCAGCGTACCGGCGGCCTTCTCGCGGGCCAGCTGGGCGAGGAACTCCTCGGTGCCCTGCATGTGCAGGCGCATGGTCTGCTCGGCCCACTGCACGTCGCGGGCGAGGGCGTTGCGCTGGGTGTCGGCGGCCTGGCGCTGGAGGATCCACACCAGCACCAGCATGGCCAGCGCGAACACCAGCACGGCGATGTAGGGCACCGTCCAGTACCAGTTGCGGCGGGACGGGGCAGCGGGAGGTGATTCGTGTTCGGACATGGAACCGTCATCGTGCTTGCGATACGGCCCGGGCGACATCGGGTCTTACCCTAATCCCCCGAATCCGGCGTCGGTCAGGAAGCGCTGCCGCTCCGCGTCCTTGTCGATGTGACTGGCGAGGGCACGGCACAGGGTTTCGAGGCTGTTGGCCTGACGCGCCTCGCGGCGCAGCAGCACCTTGGCCATGGGCCCGATGTGGCGGGCGAAGAGCTTGCCGACCCGGTCCAGGTCCGCCTCGTCGATGACGCTGGAGATCGGCGCCGCGACGCTTGCCGAGGAGGCCGGCGCCGACCCGGCGGACACCGCCGCCGTCCCCCGCGTGACCGGCCCGGTGGCCGGGTGGGCGGAGAGCGACGGCGCGCCCGAAGCCAGCAGCACGCCGGACAGGAAGGCGGCCTGGGGCGCCGGATCGGGAATCAACGCGGCGAGCAGGCGGTGCAGTTCGTCCCGGCTGGCAGCGCGGGGCACGGTCTTGCGCACCAGGATGCGCGCCATCGGGCCGATGTGCTGGGCGAGCAGGCGCTCGGCCGCATCGACGACCTCCGGCGTGATGTCGGCGCCCATCGCCTGCGTCGGGCGCGACGCCTCGGCCACATGCACGGTCCCGGGCAAGGGCTCGCCGGTGTAGAGGAAGACGTCGTGATCCCGCGCCTGGGGGTCGCGGCGCAGGCCCAGGTGACGGAAACATGCGCCAGCGTTGCGCTTGAGGTGCTGGATCACGTCGAAATAGGTGCGTGCCACCAGCACCTGGCCGGGCTCGGCAAAGCGCATGACGCGGAAGGCCGTGGTGATGCCGTCGCCGAGAATGCGCGAGCGCCCCTTGGGGTCGGGTTCGACCCGCACCGGGCCCAGGTTGATGCCCATGTGCAGGGGCAGGCCCTGGCCGGCGGCGGCGTCGCCCAGTTGCACGGCGGTGCGCAGGGCGTCTTCCGGGTCGCCCACGTAGCACACCGCGCAGCCTTCGCGGGTGTTGATGGCCAGCCGCGTGGTGGCGGGCTGGGGCGCCACGGTCTGGCCCAGCAGGGTGGCCAGCTTCGAGCGGCGGGCCTTGTGTTCGTCTTCCTCGCCCGGCCGCGCCTCGCCCACGTCGGCAAACAGCACCGCGCCGATGAAGGTACGCGCCTCGGACGACCCCAGGCCGAAGGGCAGCGGCGCCTCCACCGGGGCGTCCGAGCCTTCGCCACCGGTGGGCGGTGCCAGACAGACGCGGCGGAAGTCGGCCACCTTGCGGGGCCGCCGGTTCTCGTCGGGATCCAGCGCCCAGTCGATGGCCCGCAGCAGCGCGCCGCCGTAGATGTCGGCGCTGGCCAGCGAGCTCGCCGACGGCATGATGTCTTCCTTCAGGCGCGCAAAGGCTTCGATCGGCTGGCGCCCGGTGACCATCCAGTACATCACCCCCGCCAGGGCGTACAGGTCGGTCCACGGCCCCTGCTTGCCGTGACGATGGTATTGCTCGGCCGGCGCAAAGCCCGGCGTGACGACGGTGGTGAGCGTCTGGTCCGCGCCGTCGCTCTGCAGCCGCCGGGCCGAGCCGAAATCCAGGAGCACCGGCGAGCCGTCGGCGCGGATATAGATGTTGCCGGGTTTGATGTCCCGGTGCAGGAAGCCTGCGTCGTGGATCGCCTCGAGGCCTTCCAGCAGCGGGCGGATGATGCGCACCAGGGTCGCCTTGTCGAGGGGCAGGCGGCCCACCAGCCACTTGTGGAGGGGCTGGCCGGTCTCGTACTCCATGACCATGTAGGCCGTGTCGTTGGCGCGGAAGTAGCGCAGCACCCGCACGATGCCCCGGTGATGGAAGCTGGCCAGGGCGCGGGATTCCTGGAGGAAGTTCTGCAGTCCCCGCTCGAAACGCGGGGCGTGGGTCTCGGAATGGGGCCGCACCGCGCGCCCGGCCACCCGCCCGGCGAGTTCCCGCGGCAGATACTCCTTGATCGCCACCCGGCAGTCCAGGTGGGTGTCGCGGGCCAGGTAGGTGAGCCCGAAGCCGCCGCCGCCCAGCACCCGTTCGATCCGGTATTCGTTGATCTCGTAGCCGGGCGGCAGGATCAGCGCGTCGTCCCGGGGCGGTGGGGCGGCGGACGCGTCCGGTGTATCGCTCACGAAGCGCTCAACCGTCGATCATCTGCATGGCCTTCTCGAGACTGCGGCGCATGCGGTTGAAGGAACTGGCCAGCACGGCCACTTCGTCGGTGCCCTGCTCGGGGAACTCCGGCTGATCGAAGTCGCCGGTGCTGATCTTGTCGGCGGCGTCGGACATCTGCGACACGGGCCGGATGATGAGCCACGACAGCATCAGGTTGAGCACCACGAAGACTGCCGCGAACACGGCCGCCAGGGATGTCATGAAGGTGCGGAAGGCCTGGGCCGCGTTCTCCAGCGGCACCGACATGGGCACCGACACCACCTGGGCGCCCACCGTTTCGTTGAGCTTCCAGCCAAAGCCGTTGGCGGTGCCATACACCTTGATCATGGAGGCGGGCGCCGCCTCTGGCGTGCTGTGACAGGCCAGACAGGCCGGCGACTCGATGCGGATCGGGTGGGCGATGTAGAGGGCGCGGCCGGTGGGGGTGTCGCGCTCGCCGGCAATCTCCTTGCTGTCGGCCGTATTACGGAAGGTATTCACCAGGTCCGCCTCCCAGTCCGCCGCCCGGTCGCGGGGGTTGGTGGGGTTGAGGGTGGCTTCCTTGTAGGCGTAGTTGGGATACTTTTTGCGCAGTTCGTTGAGGGTTTCGGTGGCCGCAAAGGCCGGCACGGTCTGGGGCAGGAACTGCTTGTCCATCTGCGCCGACAGGTGCGGGCGCACCTGGGCCACCGTGTAGCCCCGCACCGCCAGGGCGGCCTCCATCACCAGGCGCGCTTCGCCGAGCACCTGCTCGCGGGCATGGCGGTCGAGCAGGCCATGGGAGATGTAACCCGCCACGCCAAAGCCCGCCATGAAGACGGCCAGCAAGACCAGGTTGAATTTAAGCCGGAGACCCATCGCTATACCCTCCTCAATCGCCGGTCGTCCGGCAAACCGGGTGACATTCTGGCACAGGCGGGCCGCGTATTGCGCCCCATTCGCATTCGCGGGCAGCCGCAGGGCGATCCACCATGGGCGGGCGCCGTCACCGCAACTTCACCCTGCCGTCTTCAATTTATAAGGTGCCGTTCACTGACAGGCAATGTCGCCGCGCGAAGCTGGGAGGAACCTTTCCCCTCCCAGGTGCGTGCCATGACCTTCCGTCGTTCCGAACTCACCGCTGCCTGCCTGATCGCCTGCCTGCTGCTGGCCGGCTGCGGCGGCAGCGATTCCCCCGCGTCCACCGCCACGGCGACGCCCGTCGCCCCCAAGGGCACCACCGCCACGCTGGCGCTGCTGGAGACCACCGACCTCCACACCAACGTGATGAGTTACGACTACTTCAAGCTCGCCGAGGACCAGTCCCTCGGCTTCGAGCGCACCGCCACGCTCATCAACGCCGCCCGCAAGGAATTCCCCAACACCCTGCTGCTGGACAACGGCGACACGATCCAGGGCACCGCCCTGTCGGACTACCAGGCCCTCGTGAGCCCCATCGCCTGCGACCAGACCCTGGCCATCTACAAGGTCATGAACGCCGCTGGCTTTGAAGGCGGCGGCATCGGCAACCACGAATTCAACTACGGCCTGCCCTACCTCAGCCAGGTCACCGGCAACCGCTTCAACGTGACCGGCATGGCCGACCCGTCCGCCCAGCCCGTGTGCAAGGGCCCGAGCTTCCCGCAGGTGCTCGCCAACGTCTTCAGCGTGAAGACCGAGCAGCCCCTGTTCCAGCCCTACACGATCATCAACAAGGTCGTCACCGGCACCGGCCCGGACGGCAAGAGCGTCAGCGGCACCGTCAAGGTCGGCATCATCGGCTTCACCCCGCCCACCATCCTGAGCTGGGACAAGCGCTGGCTCGACGGCAAGGTCTACACCCTGGGCGTCAAGGAAGCCGCCGAAAAGTACATCCCCGAGATGCGCGCCAAGGGCGCCGACCTGGTGGTGGTGATCTCCCACGGCGGCCTCGACAACAGTACCTACTCGCCCACCATGGAGAACGGCAGCTACCACCTCTCCAAGGTCGCCGGCGTGGACGCCATGCTGATCGGCCACTCCCACCAGATCTTCCCCAACGCCACCAGCACCGTCGCCCAGTTCAACCTGCCCGGCGTGGACAAGACCGCCGGCACCGTGAACGGCGTGCCCACCGTGATGGCCAACTACTGGGGCAAGCACCTGGGCGTGATCAAGTTCGAACTCGCCTTTGACGGCAGCACCTGGACCCTCGACAAGACCAAGACCGTCGTCCAGGCCCGCTCCACCCAGAACGCCGACAAGACCTACGTGGCCGTCGATGCCACCGTGGGCGCCGCCATCGCCGCCGAGCACGCCGCCACCATCGCCTACGTCAAGACCCCCATCGGCAGCACGGATTACGAGATGAACAGCTACTTCGCCGACGTGGGCGATCCGGGCGCCATCGAGCTGGTCAACCAGGCCCAGGCCGACTACGTGGCCAAGTACGTGGCCGCCAACCTGCCCCAGTACGCCAGCCTGCCCGTGCTCTCCGTCAGCGCCCCGTTCAAGAGCGGCTTCGCCGGCGGCACCGACTACACCGACGTGGCGGCCGGCAACATGGCCATCAACAACGCCGCCGACCTCTACCTCTACCCCAACACCGTCTATGCGGTGAAGGTCACCGGCGCCGACATCAAGAACTGGCTCGAAACCGCCGCCAAGCGCTTCAACCAGATCAACCCCGCCCTCACCACCCAGCAGGAACTCGTCAGTTCCTACCCCGGCTACAACTTCGACATGTTCACCACGGCCGACATCCAGTACGAGATCGACGTCACCCAGGCCGTCGGCAGCCGCATCAAGAACCTCAGCTACAAGGGCACGGCCATCGACCCGGCCCAGTCCTTCATCGTCGCCACCAACAACTACCGCGCCAGCGGCGGCGGCAGCTTCCCCGGCCTGGACGGCAGCAAAACCATCTACGCCTCGCCCGACGCCAACCGGGACGTGCTGATCGCCTACATCAAGGCCGCCAAGACCATCACCCGCGCCGCCAACGGCGCCCACAAGAGCTGGCGCTTCACCAAGGTGAGCACGGCCGGCCCCGTGGTGCTCCACTCCGCCCAGGGCAAGCTCGCCCTCGCCCAGGCCGCCGGCCTCGGCGGCGTGAGCCTGCTCCAGGCTGACGACGGCAGCGGCAAGGGCCTCGCGCTGTATGGCATCGATCTCTCCAAGTAAGTCCGGCCGCGTCGCCGCCGCCCTGATCGCCGGGGCGGCGGTGGCCGCCGGCCTCGCCTGGACGATCCGCGAACACCGCCCGGCCCTGCCCGACGACCCGCTCCAGCTCCAGATCCTCGCCGACGCTGCCCGCCGCGACGACGCCCTCGCCCGCCTGGAGCGCCTCGCCCGCGACGGCAACGTGCCCGCCCGCCGCGCCCTCGGCCTCACCCTCATCCACCGCGCACTGCGCCCCGCCGAAGGCCTCGACTGGCTGCGCCAGGCCGCCCGTGCGGGCGACACCGACGCCGCCTTCCAGCTCGGCAAGCTGCTCCAGGGCGGCGCCCCTGGCGTTCCGGTCGATCCCGCCGAAGCGGTGCAGTGGCTCGTCCCCGCCGCCCAGGCCGACCACCCCGGCGCCGCCTACTACCTGGGCATCGCCCGCCGCAACGGCTACGGCATCGCCCCCGACCCGGCCGAAGCCGCCCGCTGGTTCGCCGCATCCGCCCGCCACAACGTGCCCGCCGCCCTCTTCATGCTCGCCAACGCCTATCGCGCCGGCGAAGGCGTGCCCCGCAACGACGCCGAAGCCGTCCGCCTCTACGAAGCCGCCGCCGAACAGGACCACCCGGAAGCCCTCCAGACCCTCGCCATGGCCTGGCGCAACGGCGAAATGGGCCTGCCCCGCGACGAAGCCCAGGCCCAGCACTACGAGATGGAGACCGCCCACGCGCTGAAGCATCCGGCCTTGAAGCCGTGAGGG
>DAOQMM010000097.1:0-14194 GCA_035335645.1 Rhodocyclaceae bacterium | reverse complement strand
CACGTTCTTGTAGTGATTCACGCCTTCTTCCAGGTCCAGCACGCGCAGTTGCATGTGGCCGGGGCGCAGCACGCCAGTCATTGCCATGATTGTCTCCTCTTCCTTTTGAGAGTCTTCCGCCGACGGGGCTTGGTGGCCTCCTGTGGGCTCGGCGGAACTGGTTGCTAGTTTAATGCAGCTTCTCGACAAGTCAATTTTTTATCGAGATTTTATTTTTCTATCGACAAATTAAGGCGCAGATTACACACGCCTGAACAGCGGGCTGCGCACCTGCTGGGCATCGGCGGCGCTGAAGAACTTCTCCGTATAGATGTCGTTCTCGAACAGGCGCCCCTGCATCAGCGTGGAGATGCACGCGTCGATCATGGCCGGCGGACCGCACAGGTAGGCCTTGTGACCCCGGAAGTCGTTGTCGAAATGGGCCTTGGCGGCCTCATGGACGAAGCCGCGATGGCCCGTCCACCCCGAATCCGCCGGCTCGTCCGACAGGGCCGGTACGTAGCTGAAGTTGGGAAAGCGCGCGGCGAGCTCGACGAACTCGTCGTGGTAATACAGCTCCTCACGGCGGCGCTGGCCGTACACCAGGGTGATCGGCAGGGTGCTGCCTTCAGCCAGCAGGTCCAGGATCATGCTGCGCGGACTCGACAGACCCGAGCCCCCCGCCATGAAGATCAGCGGCACCTGCGCGGACTTGCGCACGAAGAAGCGCCCGTAGGGGCCGGACAGGCGGATCGGGTCACCCACCTTCAGGCGCTCGTGCAGATAGCCCGTGCCGGCGCCGCCGGGCACGATGCGCACGTTGAGCTCCACCTCGCGCCCCGTGGAGGGCACGTTGGCCAGGGAGAACGCCCGGCTGATGCCCAGGGTCGGGATCTCCAGATTGACGTACTGCCCGGCCTGGAAATGGAGCGGCTCGTTCAGAGTAAAGAACAGCCCCTTGATGGTGGGCGTGAGGGTTTCGATGCGGCTCACCGTGCCGCTGAAGTCCTTCACCGGGATGGATTCCGCATCCGGCTCCTCGTCGATCTCCGCCTCGATGGTCACGTCGCTTTCCAGGCGGGCGCAGCAGGCCAGCGTCTTGCCTTCGGTGCGCTCGAAGTCCATCAGGGCGAAGCTGGAGGCTTCGCCGTGATCCACTTCGCCGTCCACCACCTGCACCTTGCAGGTGGCGCACAGGCCGTGACAGCAGGCGTGGGGCAGCCAGATCCCGGCGCGCAGGGACGCATCGAGGATGGTCTGCCCCTCCTCCACCTCGATGGTCTGGCCGAGGGGCTCGATGGTCAGTTCGTAGCCCATGCTCAGCTCGCCGAGCCCTGGATGCCGTTGAGCCCCGGCGTGCGGAAGCGCAGCGCGTCCTTGTGCCTGAGCCCCAGTTCCGCAAGGGTCCTGGCGAAATCCGGCTGCCAGGGCTGACCGCCCTTGAGCCACTGCACGGTGCTCCAGTCGATCTTCGCGAAGTCCGGGTGATAGCCGAAGATGCCCGGCAGGATCTTGTCGACGATGTCGCCAAAGCGCGTCGTCGGCGGCAGGGGCAGGCAGAACGGCGCACAGAACAGCAGGTGCTGGTCCCAGCCGATGTTCAGCAACTGGTTGCCGTGGAAGTTCTCGAGCCGGTCGGCGGGCTCGAAGGTGTAGTCCTTGATGGCTGCAACGCCCATGGTGATGTCTCCTCGTGTCTGGTGTGGATGGGCCGGAGCGGAACGACGGACGTGCGCCCGCCCCGCGCCCGTCACGCGTTCTTGGTGGCCAGCCCGCGCCAGGCTTCAAAATTCTTCTGGTCTTCCGAACCGTCGAAGTCGAAGTTGTCGCGGCCTGCGGCCATGTGGTAGTAGTCGAGCACCGCGCCCAGCGGGTCGAAGCCCTCGGCCGTGGGATCCACCCCTTCGTTGAAGCAGTGGCCCTGGTAGATCTGCTGTGCCGGCAGCCAGGCCTGGATGTACTTCTCGGGCTCGTGCTCGAAGATCTCTTTGCAGCCGTCCGAGCAGAAGTGGTAGGTGTTGTCCTTGTAGTCCACCTGGCGATAGCAGATCTGGGTGGGATCGCCCGGCTCGGTGAAGAGCATGGGGATCTGGCAGGTCTGGCACAGCATGGGCAGCGTCTTGTTGTAGAAGCGGTTGCCCTTGGCGGCCTCGTCGCGCCAGAACTCCAGGCGCGGCCGGTAATATTTGTCGAAGCTGTTCGGGTACTTCTTCGACAGCCAGTCCATCTCGTCGTCGGTGGGCATCCATGTGTGGAAGTTGCACACGGCGCCGTACTGGTAGAAGGTGGCCCAGGCCTGGTGGGACAGGTGGTCCTTGTCAAAGGCGATCTGGTCAAGCCACTTGGGCGGACGGATGCCGTAACGGGCGAGATCCTTGAACAGGGCGCCGCCGTTCTCCTCGAAATACACCTCCCAGGCTTCCTTCCAGCTCATGATGCGCTTGGGCAGCATGTAGTCCATCATCATGCCCACCAGGGTCAGCACGCGGTAGCCGCGCCAGGTCCACTTGTCGATCCAGCGCTGCACGATGGGCAGGTTGTCGGGATCCTGTTCGAGGATGAACTTGATGACCTCCAGGCCCAGGGTCATGTGGCGGGCCTCGTCGGACTGGGCCGAGAAACCGAAGGTCATGGTGCCCATGTCGCCGTTGTAGGCCGCACCCGACACGAAGGGCACGAAGAGCAGATTGGTGAGCACGTACTCGAAGCTGAAGCCGATGGCCACCATGAACTCGAAGGGACCGGCGGTGACGGCATCGTCGAAGAAGGAGCGCGGCACCGACAGGTACCAGACCCGCTCGATCATGTGGCGGAATTCGTGGAAGCCGTTGTAGTACTTGTTGTAATTGGACAGCGCGTGGATCTGCGTCTGGGCGTGGCGGATCTCGTCCAGGGACTGCATCAGGCAGGCGACCCGCGGTCCGACGCCGGGGAACTGCCGGCCCACGTGGGCGAAGCCCCGGTGCGCCATGTATTCCAGCGGGCTGATGCCGTTGAGGAAGAGCTTGATGGCGTTGATGTAGCGGGCATCGGTCACCGACAGGTGGCCATTGTTCTGGGCGTAGGCGTCGATGATCGCGTAGAGCTTGCGTTCCTTCTCGGCCTGGTACTTCCAGTAGGCGTCCATGGTGAGGCGGAACGGGTCTTCCCACTTGTCCCAGTCATGGATCTTGATGCCCTCGTACTTGGCGTACGGGAACACGTCGTCCATCTGCTGGTAGCTGGTCTCCCAGCCCAGGCCGCGGGTCATGTGCTGGTACTTTTCCTTGAGGCCCAGCTTCTTCTTGCTGACTTTCATGTCCATGTGCGTGTCTCCGTGTGTCTCAGGCGTTCCAGCTGAGGGTCAGCTCCTCGTCGGTCTCGTCCACGTGACCGGTGAGGGAGATCAGGTTGATGTGCAGTTCCTGCAGGTCGTAGTCGCGACCGAGGAGTTCCTCGATGGTGGAGCGGCGTACCACGAGGGAGCCCTCCGCATCGATCTTCACCATGGCGGGCTGATTGACCGCGATGGCGTGGGGGTTGTCGGCGAGGATCGCGTCGATGATCTGGCGGGTCTCGTCATTGGTTTGCAGGGCGATGAATACCTTGGACATGCCGCTTCCTCTCACAGGCTGACGCCGGCCTTGGCCAGGCGGGTGTTGAACTGGGACACGAGCTCGCTGGTCACCGCGTCGGCCTGGGACCCCAGGGCGATCTGGGCCACTGGCATCAGGGCAGCGGCCGCACGGTCGCGCCAGTGGCCGATCCACTTTTCCAGCAGCGCCTTGTTCTCGGGAGATTCGGCGGCCGCGGCCTTGACGGTGGCGTCCACCCACTTGCGGGTCTCGGCGAACCATTCGGTCATGAACTGGGTGAGCATCGCCACGGCAGTGCCGCCGTTGGCGGAGAGGACGTCATCGACGATGGTTTCGTACACCAGCGGGTAGAGCAGTCCGTCCAGGGCCACCATCTGGGCCACGAAGAGCTCGAACGGATCCTTCAGCACGAAGGTGTCTTCCACGTAGCGGCGCAGGCCCTGCCACACGCCGTCCTCCATCCAGCGCGTCTTGGCGTCGTCCAGCACGGAGGGGTCGTCGCCCAGCAGCAGACCGACGCGGGTGAGGTACTGGGCGATGCCGAGCTGATCCATCGCGTGGTACAGGCTGGGCTGGGTCAGCGCCGTGCCATAGCCGTAGGCGGCGATGAAGGCGCCGTTCATGTTGCCGCCCCAGGCCACATGGCGCAGCGGCAGCAGCACCGCCAGCACGGTGGCGCGCAGGTCTTCCGGCAGGGTCGCGGCAAGGCCCCGGTTCTCGACAAAGTCGAAATTCGCCTCGGCGGTGTCCTGCTGCTTGGCGCGGGCCAGGGTGTAAGCGCCGTAGTAGAACTGGCGCGGATCCTTGAAGGCGTACCAGTCGGCCATGCGGATCGCCGAGCGCGAGGCGTCGAAGATCTCGTGATCGGGGTCCCAGGTCGGGCGGTAATGGAAGTTGTGGGTGGCCTGCAGGTCCAGGGTGCCTTCCTGGTACCGCGACGCCGCCTTGTCCGGCCCGATGCGTCGGGCGATGTGGTCATAGGTCTGGCGCAGCGGGTTGATCGCCACGGTCCTCAAGTCAATCTGCATGGTGTCTCCTCCTGTGTCTTGTGTTGGATGTCCGCGGCTGCGGACCTCAGCGGAAGCGCTGGTGCGTGGCCTCGTGCAGGGACCAGTCCCAGTCGGAACCGGCCTCGTGCGGACGGGACCCTTCAAGGATTTCCACCCGATTCACCGCGCAGAACTCCTCGAAGGCGGTGGCGGGCAGCAGCATTTCCACGAACAGCTCCGGATCGCCGATGGAGAACTCGAACTCCACCAGCCCGTTCGCGCGTCGTTCCACCAGGCGCACGAACTTCCGGTTCACATCGACTGCCGGCGTGTCTGATTTCATGTCGGTCGTCCCCTTGATTCACTTTTGTCGAGTCCGGCCCCATGTAATCAAGCCCTGTGCCAGTGTCGGCAAGCTGCTGATTTATCTCGGATTAAACATAATATTCTCGAGATTTGCGGATAAACACTGCGATTGCATTGATCAATTGATTAAATGGTTCAACCCTGGCTGCTGAAATCGTGAAGCCACTTTTTCGCGTTGCAACAAAGACTTGCGCACCGCAACATGGCCGCGCGGCCAAGCGCTCGGACGTCCGCTGCAGGGCACGGAAGCGCCACGCACGGGCTGCACGTCACACAGATGCACACTGCGTCACGCCTATCGGAGGACAATCTCCGGCAGGATGGCGGGCAGGCCCCACGGCCTTGAAACCTCACACGGCGTCGTGGAACCGCGATCACGCCGGATCCATATCGTCCGGTGGATTGCATAAAATCTCGAGATTTTGTACGATAGCGGCAGCGACAATCTGCCCACCACCCCCTCTGGTGCGGCACAGGCCCCGCCACCCCCGCCCCGATCCCCGGACGGGCGACATCAGACATGGGACCACCCATGCGCGCCGGCACGGCGTACGGAGGAGACACAACGGTGACCATCAAGTACCCGGAGAACAAGGACCTGCGGGAGCTCATCCGCTTTTCGGCGGACGACGGCCTGATCTGGCTGGGCGAGAGCCGCATGCTGCTGCTCCAGGTGACCACCATGCAGGCCCTGCGCAAGGAGCTCATCCACTCGGTCGGCGAGGACCAGGCCCGTCGCGTGCTGACCCGCATGGGCTTCGGCGCCGGCATGCGTGACGCCGAGCTGGCCCGCAAGGTGCGCGGCTCCCGTGACATGCTCGACGCCTTCTGCGTCGGCCCCCAGCTCCACATGCTGGAAGGCAGCGTGCAGGTCGAACCGATCCGCCTCGACATGAACCCGGACACCGGCAGTTTCTACGGCGAACTGCTGTGGAAGAACTCCTGGGAAGTGGATGCCCATGTACGGGAATTCGGCCCCGCCGACCACCCGGTGTGCTGGATGCAGATCGGCTATGCCTCGGGCTATTCGTCCTGCTTCATGGGGCGCTTCATCCTGTTCCGCGAGGTGGAATGCGCGGCCGCAGGCGCCAACACCTGCCGCATCGTTGGCAAGCCGGCCGAAGAATGGCCCGACGCCGCCGAGCTGCTGCGCTACTACGACGACACCGCCGTCGTCGGCCGCATCCTGGAATTGCGCGACGAGGTGGACACCCTGCGCTCAACCCTCGGCGCCAGCCACCAGATCCCCAGCCTCATCGGCGCCTCGGCGAGCTTCCAGCACGCCTACACCCTCATCAAGAAGGCCGCCCCCACCCAGGTGACCGTGCTGCTGCTGGGCGAGACCGGCGTCGGCAAGGAGCGCTTCGCCCGCGCCCTGCACGAACTGGGCAGCCGCCGGGACGCGCCCTTCGTCGCCGTCAACTGCGCCGCCCTGCCCCACGACCTGATCGAGTCAGAGCTCTTCGGCGTCGAGAAGGGCGCCTTCACCGGCGCCCACGCTTCCCGCGCCGGCAAGTTCGAGCGGGCCGACGGCGGCACCCTGTTCCTCGACGAGGTCGGCGAGATGCCCCTCGCCGCCCAGGCCAAGCTCCTGCGCGTGCTCCAGGACGGCGAGGTGGAGCGCCTCGGCGACGACCGCCCGCGCAAGATCAACATCCGCCTGGTGGCCGCCACCAACGTGGACCTGCAGGCGGCCGTGCGGGACGGCCGCTTCCGCAGCGACCTGTATTACCGCCTCAACGTCTACCCGGTGGTCATCCCCCCCTTGCGCGAGCGGGTCTCTGACATCCCCCCCCTGGCCCACGCGATGCTGGAGCGCTTCTGCGCCGTCCACGCCAAGCGACTCAAGGGCGTCACCGACAAGGCCCTGCGCGCCCTCAAGGCCCACAAGTGGCCGGGCAACGTGCGGGAACTGGAGAACATGATGGAACGGGGCGTGATCCTCGCCGCCCACGACGGCTGGATCGAGGCCGAACACCTCTTCGCGGGCCTCGACATTTCGCCCTGCAGCGAGGATCGCGTGGACGCCAGCGGCGGCCTGCGCCCGGCGACAGCGGACGCCGCCCCGGACGTCAGCGCCCTGTGCGACGCAGTGTTCGCGTCTGGGATTTCCCTCGACGACCTGGAAGCCGCCCTGCTCCGCGAGGCCATGCAGCGCCAGCAGGGCAACCTGTCCGGTGCCGCGCGGCTGCTGGGCCTGACCCGACCCCAGTTCAGCTACCGCCTGAAGCGGGAAAAGCCCCTCGCCTGAAAGCCCCCTTGCAGGGATGGCCGCCCGGCGCGGAGGCGCGTCCGGCACGCCACGCCCGGCCGCTGGGCCGGTGCCCTACTCGGGCCCGCGCCGGAAGGCGTACCAGGCCGCACCGGCGGTCATCAGCAGCACCAGCAGGAGCACCCGCCAGAACCCTTCCGGATCCTCCGCCAGCGGAATGCCACCCACGTTCATGCCGAAGAGGCCCGCCGTCAGGTTGATGGGCAGGGCAATCACGGTCACCGCGGTCAGCACGAAGACGCTGCGGTTGGTGCGCTCGCCGATGTGGGCGACGATCTCTTCCTGGAGCAGCTTGATGCGCTCCTGCAGGCCGGCCATGTCCCGCAGCACCACGGAGAACTCTTCCGTCGACTGCTGGAGATCCTGGGTGTCACCGGCGCTCACCCAGGCCGGCGGACGGTTCAGCAGACGGAACAAGGCGGCCGGCTCCGGCGCCAGCAGACGCTGCAGGCGCACCAGGTCGCGACGGATGCCGCCCAGCGCTGCCCGCTCGGGCAGGCGCCCGAGGAGGAACTTGTCCTCCACCCCGTCCACCTTCTCGGTGGCGCTGCGGATGATGTGCACCAGCATGTCGGCCTGTTCCCGCAGCAGGTGGATCACCAGCGCCAGCGGGCTGCCGAAGGTCTCGCCCGCCTTCACCGCGGCGCGCAGCCGATCCACCGAGCGCAGGGGCTGGATGCGCACGCTCACCAGGCAGCGGGGCGTCACGTTCATCCACAGGGTCGCCACCTGCAGGGTGTTCTCGCGGCTCAGGTCATAGACCACGTCGTTGATGACGGCGATCAGGCTGGCATGGACCAGCTCGATGCGCGTGCTGCGGGAGCCTTCCTTGAGGGCATCGGTGAAATCCTCCGACAGTTCCAGGTGGCTCTGCAGCCAATTCATCGTGGCGGCCTGTACACCGGTCAGGTGCAACCAGATGAATTCGCCCGGACGGGCATCCCGCTCGGCCAGCCAGGCGCCCGCCGCCGCCGTGTCCACCTGGCGGCCGACGCCGTCCGCCGTGAACACGTAGCCATACACCAGCCCCGAAGGGTCCGCGCCATAGGCGGTGAGGGCGGCCGAACTCATCGGCGCCCCGTGCCCCACCGTTGTACCGGGGCATCGTCGTCGTCCATCACGCTCAATAGATCTCCGGCACGAACAGGTCCGACTGGACGGCGCTGCGCTGGTAGTCCTCATGGCGTTCCCGCGCCGGCAGGAGCACCGGCGGGCGCTGGATCTCCTCGTAGGGGAACTGCTGCAGCAGATGGTGGATGCAGTTCAGGCGCGCCCGCTTCTTGTCCACCGCCTGGACCACCCACCAGGGTGCCTCGGGGATATGGGTGCGCTCCAGCATGATCTCCTTGGCGCGGGTGTAATCCTCCCAGCGACGCCGCGATTCCATGTCCATGGGGCTCAGCTTCCATTGCTTGAGGGGATCGTGGATGCGGCTCAGGAAGCGCAGCTGCTGCTCGTCGTCGGTGATAGAGAACCAGTACTTCACAATCTTGATGCCGGAGCGCACCAGCATGCGCTCGAATTCCGGCACCGAGCGGAAGAACTCCTCGTACTCGTCGTCCGAGCAGAAGCCCATCACCTTCTCCACGCCAGCCCGGTTGTACCAGCTGCGGTCGAAGAGGACCATCTCACCGGCCGCCGGCAGATGGGCCACGTAGCGCTGGAAATACCACTGGGTGCGCTCCCGGTCGGACGGCGCCGGCAGCGCCACGGTGCGGCACACCCGCGGGTTGAGGCGCTGCACCACGCGCTTGATGACGCCCCCCTTGCCCGCCGCATCGCGCCCCTCGAAGAGGATCACGGCACGCTGGCCGGTGGTGGCGATCCAGTCCTGCAGCTTGACCAGCTCACCCTGCAGGCGGAACAGATCCTGAAAGTAGCGGTGGCGCTGCTGGCGGTGGGCCTCGGCCTCGGCTTCATCGACGGCAATCGGCTGCATTGGATCGGTCCACGGCCGGTCCTCGATCTCCATCTCCAGTTCTTCGTCGTAGCCATCGATGAGGTCGCGCTGCAGACGGCGCAACAGTTCCTCCTGATCGACCGGGTGCGATGTGCTCATGCTTTCATTCCTCGTACGGCTCAGAACAGGTGGGCGAACAGCCAGTACAGGCTGCCCGACAGGAGGATCGCCGCCGGCAGGGTCAGCACCCAGGCCATCAGCAGGTTGCGGATGGTGGCCATCTGCAGGCCGGACTTGTTGGCGGCCATGGTGCCTGCCACGCCGGATGACAGCACGTGGGTGGTGGACACCGGCAGGCCGAACAGGTCGGCGGCACCGATGGTGGTCATCGCCACCAGCTCGGCGGACGCGCCCTGGGCGTAGGTCAGGTGCGACTTGCCGATCTTCTCGCCGACGGTCACGACGATGCGCTTCCAGCCGATCATGGTGCCCAGGCCCAGCGCCACGGCCACCGCCACCTTCACCCACAGGGGAATGAACTTGGTCGCCGTATCGAGCTGGCCCTTGAAGGCCTTCAGGTTGGCCTTGGCGTCGGCGTCGAAATTCACCTGGTCGCTCTTTTCAAGAAAGCGGATCGCCTCCGACGCCAGGTACATGTCGTTGCGCACGTTGGGCACGGATTCCGCCGGCACCCTGGCCAGGGACGGATAATCCTTCACCTGCGCACCGATGGTGCCGGTCAGCGCGGCGAGGGCCGGCACCACCTCCGGTGTCACCTCATGGGTCCGGATGTAGTCCGACAGCACCTTGCGCGGCTCGGCCGGCGGCGCCACCGGCGCAGCCTTGACCAGGGCGTCCTGGGTGACGTGGGCCACCGCGGCGAACTGGGTCACCTGACTCGCCGGCATTGCCCGGTTGAGGGCGTAGGACAGGGGCACGGTGCCCACCAGGATCAGCATGATCAGGCCCATGCCCTTCTGGCCGTCGTTGGACCCATGGGCAAAGGACACACCGGTGCAGGTCAGGATCAGGATGCCGCGGATCCACCAGGGCGGCGGCGCGTCGCTCCTGGGCTCCTCGTAGAGCGCCCGGTTCTTCACCAGGGCCCGCAGGGCCAGCAGCAGCAAAGCCGCACAACCGAAGCCGACCAGCGGCGACAGCAGGAGGGAATAGCCCACCTTGGTGGCCTGCGCCCAATCCACGCCGCTGGTACCGTCACGCCCGTGCATCAGCGCATTGGCCACACCGACGCCGATGATGGAGCCGATCAGGGTGTGGGACGAGGACGCCGGCAGCCCCAGCCACCAGGTGCCCAGGTTCCACAGGATCGCCGCGATGAGCAGCGCGAACACCATCGCGAAGCCGGCGCTGGAGCCCACCTGCAGGATCAGCTCCACCGGCAACAGGGAGATGATCCCGAAGGCCACCGCGCCACTGGACACCAGCACGCCGATGAAGTTGAACACGCCGGACCACACCACCGCCACGTGGGGCGGCAGGGAATGGGTGTAGATCACCGTGGCCACCGCATTGGCGGTGTCATGGAAACCATTGACGAACTCGAAGCCGAGGGCAATGAGCAGTGCCACGCCGAGGAGCACGAAGGGCAACAGGGTCGTGACCACCGCGCCGCTCTCGGCAATGTCGGCAAACACGCTGTAGCCGGTGAACAGCAGGCCGGCTGCCATCACGGCCAGGAAGACATAGCGGGTGACCAGTCCCGAAGGCCGGTCCAGATTGGGACGGATCGCCGCGCCGGAAGGCACGGCCGCTTCTGCTGAGGAATTCATGGGCAACCCCACCGACAGTTGGAATGGCGCCCATTCTGGAAGCCCTGCGTGACGCCCGTATGATTGCCACCGCACCGCGCCCAGACGGCCGCCGGCCTCTGCCAGCGCGTCCGGCGCCAAAAAAATCGGCCGTCGCATTGCGCGACGGCCGAGGAAAAGCCGTGGAGATCCCCGTCGGGAGAGGGAGGTGAGATGACGGGGGCGGGGCTCCCGGCTGAAAGACTCAGACCCCGGACACGTCGCCCGGACCAGGCGCCGCCGTCCCTATCGCGCGGGCCATCTTGCCGATCACTTCCAGGGAAATCTCGCCGCGGGGATAGACCCGGCAGGCCAGCACCACGCCGTGACGCTCTTCATCCTCGCTGACGCAGGCACGACTCATCTTGCGCGCCTCGTAATCGCCGGCGGTAATGTGCACCTTGCACACCCCACAACCGCCGCCCCGACAGCCGACGGGAATCCCGCGCCGGCCCAGCACTTCCATGCCGCGCAAGAGGCTCTGTTCGGTGGGGCAGACGTAGTCCTCCCCGCTGTTTTCGATGTGGACGCGATAACGTTCACCCATGGTCTCCTCCTCGTGTGCAACGGTGTCACCCATCCTGGCGCCCGTATTTTTCTCGAGATTTCTAATTATTATCGCGAATAGACCAATCAGGCAAATTTATTTTGGCGCCGGCTCTCATCCAGACCGGTCACGCGGACCCGTCCTCCTCCCCCCGCGCACCCAGCCGGATCGCATCGCCGTAGCCCGTCATCTCCAGGTAACCCCGTCCCGTCTCCCGGCCGCCTTCCAGCGCCCGCACGGCACCTTCCCAATACACCGCGCCGGTGGAGCGGCGACTGTCCAGCTCCTGGTCATCCAGCAGGGGCTGCAGCTCGATCAACCGGTCCGCAACCCGCACGCGCCAGGCCACCGGGTAACGGATGCCGGTACGGGAGGAGGTCCAGGTGCGCAGAGGCTCAAAGGCCACGGCCGTCGCCGGCACGGTGTGCACGCCCGTGCGTGTCCGCAGCGTGGCCGACGCGCCCAGGGGCTCGCCTCGTGAGGCGCGCAGGCGGAAGGCCATCAAGGATGTGCCGTCGTTAAAATTCAAGCCGATCCAGTCCCAGCCCTGGGCCCCGGTCGGCAGGAGTTCGCTGGACCACTCGTGATCGAGCCACGCCAGCCCCTTGACGCGTTGCGCCACACCCTCGCGCGTCACCTGCCCGGTGACCGCCAGCTGCGGGCGGCTGTAGTAATAGCTGGCGTGACGCGGATCCGCGGCCTTGGCGCTGAAGCCCGCCACGCCATTGAGCACGGGCGCCCCGTCCGGCTCGAAATCCAGCGCGTAGGCAAAGCCCTCTCCCCGCACGCGGGCCCGGTAGCGCCCGCCGTCCAGCTCGAACCGCCAGTCGCCCACCCAGACCCGGCAGGCGGACGTCTCGAAGCCAGCCCGGCCAAAGCCCATCCGCGCCACCCGTTCCGCATGACGCAGATGTCCCAGCCGCGGATCGGCAAGCGCCCCATGGGCCAGGACCAGCTGCTGCGGCGCGAAGGCGCTGGGGTTGTCTTCCCCGATCCCGGTCCGGACCCGGAAGAAGGTGGTCTGGAAGCCCAGCGGCTGCCCGTCCGGCAGTGTCAGCCATCCGGTCACATACCACCACTCCGTACGAAACGCCGGGTGGGCGCCATGATCCGCCGGAAAACTCAGGCGCCGCCCCGGCACCACCCGCGCGAATCCGTCCGCCCCTGCCCGCGCCCGCCCTGCCCACGCGATCGCCAGGCCCGGCACCGCCCCGAGAAACCATCGCCGCTGCATCAGCCCTCCTCCCGCACCGCCCACACCGCCTCCCGGCGCATCGCCTGGCGGCCGGCGGCCACCGCGGCGAGCGCAGCCAGGGCCACCAGGGTGAGCGCGAACACGGCCAGCGACCCCCACGGCACGTGCAGATCCATGCTCCAGTGAAAACTTTGCCGATTCACCACCTCGATCAGCACCAGCGCGATGGCGCCGCCGGCGAGCAGTCCCCCCAACACCCCCACTCCGGCCGCCAGCGCCCCTTCCCGCGCCAGCATCGCGGCAATCTCACGACGTGACACTCCCAGGTGGCGGAGCATCCCGAATTCCCGCCGGCGGGCCGCCGCCAGGGCCGCAAAGCTCGCCGCCACGCCCGCCAGGCCGATGAGCACCGCCACCGCCTCCAGCAGGTAGGTAACGGCAAAGGTCCGGTCGAAGATGCCCAGGGTGATCGCCCGGATCTCGCCCGGCCGGCTCACCTCCAGGCTCCCCTCCGGCGCCAGCGCCGCCACCGCCCGCACCACATCCGGTGCCGAGGCGCCGGGCGCCAGGGTGAGCGCCGCGTCATGGACCCGGCGGTCACCGGTGAAGCGCCGGTAGGCCTCCAGATCCAGCAGCACGGACCCGGTCTGGCGCGCGTAATCCCGCCACACGCCGGCCACCGGCAAGGTCACGGCCCGCCCGGCCAGGGGCAGCGTCACCGTCATGCCCGGCTGCCAGCCATACAGATCCGCCATGGCCTCCGAGATCCACAGGCCCGGCGCGCCGGACGGGACACGCGGGCCCCCGACCCGCGGCAAGCCGGCGCCGTCCGCCGACACCGGCCGGGCGATCAGCGCCACCGGTGCGCCGTGCCCGTCCAGGCGCAGCTGCTCGTGACGCGTGAAGCGCACGTCCGCCACGCCCTTCAGCGCTGCCAGCCGCGCCTGCAGCGCCTCGTCGAGGACACCCGCCGCGCCGGCCCGGCCGGCCCGCACGTAGATGTCGGCTGGCAGCAGCTGGGTCAGCCATGCGTCCACCGACTCACGAAAGGAGGTCACCATGATCGCCATGGCCGCCGCCAGCGCCACGCTGGTGAGCACGCCAGCGGCGGCCACCACCACATGGCCCGGCACCGCCACCAGACGGGCGACGGCGAGGCGTCCCGCCACGCTCCGCGGCCGCGGCAGACAACGGGAGAGGACGCGGGCGATGGTCGGCAGGAACAGGATCGCCCCCGCCAGGATGCCGGCCACGGCCCCGTACCCCCCGATGGGCAGCGCCCCGATGGGCGGGAGCAGGCAGGCCGCTGCCGCCAGACACCACAGCGTCAGCGCCGCCCACGGCCGACCGCTGCCGCCGGGCAATGCCTCGTCCGCCGCGGCCTTGAGCGCCTGGGCCGGCGCCACCCGGGCAGCCTCCCGCGCGGGCCACCACGCGCCCAGCGCCCCGGCCGCCACGCCCAGGGCCGCATAGCCTGCGCAGGTCAGCGGATCGACGATCAGCCGTGGCGCCACGCCCAGGGCCGCATAGCCTGCGCAGGTCAGCGGATCGACGATCAGCCGT
>DAOQMM010000096.1:0-14440 GCA_035335645.1 Rhodocyclaceae bacterium | reverse complement strand
CGGCGTCAGAACAGATCCACCTCGCCCGCATGCACGGCGGTCTGCTGGACCGCCTCGAAGCGGATGTCCTTCTTCGACTGCTCGGACTGGGCCAGCAGCTGGCGCAGGATCTCCACGCGGCGCTGGATGCGGGAGGTCGCCTCGCGCTGTTCGGGATCCCGGTGGGCGTCGAAGAAGCCGTGGGCGTAACGCCCCATGAAGTCGGTGTGCTGGCGCAGCTTGTCGAGGATCTGGCGGACGATGTCCTCGAACTGCATGGACTGGATGCCTTCCATCACCAGGCGATGGATCTTGGCGGAGAGTTCGCTGATGCGGCGCGACTGAACCATGGCGCGGGCGTTCAGTTCGCTCATCTCCAGCCCCATTGCGGACACGCTCGCTTCGGATGAGCGCGCCTTGCTCACGTCGGTGGCGGCCGTGACATCCACGGCGCGGCCCACGTCGTCGATGGAGGCGTGGATGTCCGTGAGGAGGGTCGCGATCTGATCGCTGAAGGTCTCGGTGCGCTGGGCCAGTTTGCGCACTTCGTCGGCGACGACCGCAAAGCCGCGCCCCGCCTCACCCGCGCGGGCCGCCTCGATGGCGGCGTTGAGGGCGAGCAGTTCGGTCTGGCTGTTGATCTGATTGACCTCGGTCATCAGGCGCGTGACCGCATCCACCTTGCCGCGCATTGCGCCGAAGCGCTCGGCGATGTCGCTGCCGCTGGCCTTGAGGCGCTCCACGGTACCGACGAAGTCGCGCAAGGCGTCGCGGGTCTCCGCGGCGAAGCGCTCCAGCCCGGATTCCTGCAGGGCGCGCTCTTCCTCGGCGGCGAGGGACAGCAGTTCGTCCACCAGATGGCGCAGCTGGTCGCGGGAATTGCCCCCCTGGCCGCCGGCGAGGCTGCCACCGAGCTTGCTGGCTGCGCTGCTCACCACGTCCTGCATCTGCCCCAGGGATTCCCGCAGGCGTTCGTACTGGAAGCCGCTCTGGACCGCGATCTGATCGCACAGCATGTCGTATTCGCGCACGCTGCTGTCGATCGACTCCCGCTGGGCCTGCTGTTGCTGACGCCAGCGTTCGCGGGCGCGCCGGCTGACGATCATGGCCGTGACCAGGGCCACCACCGTGAAGGTGCCGGCAACCAGGGACAGGCCCGCGGGGCCGCCGAGCGCGGCCGAGGCAATGCCGCCCGCGCTGGTGGCGAGGGCGACGAGTATGGCGAAGTCGTCAGCGCGGAAGCGGGTCCGGATCATGGGGGAAGATCATTTCGGGTGAGTACGTCGTCGACTAACGGCAGCATGCAGCCCGACTTGATCGTCTGATATGACGAAAGTCATAGGTCAGGGCATCGTCGGGCCCTTCCCGTAAGGCATCGCAACGACGTGCGCCTGGGGACGAACGGGCCTGCGGGCGTGTCGGACCGGCGGTTTCAGGCGCTGTGCGGAGGTGCGCGCCGGGGCCTCGTGCGGGAGCGGGCTTCCCGACGGGCGGGGCCGCACCGTACACTCGCGGCTTTGCGTGCCGCGTGATCGCTTACGCGGCCGTGTTGACCCCTCGGAGCCCACCCCCATGCCCAAGCAGATCATCGCCACACCCCACGCCCCCGCCGCCATCGGTACCTATTCCCAGGCCGTGCGCGCCGGCGACACCGTCTACCTGTCGGGCCAGATCGGCCTGGACCCGGCCACGATGCAGCTGATGGACGGCTTTGAGGCCCAGACCGTGCGTGTCTTCGAGAACCTGAAGGCGGTGGCCGAGGCGGCCGGTGCGTCCCTCGCCGACGTGGTCAAGCTCAACCTCTACCTCACCGATCTGGCCCATTTCGCCAAGGTGAACGAGGTGATGGCCCGCTACTTCAGCGAGCCCTTCCCCGCCCGCGCGGCCGTCGGCGTGAAGGAGCTGCCCCGCGGCGCCCTCGTCGAGGCGGACGCCGTGCTCGTGCTGGGCTGAGCCACCGGTGAGCGCCCCGCCGCCCGAAACGGGCCCCGGGCCGCGGGGCTGGCCGGGCGTCGGTCCGCAACTGGCCGGCCGTCTGGCCAGGCTGGACATCTTCGGGCCACAGGACCTGATCCTCCACCTGCCCCTGCGCTACGAGGACGAGACCCGCGTCACGATGCTGGCCGACGTGCGGCCCGGCTGCGCCGCCCAGTGCGAGGTGACGGTGCTGCACTGCGAGGTGCAACTGCGTCCGCGGCGTCAGCTCGTGGCGCGGGCGGCGGATGCCAGCGGCGAGGTGAGTCTGCGCTTCGTGCATTTCTACCCCAGCCAGCAGAAGCAGCTGGCGCCGGGGGCGCGCCTGCGGGTGTTCGGCGAAGTCCGTCCGGGCTTCTTCGGCGCCGAGATGATCCACCCCCGCGTGCGCCCCGTGGCCGAGGGCGAGTCCTTGCCGGAGAGCCTCACGCCGGTCTATCCGACCACCGCCGGGCTGGCCCAGTCGGCCCTGCGCAAGCTCATCGGTGGCGCCATGCGCCATCATCCGCCCCGCGAGGATCTGCCGGACGAGGTGGTCCGGCGCCTCGACCTGATGGCCCTGCCGGACGCCCTGCACCTGCTCCACGCGCCGCCGCCGTCGCTCGCCGCAGTGGAGCTGGAAGACCGCCACCACCCCGCCTGGCAGCGCATCAAGCTCGACGAACTCCTCGCCCAGCAGATCTCCCTGCGCCGCGCCTACGCCGCGCGGCGTGCCAAGAACGCCCCGCCGCTGCCGGCCGTCGATACCCTGACCCGCGCCCTGCTGACGGAGCTACCCTTCAGCCTCACCGGCGCCCAGCGTCGCGCCTGGGACGAGATCGCCCGCGACCTGGCGGCCGCACATCCCATGCAGCGCCTGCTCCAGGGCGATGTGGGCAGCGGCAAGACCTGCGTGGCCGCGCTGGCCATGCTGCGGGCGGCGGAGAACGGTCGGCAGGCGGTGCTCATGGCGCCCACCGAGATCCTCGCCGAGCAGCACTACCGCAAACTCGCCGGCTGGCTCGCGCCTCTCGGGCTGGAGGTGGCCTGGCTGTCGGGCAGTCGTCGCAAGCGCGAGCGCGAGGCCCTGATCGCTCGCCTGGCGGCCGGCGAACTGCTGCTGGCGGTGGGCACCCACGCCCTCATCGAAGACCCGGTGAGCCTGCCCGGTCTGGCCCTGGCGGTGGTGGACGAGCAGCACCGCTTCGGCGTGCGTCAGCGCCTGGCGCTGCGCGAGAAAGGTCGTGGCGGTGCGCCCCACATGCTGATGATGTCCGCCACGCCCATCCCGCGCACCCTGGCCATGAGCTATTACGCTGACCTGGATGTCTCCGTGGTGGATGAGCTGCCGCCCGGCCGCACGCCCATCGTCACCAAGCTGGTGGCCGAGGCGCGCCGGGACGAGGTGATCCGCCGCGTGCACGATGCCTGCGTGGCGGGGCGCCAGGCCTATTGGGTGTGTCCGCTGATCGAGGAGTCGGAGGCGCTGCAGCTCAAGACCGCCGAAGAGAGTTTCGCCCTGCTCGCCGCGGCGCTGCCGGACCTGAAGGTCGGGCTGGTCCACGGCCGCTTCCGGAACGACGAGAAATCCGCCACCATGGCGGCCTTTGTGGCGGGCGAGATCCACGTGCTGGTGGCCACCACGGTGATCGAGGTGGGCGTGGATGTGCCCAACGCCAGCCTGATGGTGATCGAGCATGCCGAGCGCTTCGGCCTGGCCCAGCTGCACCAGCTGCGCGGGCGGGTCGGGCGTGGCGCCCATGCCTCGGCGTGCATCCTGCTTTACGCCCAGCCCCTGTCCCAGACCGGGCGGGAGCGTCTCAAGGCCATCTACGAACATGCGGACGGCTTCGTCATCGCCCGCGAAGACTTGCGCATCCGCGGTCCGGGCGAGTTCATCGGTGCCCGCCAGAGCGGCGTGCCGCTGCTGCGCCACGCGGACCTGGAGGCCGATGCGGATCTGGTGGCGGTGGCGCGGGACCTGGCGGAAACCCTGCTGCGGGACGCGCCGGCGGTGGCGGATGCGATCACCGCCCGCTGGTTCGGCGGTCGCGCCGCGCTGCTCAAGGCGTGAGGACGGCGGGCCGACGCCCGCGTGGCGGCCATTCTCGGGCGCCGGCAAACGCCCTACAATGGCGCCGCTGCCGCCGTTATCCCCACCGCCTGACCCCGTGCTCCGCCGCTCCATGACCCTTGCCCACTTTCCGGGCCGCGATCCCTTCCGCATGACCGCCAGCCGCGCTCCCCGACCCTTGCGGGGCTGGCTCAGCGACGACAGTTCGCTCACCGCGCGCATCCGTGCACGCTGCGGCACCTTCTCCCTGCACCTGGTGTCCCAGGGCAAGGGCCGGCCCTTGCCGGACGAGCTGGCCGCGCTGGGCGTGCATCGCCACGGTGAGCTGTGGCAGCGGGAGGTGCTCCTGCTGGCCGACGGGGCGCCGGTGGTGTTCGCCCGCTCCCTGGTGGCCGCCAGCACCGTGCCGGCGGCCTGGCACCTGCTCCGTCATCTGGGCGGACGGCCCCTGGCCGCGGTGCTCTTCGACGACCCGCGGGTACGTCGCTCGCCCCTGGAGGCGGCCCGTCTCGATCCCCGCGACACCCGTTGGCACCGGGCCGCCGCGGCCACCGGGCGGAGCGATCTGCCAGCCCTGTGGGCGCGCCGCTCGGCCTTCCGGCGGGCCGGTTCGCCGCTGCTGATCACCGAAGTCTTCCTGCCCGCGATCCGGAGCCTGGCCCCATGACCTTTGCCGAACGCCTGTCCGAATACGAAAAGCTGATGCGCCTCGACAAGCCCATCGGCATCCTGCTGCTGCTGTGGCCGACCCTGTGGGCGCTGTGGGTGGCCGGGGGCGGACGGCCGTCCCCTTTCATCGTGTGGATCTTCGTGCTCGGCACGGTGCTGATGCGCTCCGCCGGCTGCGTCATCAACGATTACGCCGACCGCAATTTCGACGGCCACGTGGAGCGCACGCGCAACCGCCCGCTGGCGGCCGGGCGGGTACGTCCGGCCGAGGCGCTGGTGCTGGCGGCGGTGCTGGCGCTGGTGTCCTTCCTGCTCGTGCTGCCCCTCAACACGCTGACCCTGCTGCTCAGCGTGCCGGCGGTGTTTCTGGCAGGCAGCTACCCCTTCACCAAGCGCTTCCTGGCGATTCCCCAGGCCTATCTGGGCATCGCCTTCGGTTTCGGCATCCCGATGGCCTTTGCCGCCTGCCTGGACGCGGTGCCTGTGGAGGCCTGGGTGATGTTGCTGGCCAACGTGTTCTGGGCGGTGGCCTACGACACGGAGTACGCCATGGTGGATCGCCCGGATGATCTGAAGATCGGCATCAAGACCTCGGCGATCACCTTCGGCCGCTTCGACGTGGCGGCCGTGATGCTGTGCTACGCCGTGACGCTGGGCCTGCTGGCCTGGGTCGGCCTCCACACCGGGCGGGGTGCGGCCTTTCTGGCGGGACTGGCGGTGGCGGCGGGACTGATGGGCTATCACTTCACCCTGATCCGCGGGCGGGACCGGGCGAACTGCTTCAGGGCCTTCCTGCACAACAACTGGGTGGGTGGGGCGATCTTCGCCGGCTGGGCGCTGGACTATCTGCTCAAACCCGTGGGCTGACGGCTCGCGCGGAGGACGCCCGTCAAGCCGCGCTGGGGCGCCTCAACGGCGCGGTCGTGCAGCCCGCAGCAGCGGCGTGATGAGGTCGAGGGTGCGCTCCGTGGCGCCCCGGTGGGTCTGCGCGTAGGCCTGTCCGGCGGCGCCCATGGCGCTGCGGCGGGCGGGATCCTGGAGGATCTGCAGCGCGACGCCGATGCCGTCGTCCATGTCGCTGGCGCGTACTGCCGCTCCGGCTTCGATGGCCTGCTCGGCGGCGGCGGAGAAGTTGAAGGTGTGGGGGCCCACCACGACCGGGCAGCCCACCGCGCAGGCCTCGATGAGGTTCTGGCCACCCAGGGGCAGCCACGAGCCGCCGATGAGGGCCACGTCCGATGCGTGGTAGTAGGCGAACATCTCACCCATGGAATCGCCCAGCCAGACCCGCGTGTCCGCCAGCACCGGATCGTTGCTGGAGCGGCGTTGCAGGCCCAGGCCGGCCTTGCGCACGAGCTTGACGACTTCGCCGAAGCGTTGCGGATGTCGCGGGACCAGCACCAGCAGTACTTCCGGCGGGCACAGACGGGCGAAGGTTTCCAGCAGCAGTTCTTCTTCGCCTTCGCGGGTGCTGGCGGCCAGGAGCACCTGACGCGGCCCGAAGCGGTTGCGGAATTCGTGGCCGAGCGCCTGCATCGTGGTCGGCGGCATGATGTCGAACTTGATGTTGCCCGTGACCTTGAGATAGCGCGCGCCCAGGGCGGACATGCGGTTCTCGTCGGATTCGGTCTGGGCAGCGATCACGCTCAGGTGGGCGAAGGCTTCGCGGGCGAGGGGGCCGGCGCGGCGGTAGCCGCGGGCGGAGCGTTCAGACATGCGCGCGTTCACGAGGGCCAGGGGAATATGGCGGCGGCGGCAGGTCTCCACCAGGTTGGGCCACACCTCGGTTTCCATCAGGATGCCCATGCTGGGACGGAAGTGGCGCAGGAAGCGGCGCATGACCCAGGGCAGATCATAGGGCAGGTAAGCACTCTGAACCCGTGGCGCAAAGCGCCCGAAGAGCTCCTCGCCGGTGGCGCGGCCCGTGGGCGTCATGTGGGTGAGGAGGAGGCTGTGATCCGGGTAGGCGTCCAGCAGCGCCTGAACCAGCGGGGCGCTGGCGCGGGTCTCGCCGACCGAGACCGCATGGATCCAGATGACGGGCAGCGACAGGCGCTGGGGATAGCGGCCCAGGCGTTCCCCGAGGTGCTGGAGGTATTCCGGTTGCCGACGGGCACGCCAGACCAGGCGCAGCACGATGAACGGTGCAGCCAGCAACCAGAGAAGGGTGTACAGGAATCGCAGGATCAAGCTGCCTGGCCCGATATGCCAACAGGCGGAAGTATAAGGTCGTTACAGACCGCACGGAGCACTCCTGTGTGCGATTTACGCTGCAATGCAACCGTGCCAGAATGCGGGCCTGTCGCCGGGTCGGCCGGAAATGTCGGCCCGATTGTTCGAATTATTCCGTCCGGTTATCTTCGACCATGAAAATTCTCGTCACCGGCGCAGCCGGTTTCATCGGCATGCATACCAGCCAGCTCCTGCTGGCGCGCGGCGATCAGGTGGTCGGTCTCGACAACCTCAACGATTACTATGAGGTCGCGCTCAAGCACAACCGTCTGGCGCGCCTCACGCCCCACGAGAACTTCCGCTTCGTGAAGATGGACGTGGCCGACCGGGACGGCATGGCCAAGCTGTTCGCCGAGGAGAAGTTCGACCGCGTCATCCATCTGGCCGCCCAGGCCGGTGTGCGCTATTCGCTGATCAATCCCCATGCCTATGTGGACAGCAACCTCGTCGGCTTCATGAACATCCTCGAAGGCTGTCGCCACAGTCAGGTCGAGCACCTCGTGTATGCCAGCAGCTCCAGCGTCTACGGCGGCAATACCCGCATGCCCTTCTCGGAGCATGACAGTGTGGATCACCCGGTGAGCATGTACGCCGCCACCAAGAAGGCCAACGAGCTGATGGCCCACACCTACAGCCATCTGTTCGGCCTGCCCACGACCGGGCTGCGCTTCTTCACGGTGTATGGCCCGTGGGGGCGTCCGGACATGGCCCTGTTCCTGTTCACCAAGGCGATTCTCGAAGGGCGGCCCATCGACGTGTTCAACCACGGCAAGATGAAGCGTGACTTCACCTACGTGGACGACATCGTCCAGGGCGTGGTCCGCACCCTCGACCGGGTGGCAGAACCCAATCCGGCCTACGACGCCGACACCCCCGATCCCGGTACCAGCAACTCGCCCTTCCGCGTGTTCAATATCGGCAACAACAACCCGGTGGAGCTGATGAGCTTCGTCGAGGCCATCGAGAAGGCGCTGGGCAAGACCGCCGAAAAGAACTTCCTGCCCCTGCAGGATGGCGACGTGCCGGCGACCTACGCCAACACCGACGCCCTCAACGCGTGGACCGGCTTCGTGCCGGCGACGCCCGTGGACGTGGGTATCGGTCGTTTCGTCGAGTGGTATCGCAGCTACTACAAGGTCTGATGTCTGAAGCATGCCGGGCGACGGTTCGCCCGGCGCGGCCGAACCACGACGGGTGGAAATGGACCGTCTGACCGTCAGCATCGTGCTGTACCGGCCGGATGCCCGGCTGCTGCAGGCGACGCTCGATGCGCTCGGCGAGGCGTGTCGGGAGGCCGCGCTCACGCCCGAGCTTTTCCTCATCGACAATGGCGGTGGCGCCGCGATCATGGCGTCCCTGCGCTGGCCCGCCGACTGGACCGCGCATGTCCTCACCGGTCACGGCAACGTCGGCTTCGGCTGCGGCCACAACCTCAGCCTGGCCGGGGCGGGGGACATCCACCTGATCCTCAATCCCGATCTGGAAATGGCGCCGGACGCCCTGCGCGCGGCGCGTGATTTCCTGCGCGGGCACCCGGAATGCGGGCTCGTGGTCCCCGCGGCGCGCTGGGACGATGGCCGTATCCAGTATCTGTGCAAGCGCCGGCCGGCGGTGTTCGATCTGTTCCTGCGTGGTTTTGCGCCGGCGTGGCTGCGGCGCCGTTTTGCCGCACGGCTGGCGCGCTATGAGATGCAGGACGTGATCGGTGATGCCGTGGTGTGGGATCCACCCCTCGTCAGCGGGGCCTGCATGTTCTTTCGCGCGGACGTCTTGCGCCGTGTGGGCGGCTTCGATCCGCGATTCTTCCTGTATTTCGAGGATTTCGACCTGAGCCTGCGGGTCGCGCGGATTACACGGATCGCATATGTGCCGGCGGTCCGGGTGGTGCATCATGGCGGTCACGCGGCGCGCAAGGGCTGGCATCACGTCCGCCTCTTCATGCAGAGCGCGGCGCGCTTCTATGGACTGCACGGATGGACATGGCGATGAATGATCTTGATCAGCGCCGCCGCCGCGGACTCAAGGCAGGTTTGGCGCTGCTCGCCGGCGTCATGCTCGGGCGCGCGCAGGCGGCGACGCCCCCGCCCCTGTTATTGGCCGAGGTGCTGCACGGCGATGTGGACGTGACCCGTTACTGGGTCAGCGAGAAGCTTGATGGCGCCCGCGCCATATGGGACGGCCAGACCCTGCGCTTCCGCAGCGGTCGCGAGGTGCCGGCGCCGGCGTGGTTCATTGCCGGTCTGCCTCCCGAGCCCCTCGACGGCGAACTGTGGATGGGGCGCGGGACCTTCGATGCGCTGGCGGCCGCGGTGCGCCGCCAACCCGCGCGGGACGATGAGTGGCGGCGTGTGCGCCTGATGGTGTTCGAGCTTCCCGGCGGTGCCGGCAGTTTCACGGACCGGGCAGCCCGGATCCGCGAGATCGTCGCCCGCGCCGATGTGCCCTGGCTGCAGGCCGTCGCGCAGTTCCGCGTGCCGGACCGGCCGGCCCTGCAGGCCCGCCTTGACGCGGTGGTACGCGCAGGCGGTGAAGGGCTGATGCTGCACCGGGACGACGCACCCTACCTGACCGGCCGTCATGACGCGCTGCTCAAGCTCAAGCCCCAGCTTGACGCCGAGGCCACGGTGATCGCCCATCTTCCGGGCAAGGGGCGCTTCAGCGGGCGCCTTGGCGCGCTTGAGGTGGAGACGCCGGACGGCGTGCGCTTTCGCCTTGGCAGCGGCTTCAGCGACGCCGTGCGCCGCGACCCGCCCGCGCTGGGCAGCCGGGTGACCTATCGCTACCGAAGCCTGACGCCGGGCGGCGTGCCGCGTTTTGCCAGTTTCCTGCGTCTGCGGGTGGAGTTTTGAGCGGACGTATCCTCGTCACCGGCGGGCGCGGCTTCATCGGTCGGCGCCTGGTGACCGCGCTGCAGGCCGACGGCGCCTGCCCGCGGGTGCTCACCCGCCAGACGCCGGCCGCGCCTTCCGAGGTGCAGGGCGACGTGACCGACGTGACAGCGCTGGCCCGCGCGTGCGAAGGGGTGGAGACGGTGTTCCACTGTGCAGGCCATGCCCATGCATTCAAGACCCATGCTGCGGACGAGATTGCCCGTCACAGGGCGGTGAATTTCGAGGGCAGCGTCCGTCTGATCGACGCCGCAGCGGCCGCAGGTGTGCGGCGGCTGGTGTTCCTGTCCAGCGTCAAGGCCGCCGGGGAGCCCGGTGACGCGCAGGCCGACGAGACGTGGTCCGCCGCACCGGAGGGTGCCTATGGCGCAGCCAAACGGGCGGCCGAGGCGGCCCTCCTCGAGGCGGGGGGCCGGCATGGACTCCACGTCGTGATCCTCAGGCCGGTGATGGTCTACGGCGCCGGCGGGCGCGGCAATCTCGAGCGGATGGCGCGTCTCGTGCGGCGAGGATGCTTTCCGCCGCTGCCGGAGACGGGCAACCGGCGTTCCGTGATCCACGTGGATGACGTGGTGAGCGCGTTACGCGTGGTGGCGTCCGATCCGCGGGCGGCCGGCCGGACCTACATCCTGGCCCACCCGATCGCGTGTTCCGGGCGGGCCCTGTACGATGAACTGCGCCGGGTGATGGGGCTCGCGCCGATCGCCTGGGCGGTTCCGGCCCGGCTGCTGCAGGCCGCGGCGTGGCTGGCAGATGGGTGCGGCGGGCTGGCGGGGCTGCACCTGCCCTTCAACGGCGAGGTCCTCGACCGCCTCCTCGGGTCGGCCTGCTACTCGTCCGAGCGGATCCGGACGGAGCTGGGCTGGCAGGCCCGGGTTGCGCTGGCGGACGGTTTGAAGGAGATGCTCGGTGGTCGCTGAGGCAGGGTACATGCTGGCTGTCGGGCTGGCGTTTGGCGCGGCCTGGGGGGTGACCCGGACGTGCTGCCGGCCCGATTCCCTGCTGCATTTTGTCGACCAGCCCAACGAGCGCTCGCTGCATGTCCGGCCGACGCCCCGGACCGGCGGCGTCGGCGTGATGGCGGGTGTGCTGCTGGGCGGCGGGCTGGCGTTGCTGGCCGGGCACGGGTCCATGGGGCTCGTGCTGGCGCTGGCGGGTGCCGTGCTCCTCGCGGTCGTCGGTCTGGCGGACGACAGGCTGGATCTGTCGGCGCGGGTGCGTCTGCTCGTGCACCTGGGCGTGGCGGCCGGCTTTGTGGTGATCTCGGACGCAGGCGGGGGGGTGGAAGCCTGGCGCGTGCTCCCGCTGGTGCTCGGCTTGGTCTGGATGACCAATCTCTATAACTTCATGGACGGATCGGACGGACTGGCCGGTGGCATGGCCGTATGGGGCTTCGTGGCCTATGCGGTGGCGGCAGGTGGGCACGGCGACGGCACGTTGGCCGCCGTGTGCGCCTCCATTGCGGCGGCGGCGGCGGGTTTCCTGTGCTTCAACTTTCCGCCGGCACGGATCTTCATGGGGGATTCCGGTTCGGTACCGCTGGGTTTTCTGGCCGGCGCCCTGGGATGCGTGGGGGTGATGGGGAACCGTTGGCCGGCGTGGTTTCCGGTGCTGGTTTTTTCACCCTTCATCGTGGATGCGTCGGTGACCCTGGCCCGCCGGGCCTTGCGTGGCGAACGGGTGTGGCAGGCCCACCGCACCCACTATTACCAGCGGCTGGTGCAGATGGGATACGGGCATCGCGGTGTTGCAGTGCGTGCGTATGGTTTGATGGCAGCTTGCGGGGGCAGCGCGTTGCTTGTCATGGATAGGGGTGTTGCACTGCAATGCTTTGTTATTACAATGTGGACATTCGTCTATATGGTCGTGGGGTTCCGGATCGATCGCGCCTGGCGCCGTTCCGGATGACCCGTCTGCGATGCGCTCACTCCAGAAATTCGCCCACCCGCTTCTGGTATTTCTGTCGGACGCTCTGGGTATTTGTCTCGCCTGGTTCGTCGCCTACCTGATCCGCTTCAATCTGGCCATCCCGGCCGAGTTCATGCCGGCGATGCTGTACGGTCTGGCCGTGGCCTTGCCCATCCAGTGCCTGTTCCTGCGGGTGTTCGGGCTGTATCGCGGGATCTGGGTCTTCGCCAGCCTGCCCGATTTGCACCGCATCGGGCGTGCGGTGGCCGCCGGTGCTGTCGTGGTGCCCCTGGTGCTGGTGGTGAGCGTGCGGACCGAACCGTGGATTCCGCGGCTGGTCTTCCTGCTGCAGCCGGTGCTGCTGCTCCTGTACATGGGGGGCACCCGGGCGCTGTACCGGAGTTGGAAGGAGTTCCGCAACTTTGGTGCGCTGCGCGCCCAGGGGCAGTCGGTGCTGATCCTCGGCGCGGGGGTGGCCGGCGCCCATCTGGTGAGGGAGCTGGCGGCCTCGGCCCAGTGGCGGGTCGTGGGCCTGCTGGATGATGACCCCCACAAACAGCGGCGCGAGATCCACGGCTACAAGGTGCTCGGCCCCATCTCCGAGCTCGAACGCTGGGCCGAAACCCTGAAGGTCGGCCATGCCATCATCGCGATGCCCTCGGTGCGCCATGAGGTGCGGCGCGCGGTTGCCAGCGAATGCGTCCGGGTCGGGGTGACCGCCCTGATCGTTCCGGGTGTCGACGAACGGCTCTCAACGTCCCACAGCCTCAGTGAGGTGCGTCAGCTCGACGTGGAGGATCTCCTTGGGCGGGATCCCGTGCGCATCGACACCGAACAGGTGCAGGATTATCTGCGGGGCAAGGCGGTCATGGTCACGGGCGCGGGCGGATCGATCGGCGCGGAGCTGTGCCGGCAGATCGCGCGCTTCGAGCCGTCCGTGCTTGTCTGCTTCGAACTCAGCGAATTCGCCCTGTACCGTTTGATCGAGGACTTCGCCCGGGAGTTTCCGCGTCTGCAGCTGGTGGCGCTGGCCGGGGACGTGAAGGATGCGGTGCGGGTGGACGAAGTCATCGGCCGCTATCGTCCGAACGTGATCTTCCATGCGGCGGCATACAAGCACGTGCCCCTGATGGAAGAGGACAACGCCTGGCAGGCCGTGCGCAACAACGTGATGGGCACCTTCCAGGTGGCGCGTGCGGCGGTGGCTTTCGGTGTGCCGCGTTTCGTGCTGGTGTCCACCGACAAGGCGGTCAATCCCACCAATGTGATGGGCGCCACCAAGCGACTGGCCGAGCAGGTGTGTCAGGCCTTTGCTCTGGAGGGGCGTTCCCAGTTCGAGATCGTGCGCTTTGGCAATGTGCTGGCCAGTGCCGGCAGCGTGATCCCCAAGTTCCAGGCGCAGATTGCCGCCGGCGGACCGGTGACCGTGACGCATCCCGAGATCACGCGGTACTTCATGTCCATCCATGAGGCCGCACAGCTGGTGCTGCAGGCAGGGTCCATGGGGCAGGGGGGCGAGATCTTCGTGATGGACATGGGAGAGCCCGTGCGCATCCAGGACCTGGCGCGGGACATGGTCCGCCTGTCCGGTCGGTCTGAGGACGACATCCGCATCGTGTTCACCGGCTTGCGTCCGGGCGAGAAGCTCTACGAAGAGGTGCTCGCCGATTCCGAGCGGACCCGCCCGACCCATCATCCCAAGCTGCGCATCGCCCGCGCCCAGGCTGTCGAGTCCGGCTGGCTCGACATGCTGGCATTGTGGCTGCGGCAGCGTCGGGCCGTGCCGGCGGCAGAGGTCCGGCGCGAGCTGCGGCGCTGGGTGCCGGAATACACACCGTCGAGTCACGCCGTCCCGCTGACGAAGGTGTCTGACACCGGGCGTCAGCGCGCCTGAGGAGCGTCCATGGCCACCTACGCGATCGGTGACATCCAGGGCTGCTTTTCAGCCCTGCAGGCGCTGCTTAAGCGGGTGGAGTTCGATGCGGGCCACGACCGCCTGTGGCTGGTCGGCGATCTGGTGAACCGGGGGCCGGATTCCCTCAAGACCTTGCGCTTCGTGCGCGATCTGGGGCCGGCCGCAGTGACCGTGCTGGGCAATCATGATCTCTACCTGCTGATGGTGGCCTACGGGACGGTGCGCAGCCGGGGCAAGGACGACACGATCCAGGCGGTTCTGGACGCGCCGGACCGGGAGGCGCTGCTGGGCTGGCTGCGGACACGCCCGCTGATGCATGTGGAGAACGGCTTTGCCATGGTCCACGCCGGGCTGCTGCCGGGCTGGACGGTGAGTCAGGCCCGCGCGCTGGCGCGGGAGGTGGAGGGTGCGCTGGCCGGGCCCTATCACGCCGATCTGCTCCACAACATGTGGGGCAGCGAGCCCGCCGCCTGGCGCGACGATCTGCGGGACTACGAGCGCATGCGGGTGATCGTGAACGCGATGACGCGCATGCGTTTCTGCACGCCGGAAGGCGTGATGGACTTCAAGGTCAAGGGCGAGGTGGCACGGGCGCCGAAGGGATATCTGCCGTGGTTCGATGCGCCCGCCCGGCGCAGCACCGATGCGACGGTGGTGTTTGGCCACTGGTCGGCGCTGGGGCTCAAGATCCGGCCGAATCTGATGGCCCTGGATTCCGGCTGTCTGTGGGGGCGCGAGCTGACGGCCGTGCGGCTGGAGGACCGTCAGGTCTTTCAGGTGTCCTGTCCCGGACTCAGCCACGGCAAGCCGCAGCCGTCCTGA
>DAOQMM010000095.1:0-14887 GCA_035335645.1 Rhodocyclaceae bacterium | reverse complement strand
GACCGCCTCGTCCTCAATCCGCCGGACGCGCTGGCGGAGGGCGACATGGTGCAGGGGGTCGTCCCGGCGCGCACAGCGTCCGCCGATCCCGCTTCCGCGGGCCCCGGTGAGGCTCGCAAGCCCTGATCGCACCGCGCCTCAGCCGGCGGGGCGCGCATCGATGTCCGGAGTCTGCAGGCGGTCGTGCGCTGTTTGACGTTTTCGTCAAATCCGGCTGAAGAGTGGTCATCTGGTGCCGATAAGCCCTTCGGACAGAAGTCCTGACCCCCGCGGGGGCGGGTGAGCGATGTGTTCCAGCGGATCGCCCGCCGTGGAGCATGCGGCGGGGAAGGCAGGCTGTCCGCGGGACGTCCGCGTCCCGTCCGACACGAAGCGCCGGCGGCGGAGCCGGACTGAGCCAGAGCATGCAGATACCAGACCGGACCACACACCGCACGCCATCGATGACCCGGGGGAGCCTGCGGCTCTATGCGGCGCCCCTGATCGCCGTCCTCGCAATCATTGCCCTCTGCACCCACGTGGTGCTGGCCCAGCGCCGCGAAAGCCAGACCAGCGCCGAGACCGCCGCGCGCAATGCGGCAGTGGTGCTGGCCGATCAGCTGCAGAGTGCCTTCGACCAGACCGATGCGCTGCTCGTCTCCGTCGGTCAGCGCTATGTCCGTGCGCGGCTTGACGGGCCGATCGGGCTCGCCCGGGACATCGAGCCCATCCGCGGCGAAATGCCCCACCATCCCCTCATCAAGCGCATCGGCATTGCCGACGAGCAGGGGATCGTGGTGTTCAACACCGGCTATACCCCGGCCACGACCGACCGTCCGAACGTTTCCGCCCGCAGCTATTTCAAGGCGGCGCAGGCTGGCGAAAAGGGCTTGATGTTCGACGGGCCGCTCCAGGCCAAGCTCGATGGCGTATGGGTCATTGCCCTGGCCCGTCGCATCGACGGTCCCCGGGGCGAGTTCCTCGGCGTGGTCTTTGCGATCCTTCCGGTGGAGTCCATCGGCCGGCTCATCTCCCGCGTGGAGCTGGGCAGTGCCGGCATCGTCAACCTGCGCACCCTCGATCTGGCCCAGGTGGTACGACGCCCCGAACTCCAGGGGCCGGGCCGGGACGTGGGCAACCAGAACGTTTCCCAGACCATCCGCGACCTGCTGCGGGACGCGCCCGGTCGCGACCGGTACGTCTATACGACGGTCGCCCCCATCGACAACACCGAGCGGGTCTATGTCTATCAGAAGCTGCCGCAGGCGCCGTTCTGGATGACGGTTGGCCTGGCGACGGCCGACTTTGCGACCAGCTGGCAGCAGACCGGCGCGCTGCTGGCCCTCCTGGGCGCGGTCGTGGCGTGGACCCTGCTGCGCGCCACGCGCCGCATCGTGCACCAGAACCGCGACCTGGACCGGCGTCTGCTGGAAAAGGAGGCCGCCGAGGCCGCGGCCCGCAGCAGCGAGCAGCGCCTGCGCACCATCCTCGATGGCGTGGACGCCGCCATTTACCTGAAGGACCCCGCCGGGCGCTACCTCTTTGCCAACGCCGCCATGTGCCGGATGCTGGGCCTGGCCCTCGACGACGTGATCGGTGCCGATGACGGACGCCTCTTCGACGACGCCACCGCAGCCCGGTTGCGGGCCGACGACCGGCGCGTGCTCGACGACGGCGAGACCGTCCACGGCGAAGAGACCCGGACCCTGCGGGCCGGCGGCCAGTCCGCCACCTACCTCACCACCCAGCTGCCCCTGCGCCGCCCCGACGGCAGCATCGAAGCCCTGTGCGGCATTTCCACCGACATCTCAGAGCGGGTCCGGGACCGGATTGCGCTCCAATCCTCCGAGAGCCGCTTCCGGGCCGTCGTGGAACAGGCCCTCGTGGGCATCTTCATCAGTCAGGGGGGCATCTTCAAATACGCCAACCCCCGCTGCGTCGAAATGCTTGGCTACACCGACGTGAGCGAACTCGTGGACCGGGTCAGCGTGCTGGACCATATTGATCCGGCCCAGCGTGCCCAGGTGGCGGACAACATCCGGCGCGGCGAAGGCGGCGAGGGGGGCGCCCTGCACGACCTGGACCTGGTGATGCTGACGCGTGACGGCCGCCCGGTGGACGTGGAGGCCTATGCCGTCAATACCGAGGTGGATGGCCGGCCCGCGCGCCTGGCCGTGATCCTCGATGTCAGCGAACGGGCGCGCCTGATGCGCGAGCTCGATCAGCACCGGCACCACCTGGAACAGCTTGTCCAGGAGCGCAGCGCCGAACTGCATGTCCAGGCCCGGGAGTACGAAGATCTCTACAACGGCGCGCCCTGCGGCTATCACTCCCTGGGTCCCGACGGGGTCTTCCAGCGGATCAACGACACCGAGCTGGGCTGGCTCGGGTACACGCGGGACGAACTGGTGGGCTGCCGCGCCATCCCGGAGATCATGACCCCCGCCTCGCAGGCCGTGTTCCGCGAGAACTTTCCGCGCATCGCGGCCGGTGCCACCATCAAGGACCTGGAGATCGAACTCATCCGCAAGGACGGCAGCGTCTTCCCGGTGCTGGTGAGCGCGTCGCCCCAGTTCGGGCCCGACGGGCAGATGATCTGTACCCGCTCCATTCTGGTGGATTACTCCAACCTGCGTCAGCAGCGCCAGACCCTGCGCCGGGTGCTCACCGCCTCGCCGATGGCCGTGCGCATCGCCCGCGCGTCCGACAGCCGCGTGCTCTTCATGAACAAGGCCTTCTGCGATCTGGTGCACCAGGACGAGGTGGCGGCCCTCGAACTGGACGTCAGCGCCTTCTACGTGGATCCGGGCGTCTTCGGTGACATCCGCAACGCCCTGGGGCGGGGCGAGACCATCCTCAACCGCCTGGTGGAGCTGCACCTGCCCCTGCAGCCGGAAGCGCCCCATGTCTGGGTGCTCGCTTCCTACATGCCCATCGAGTACGACGGCCAGCCCGCCGCGCTGGCCTGGCTCTTCGACGTCACGGAATTGCAGGAGGCCCGCACTGCCGCCGAAGCCGCCACCCGCGCCAAGAGCACCTTCCTCGCCAACATGAGCCACGAGATCCGCACGCCGCTCAACGGGGTGCTGGGCCTCGCCCAGATCGGCTTCCGGGACAGCGCCGGGCGCAAGGCCCAGCAGACCTTCAGCGGCATCCTCGATTCGGGCAAGCTGCTGCTCACCGTCATCAACGACATTCTCGACTTCTCCAAGATCGAAGCCGGCAAGCTCGACATCGAAGATGTGCCCATCGACCCGGCGCGCATCGTCGAGACCGCCCTGCGCAGCGTCCGGCCCCAGGCCGAGGCCAAGGGCATCGCCCTCGAGGCCGTGCCCGACGGGCTCCCCTCCGCCTGTCTGGGGGATCCTAGCCGGATCAGCCAGGTCCTGCTCAATCTGCTCACCAATGCCGTCAAATTCACCGAGCGGGGCGAGGTCGTCCTGCGGGCCTGTGTCCGGGAAGGAGCGCTTGTCTTCAAGGTGGCCGATACCGGCATCGGCATTGCGCCGGATGTCCTCGGACGGCTCTTCCGTCCCTTCGAACAGGCCGATGGCAGCATCACCCGCCGCTTTGGCGGCACCGGCCTGGGCCTCGTCATCAGCCGGCGCCTGGCCGAGCTGATGGGCGGCACCCTCGACGCCCGCAGCAAGCCCGGCGCCGGCAGCACCTTCATCCTGCGCCTGCCCCTCCGCCTGACCGACCGGCCGGTAGCGCCCGGCCACACGCCGGCCACCGGAGGCCGGCAGCGCCTCAAGGGCCTGCGTCTGCTCGTCGCCGAAGACAACACCGTCAATCAGCTCGTCATCGACAACATCCTGCAGGCCGAGGGGGCTCTGGTCCAGATCGTGGACGACGGCCTCGCCGCCGTGGAAGCCGTCGCCCGCAGCGCCCAGCCCTTCGACGCGGTGCTGATGGACGTGCAGATGCCCCGCATGGACGGCCTCGAAGCGACCCGCCAGATCTGCCAGGCCAGCCCCGGCCTGCCGATCATCGGCCAGACGGCCCATGCCCTGCGCAGCGAGCACGAGCGCTGCCTCGACGCCGGCATGGTGGCCACCGTCACCAAACCCATCGACATCGAAGTGCTGGTCTCGGCGCTCCTGGAGCACGTCGGTGGTGCGGGGCGCATCGCGCTGCCCGCGCCTGAGCCGCGTCCCACGCCAGTGCCTGAAGCCATCATTGAGTGGACTGCCCTGTCAGACCGCTACCCGGGCATGGGCACCCTGATCGACCGCATCACCACCCTGTTCGTCGCGCACCACGCCCACGACGGCGAGCGCCTGCGTCAAATGGCCGACGCGGTCGATCTGCATGCCCTGGAAGCGCTGGCCCACGAGCTGAAGGGCGTCGGCGGCACCCTCTGCGCGCCCGAAGTGGAGCGTCTGGCCGTGCGCACCCTGGCCGCTGCCCGCGCGGGTACGGCCGACGCCGTGGAGTTGGCACGCGCCCTGGCCGATGCCCTCGAGCGCCTGCTGGACGCCGTTCAGCAACGGCGGGCCGGGTAGGGTGGCGGCCCTCGTCGGGGCAATCGGGGCGGTGTCATTGGGCGATCCGGGGCCCGCGCGCAAACAAACAGCCCTTGATGCAAGATTCTTGTTGCTATTTGCCCCGTTGTCCCCCATAGTGCGCGGGCGATTCCCAAGTAGTGCCGTAGCTTTCAGGTCGTATTCCGCAGTCCTGCGGTTCCTCCCAATAAGTACCCGCTGTCTTGAGTGTCGTCCCATTTTTCAGGGGCAAATCCCCTTTGCGTTATTTATTTCAGGATATTCAAGACATGGCAACCGGCATTGTTAAGTGGTTCAACGACTCCAAGGGCTTCGGTTTCATCACCCCGGACGCGGGCGGCGATGATCTCTTCGCCCACTTCTCCGCCATCCAGTCCAAGGGCTTCAAGAGCCTGAAGGAAGGTGAGCGCGTGGAGTTCGATGTGACCACCGGTCCCAAGGGCCAGCAGGCCTCCAACATCCGTCCGGCGAACTGAGTGTCGTCCATCGGGGTGTGGCATCTGTCCCCATCCCGAGGCGGATTGAAAGGCCCGGCCCAGCCGGGCTTTTTCGTTAACGGACTGCAAGGACCCCCATGGCCAAGGAAGAACTCATCGAAATGCAGGGCGTCGTCTCGGAAGTCCTGCCCGACTCCCGATTCCGCGTGACGCTGGACAACGGTCACGACCTCATCGCCTACGCGGCGGGCAAGATGCGCAAGCACCACATCCGCATCATCGCCGGCGACAAGGTCTCCGTCGAAGTCTCCCCCTACGACTTCAGCAAGGCGCGCATCACCTTCCGCCACATCGAAGGCCGCCACGCCGCACCGCCGCCGCCCGCTGGCTTCACCGGCAAGCGTCGCCACTGAGCGCGACGCCCGCGACATGTACCCGGCGCTCCGCGTCAGGGTCCGTGTCGGACGCCCGGCGCCCGCCGGGGCTCGGGCTGCGCCGCCGCACAGGCAGCGCCCCGGTCTTCACCCCCGATTCAAGCCCAGCAGACCCATGGGGCCGTTGGAGGTGTTCAGCACCACCGACGCGATCCCGCCGCCCTGTTGCTGCTGCACGCCATAGATCGACAGATTGCCGGTATCGAAGGCGAAGACATCGCCGCCCAGCTTGACCAGCAGCTTGGCCATGTGGGGAAACCACGCATAGGCCATGTCATTCTGGCTGCCCGAGGTGGACGGCGAGCCGAACTCGGCCGGCCACCAGTTGGACCACTGGGCAAAACCGCCGCCCATCGGCGCCATCGCCGGTGCCGGCTCCCGGTGCTGGGCCAGCTCGGTCAGCAGGGCCCCGACGCGCCACTTCAGGCCGTCGTTGAACATGTCGCCGATCATCATCATGCCGCCGCTCATCCACTGACCCATGCCGCCCAGCTCCGGGTGGCTGAACTGGGCCTGGGTGAAGCCGCCGGCCTGCAGGGCTGAATAGGCAGCGCGACCGGCGTCGGCGCTGAAACCGTGGCGGGCCGCAATGGCGTCGATGGTGCTCATGGGAAGTACTCCTGATTGAAATGGGTGTAAATGGGATGCGCTCCGCCCTCAGACGGCGGAGACGAGGCGCGTGCCTACCAGCATCCCGATGCCGTCGTCGGTGGACAGGGCGTCCGGGCAGCGCCAGGGCAGCAGGGCACCCGTGGCGGCGTCTTCGATCGCGGTGATGTCGATTCGGGGCGGTGCAGCGTTGACCGTGCCGAAAAGGGTTGCGAAGGATACGTCGGCCGCGTCGCGTCCGGTGCCGAAGCGCATCAGTCCCATCGGGATCGCCGTGCCCGAAGGGTCGAACAGATACCAGCGGTCGCCCAGGAAGACCTCCACGTAGGCGTGGAAGTCGTGGGGCCCCAGCGTCGCGTCGGCGCCGTAGTCGATGCCCGTGGCAAAGCGCGCCGGAATGTTGAGGGCGCGGCACAGGGCGATCATCAGATGAGCGAAATCCCGGCACACCCCCACCTTGTCCCGCAGGGTATCCAGCGCCGAGGTGCTCGCCGTGGAGGTGGCCGACTGGAACTTCACGTGAGCCCGCACCCAATCGCAGATTGCCTGAACCCGGGCGTATCCCGGCAGCAGATGGCCAAAGGTCTGGCGCGCCATGTCGTACAGGCGGTCGGACTGGCAGTAGCGGCTCGGGTACAGGTAGATCAATGCACCTGTCGGCAGTTGCGACACCGGCACTTCGTGGATGCCGTCGGGCACTGCCCGGTGGTGGCGCACTTCCACGGTGGCGCTATAGCGCAGCCGCAGGCCGCCCGCCTCGGCCTTCACGCGCATGTAGCGGTTGCCGGTGGCGACATCGGTGTGGACCTGGGGCAGGAGGAACTGGCTGATCTCCATCATCTCGGTGGCCACCCGCTGATGGGACGTATGGGCCGCGTGGACGTTGAAGATGACGTCGCAGCCGGGAGGCGCCACGTCGTAACTCAATTCGACAGAAAGCCGCAAGCGGATCATGAAAAAGACCGGAAACACGCCTTGACGCAGGATTGCGGGCCACCGGGCGAGGCTGAATGACCGTCGCGACGTGCCGGATCAAGCGATCCAGAACGTGCGACAAGGCGCTCATCCTACCCTGCGGCACCGCATCATGCTGCGTTTTTTCCGGAATCACCGCCCGGCGGGGCTGTCCGGCGGGTGCGCACACCCCGTGCGGGGCCGCCTACGCGTCGGTACCGCCCGTGCCCGAGGGGCTGCGGGCCTCGCGGCGCATCCGGTACACCTTGTGGATGCAGCGCCCGTCCACCACGCCGTCGCCGCGGCCTTGCACCGCCTCGTGGTATTCCGCGTGGAGCAGCTCCACGCTGAACAGCCCCGCGTACAGCGCCGTCACCTCGTCCGACGACGCCATGTGCTCCACCGCCGCCTCATCGTCGTCCAGATCCTCCACCGTCATCAGCAGCACCTGGCAGCCCGCCGGCAGGATCGCATGCAGGTGGGCCACGTAATCCGCGCGCAGCCCCTCCGGCAGGGCGGTCAGCGCCGCCCGGTCATACACCGCCGACACCCCCTGCAGATCCTCCTCCGTCAGATCGAAGAAGTCCCCGCAGAAGATCGCCAGCCGCTCCTGCGTCCAGCAGGTCAGGTCCGCCTGACGGGTGCGCTGCGGGCGCAGGCGCGCCGCCTTGAAGAAATCCCCCACCGCCACCGCGCTCAGCTCGATGCCCACCACATCGTGGCCCAGGCCGTGCAGCCACATCAGATCCAGGCTCTTGCCGCACAGGGGCACGAAGACCCGCGCCGTCGCGGCCGGGTCCAGCGTGTCCCAGAAGCGCCGCAGCAGCGGGTGGATGTGGGTGAGATGGAAGGGAATCCGGTTCGCGTTCCAGCCCTGTCGCCAGAGCAGGTGGTCGGGGTGAGCCATGGGGGAGGGCCTAGGAAAAGCGGAGGAGGGCCCGCAGGAAACAGCCATCGATGCGGGGGGCGAATGCTTTTCAGGGCGCCGGGCGCGGAGTCAAGCGGCTCCACTATGCGCCCGACCGGGGCGCGAGGCAAATGCCGTGGCGGCGCGCAGCGCCTCACCCACCGGCCGGGCGCCCGTCCCGCACGGGCGATCCCCCACACGGGGCCGGCCGCACCGCCGGCCCCGCGCCGGCATAAACGCCTGCCGCCGCCCTTACAGCTCCACCCCCAGGTGCCGCAACAGCGGCCGCAACACCGCATAGGCCCCGGCGGTCAGCCCCATCGCCAGCGCCAGCGCCGCCCAGAAGCCGACCCCCTGGCGCAGCAGCCAGGGCAAGGCCACGAACAGCACCAGGGACGGCAGCACCAGCCAGAAGATCTGCCCCGACAGCGTCGCGATTGCCTCCGTCGGCTGGCCTTCCACATACAGCCACACAAAGGCCAGCACCGACGTGAGGGGCAGCGCCGCCAGCAGGGCAGCGACCCCCGACGAGCGCCTGGCGATCTCGGAGATTGCGACGATGAGGCCGGCAGACACGGCCACCTTGACGGCGTAATGAAGCATGGCGGTGGCAGTGTAGTCCCATCGGCACCGCGCGGCATCCCGTCCGTGCCGCGGTGCGCCCCGGCACTCGCACACCCCGGCTGCGGCGTATACTCCGCGCACCCCAACCGCCCACAGAAGGATCTGCCATGGAAGACCCCGTGCTCTATCGCTTCTGCGTCCGAGCCAAAGCGTCCCCCGACCAGCCCGAGGCGTCCCGCCCGGCCTTCATCACCCCCTATCCCCTCACCGAAGCCGACGCCGCCGAGCGTTTCGAGGTGCTGGAATGCCTCCAGCACACGGCGCAGCCCCTCAGTTCGGTGTCTTACGTGTTCGACTGAGGCGGTCGACGGGGCCGGTGGGCGCTCGCCCGCCGTCGCCGACCCGCGGCAGGGTAAGATGCCGGCACTCCAATGGAATCGCCGGCCATGCACGACAACGAAGCCCACGCCCGTGTCGCCATCAACGCCCAGCTTGCCGACCAGGGCTGGGATCTGCACAACCCCAACAGCGTCTGTTACGAAGTCGCCCTCGACGACGGCATCGCCGACTATGTGCTGAACGACCGCCACGGGCGCGCCCTGGCGGTCACCGAGGCCAAACGCTTCACGGTCGACCCGGCCACCGCCCGCGACCAGGCCGGTCGCTACGCCCGCCAACTGGGCGTCGCCTACGTCTTCCTGGCCAACGGCCACGAAATCCTGTTCTGGGACTGGCAGCGCGAAGCCCACCCCCGGCCGGTCAAGACCTTCTTCGGGCAGGACGACCTGGAACGCCGGGCCGCCGTCCGCCAGATCCGCATCCCCCTCGACCGCGTCCCCATCGACACCCGCATCGCCGGCCGCGACTACCAGCTCGCCTGCATCGACACCCTCAGCGCCGAAATCGCCCGCGGCCGCCGCAAGCTGCTGGTGGAGATGGCCACCGGCACCGGCAAGACCCGCACTGCCGCCGCCCTCATCAAACGCCTCTTCGAAGCCCACGCCATCACCCGCGTGCTCTTCCTGGTGGACCGCATCCCCCTCGCCACCCAGGCCGAAGACGCCTTCGCCGAACACCTGCCGGATTTCCCCGCCTACGTCCTGCGCGCCGGGCGCCGCTTCCAGGACGAAAAGCGCATCACCGTCACCACCCTGCAGAGCATGGTTAACCTCTACAGGGACTACTCCTCCGGCTACTTCGACCTCGTCGTCACCGACGAATGCCACCGCAGCATCTACGGCAAGTGGAGCGGGGTGCTGCGCCACTTCGACGGCCTCCAGATCGGCCTCACCGCCACCCCCTGCGTCGCCCCGCCGGGCGACGAGCGCGCGCCCGACCCGGACGACGAAGACCGCCTCTTCGTGCGCGACACCCTGCGCTTCTTCGAAGTCGAGCAGCCCACCTTCTCCTACGGCCTGCGCCAGGCCATCGCCGACGGCCACCTGGTGCCCTACCAGATCTATCGTGCCCGCACCGTGCGCACCGCCACCGAAGGCGGCTTCACCGTCACCCGCGGCGAACTGGACTGGAACGCCCTGGACGCCGACACGCGCACCGAGCTTACCCAGCTTTTCGGTCCCGACGACACCCTCACCGTCGACCCCAACGCCCTCGAACGGCGCTTCACCATCCCCGCCCGCAACCAGGCCATCGTCACCGAATTCCGCAAGGTCATGGACGAAGGCTTCCGTGACCACAAAGGCATCCTGCGCAAGCCTCTGCTTGGCAAGACCATCGTCTTCGCCGTCACCAAGCGCCACGCCGCCACCCTCGCCAAGCTCTTCGACGACGCCTTCGCCGACTGCAAGCCCGACCCCGCCGTGGCCTACGCCGACTACGTCGTGTCCGGCTGCGGCGACGACGACACGACCGACGGCCTCACCAAGATCCAGCGCTTCAAGCGCCAGGAATTCCCCCGCATCCTCGTCTCCGTCAACATGCTCGACACCGGCTTCGACTGCGCCGACGTCGCCAACCTCGTCTTCGCCCGCTTCACCCGCTCCACCATCCTCTACCAGCAGATGCGCGGCCGGGGCACCCGCCGGGCCCCCAACAAACCCGTCTTCACCCTCTTCGACTTCGTCGGCGTCGTCGACTTCCACGGCGATGCCGACACCTACGGCGAAGGCGGCCTCGTCCGCGAGACCCCCGCCCGGCGCCGCTACAGTCCGCGCCGCCTGCTCGGCCTCCCCATCGACGACACCATCGACCCCGCCAGCCGCGAATGGATCACCCTCGACGCCGACGGCAACCTCGTCTTTCCCGCCGCCAGCGAACGCCGTGCCGCCCAACTCGGCACCCGCTTCGAAGCCTGGATGCTGCACAATGCCGACCTTTCCGCCGAAGCCGAGCGCTGGCTCCACCTCCTCGGCAACCAGATCCGCGCCAACGCCGACACCCTCGATGAGATCACCCCCGAGCACTTCGCCTACTTCCACGTCTTCGCCCAGATGGGCGGCCTCGCCGAAGCCCGTCGTGTCCTGGGTGGCGACGCCCGCCTGGCGGCCCTGCTCGGTGCCCTCAACGCCGCCGTCTTCAGCCCCCTAGACGACGCCTCCGCCGACCCCGCCCCCGGCCCCGACGACGCACCCCGCCCGACCGCCCCGTAATCCCCGCATCACCCCCAAGGAACACCCATGCCCCTGACCCCCGACATGCGGCGGTCCATCGACCAGATTCGCGACTACCTCTTCGGCGGCGGCTACCCCGACCCCGTCAGCAACGCCGAACAGCTCGCCTTCCTCTTCTTCTTCTACCTCGTCGAAGGCATCGACACCGCCAACGGCCACAAGGCCCGCGTCCTCAAACGCCCCTACCAGTCCCTGTTCGCCGGCGAGTGGGACCTCCGCAACCCCCTCAACGCCCCCGTCGAAGGGCAGAAGAGCCTGCCCCGCGCCCACTTCCGCTGGTCCGTATGGGCCAAGGGCTACTCCGGCGAAGCCCTCGTCCGCTTCCTGCGCGACGAAGTCTTCCCCTTCTACGCCGAGCTCGGCGCCCGCAGCGCCCACAACTTCATGGACGGCGCCCGTCTCAGCATCGACGAACCCACCGTCCTCACCCAGGTCATCGCCCTCGTGGACGGCCTGCGCCTCGACCAGTCCGACGCCGACACCAAGGGCGACCTCTTCGAACACGTCCTGCGCCAGATCAAACAGGCCGGCGAACTCGGCCAGTTCCGCACCCCGCGCCACATCATCCGCGCCATCGTGCGCCTGCTCGACCCCCAGGTCGGCGAAACCGTCTACGACCCCGCCGCCGGCACCGCCGGCTTCCTGGTGGCCGCCTACGACCACATGCGCCTGGCCCACTCCAGCGCCGCCGCCATCCACCAGGACGAAGTGGACGGCAAACCCGTGCGCCGCGGCCTCGGCGACCGCCTCTCCGCCGCCCAGGTGGATGCCCTCGCCAGCGCCACCTTCTACGGCAACGACGTGGACCCCAAGATGGTCCGCCTCGCCACCATGAACCTCACCCTGCGCGGCCTGCCGGACGTCCACATCCTCAAGCGCAACGTCCTCACCACCACCCTCGACGCCGCCGAAAAAGCCGAGCGCGGCCTGCCCGCCGACGGCTTCCACGTCATCCTCGCCAACCCCCCGTTCTCCGGCCGCGTGGACAAGGACCGCATCGTCGAAGACGTCAAGGTCGGCAGCACCACCGCCACCGAACTCCTCTTCCTCAAATACATGCTCGACAGCCTGCGCGCCCCCAGCGACCCCGCCAGCGGCGCCGGCGGCGGGCGCTGCGGCGTCATCGTCCCCGAAGGCGTCCTCTTCGGCTCCACCGGCGCCCACCGGGAACTGCGCCGCCAGCTCATCGAACACAACCGCGTCGACGCCGTCCTCAGCCTGCCCGGCGGCGTCTTCCAGCCCTATTCCGGGGTCAAGACCTCCGTCCTCGTCTTCCGCCGCGGCGGCCGCACCCAGGACGTCCTCTTCCTCCACGCCGAGCAGGACGGCTACAAGCTCGACGCCAACCACGACACCCCCATCGACGCCGACGACCTGCCGGCCCTGCTCAGCGCCTATGCCGAGCGCGCCACCGCCCGTACCCGCTGGCAGCGCCGCCCCGCCGACGCAGACTGGACCGAACGCTGGTGGTTTGCCGACGTGGACACCCTGCGCGCCAACGACTACAACCTCTCCGCCGGCCGCTACCGGCCCCAGACCCGCAGCACCGTGGAACACCGCGACCCGCGCCTGCTCCTGGCCGAACTGGCCGCCATCGAAGCCGAGATCGTCGAAGAGGTGGAGGCACTGCGGGCGCTGTTGGGGGAGGGGGGGGAATGACAGTCGTCAGACTGGGGACCGTGTGCTCGCAAGTCCGAGAATCGATCAAACCTGGTGAGCGTGCGGCGCTTCGCTATGTGGGAATGGAGTCCATCGAGTCAGGGACTGGGCGCTTTCTCGAAGGTGGCTTGTCAAAGACTCCTGAATCACCACTTGCCAACAGTTTTCGATTCGGTCCGGAACATGTGCTTTATGGGAAATTGCGTCCGTATTTGAACAAGGTTGCTTTGCCGGATTTTGAGGGAAAGTGCTCAACGGAGATTGTTCCGTTGAAAGTCAATGCAACAGTTGATCGTCGATATCTGGCCTATTTCCTCCGCTGCCCTGACGTTGTTCGAGTAATTTCTGACAAAACCGCTGGTTCGCGCATGCCGCGTGCTGATATGGCATTCGTTCTGTCGTTGCCATTCTTGTTGCGCGATTTGTCCGAGCAAAGCCGTATTGTCGATCTCCTCACCCGCGCCGAAAGCATCCTCCGCCTGCGCCGCGAGGCCGAGAAGAAGACTGCCGAACTGGTTCCTGCGCTGTTTCTCCAGATGTTTGGTGATCCTGTGACAAATCCTAAGGGGTGGAGGCAACACCTGTTTTCGGAGGTCGGGGTGCTTGATCGTGGGCGTTCTCGGCATAGACCCCGCGATGCTGCGGAATTATATGGTGGGCCTTATCCGTTCATTCAGACAGGCGATGTTTCTAATTCCGGTGGAACGATTTCTTCTTGTGTAAATACGTATTCAGAGCAAGGGCTTTCGCAGAGTAAGTTGTGGGCGCCAGGTACGCTGTGCATAACGATTGCAGCGAATATTGCCAGAACTGCTGTATTGAATATCTCTGCTTGCTTTCCGGATAGCGTTGTCGGATTCGTGGCAGGTGATATGGTGTGTACGCGTTATGTACAGACATGGCTGGATTTTCTGCAGCCAACTCTTGAAATGCATGCTCCACAGGCAGCACAAAAAAACATAAATCTGGAAATTTTAAGAAACCTCCCAATTTCCGTCCCACCAAAAAATTTGCAAGAGGCTTTTGTTTTCCGTTTCGAAACTCTCCGCGCCCTCCAATCCCAACAAGCCGCCGCCACCGCCCAGGCCCAGGCCAGCTTCGACGCGCTCCTCGCCCGGGCCTTTGCCGCCTGAAGCCCCCGTTCCGGGGCGCCGCGAGCCCCCGGACACGGCCTTGCAGACCCCGCCGGACGCCGCGCCCCGCGCAAGGCTCGGGGCTGTGCGCGCGAGTCTTTTTTCCTTGTGTGCAAGGCGCCGAGCTTTGCGGACCTGCCAGCGAGCCTTGCGCGCAAGCCTGTGAGCGTTGCGCGCAAGGCTTTTTGCCTTGCGGACAAGGCTTTGTGCTGTGCGCGCGAGCCTCGCCGGCTTGCGCGCAAGCGTCGTGGCCTTGCGGGCGAGCTTGGGGGGCTTGCGGGCAAAGCTTTTTGCCTTGCGCGCAAGCTTCGGCGCTGCGCGCGCAAGGGGCGGAGCCTTGCGCAGGGCGGCGGGCGTGTCAGCTGAAGGGGTTGTGGTGGCGCACGCCGAGGGGGGCGAAGTCGGCGCTGTTGCGGGTGACGACGGTGAGGTCGTAGAGCAGGGCGATGGCGGCGATCTGCTTGTCGATGGGGTGCTGGGGATGGGGGGAGAGGAGCCGCCCCCAGATCTGGGCACAGTCCCGGTCGAAGTCGAGGATGCGCGGGGCGTGCTCGGCGATGAGCCGGTCGAGCCAGGCTTCGAGGCGTTCGGCCTGGGGGTGGTCGCCCCGGCCGCGCAGGTTTTCCACGCCCCGGCGGATCTCGCCAAGGGTCTGCACGGGGAGGTAGAGGTCTTCGGCCCGCAGGGTGGCGAAGAAGGCGAGGGCGCCGGGGTTGGCGCGGGGGCCTTTGCGCAGCTCGCTGACGAAGTTGGTGTCGAGGAGGTACATCAACCGTGGCGCAGGTTGAAGTCGTCGTCGAGGCCCACGTCGGGCATGTCGGCGAGGACGTCCTTGAGGCTGCGGCGCGGCGGGCGGGCGAGGCTGGCCCGCAGGATTTCCCGGTGTTCGGCCTCGGCGCTGCGGCCGTGGGCGGCGGCGGCTTCCTTGAGGGCCTGGACGAGGGCGGGGTCGATGTTGCGGACGACGAGGTTGGTGGCCATGGGGGGCACCCGGAGAGGTGGGGATGGGGGCATTGTAGCGGGCGATGCAATCAATGCAATCACCCTGCGCCGGCAGGCTGGGCCGCCCGCTGGGG
>DAOQMM010000094.1:0-14918 GCA_035335645.1 Rhodocyclaceae bacterium | reverse complement strand
TGGCGACGAAGATGTTGCCGGGGTGCATGTCGGCGTGGAAGAAGCCGTCGCGGAAGACCTGGGTGAAGAAGATCTCCACACCGGCGCGGGACAGGGCGCTGAGGTCGATGCCGTGGGCGCGCAGGGCGTCGAGCTGGGAGATGGGCACGCCCTGCATGCGCTCCATCACCATCACGTTGGCGGTGCAGAAATCCCAGTACACCTCGGGCACGACGAGGAGCTCGGAATCCTTGAAGTTGCGCCGCAGCTGGGAACAGTTGGCGGCCTCGCGCATCAGGTCGAGCTCGTCGCGCAGGTATTTGGAGAACTCGGCCACCACCTCCCGCGGCTTGAGGCGGCGGCCTTCGGGCCAGACCTTCTCCAGCAGGGTGGCGAAGGCGTCGAGGAGGGCCAGGTCGTGGGCGATGACCGGGGCGATGCCGGGGCGCAGGATCTTGACCGCCACCTCGGTGCCGTCGGGCAGGGCGGCAAAGTGCACCTGGGCGATGGAGGCGGAGGCGACGGGTTCCCGGTCGAAGCGGGCGAAGACCCGGTCCACCGGGCGGCCGTAGGCGGCCTCCAGCTCGGCCACGGCCTGCCCGCTGGGGAAGGGCGGCACCCGGTCCTGGAGGCGCGCGAGTTCTTCGGCGATGGCCGGCGGCAGCAGGTCGCGCCGGGTGGACAGCATCTGCCCGAACTTGACGAAGATCGGCCCGAGGGATTCCAGCGCCATGCGCAGGCGCGCGCCGCTGGGTTCGCTGAAGTGGCGGACCCGCGCCAGCCGCGCCAGCCAGGCCAGGCGGCCGGTCGGCTCGTTGGAGAGGATCATCTGGTCGAGCCCGTATTTCAGGCTGACGGAGATGATCTTGACGAGTCGGATGAGGCGCACGGCGGGAGGGCGGTCGGAAAAACGGCGATTGTGCCCGTAAAGCCCTGCTGCGCATAGGGCGGTCCGACCGCCCGGCGGGCCTCAGGATTTGCGGGCGGCCTTGCGGACGGGGGGCGGCGGGGCGGACGGGGGATCGGCCGGCGGCGGCGCAGCGCCGGGATTGACCTGCTCCAGCAGCCAGCGCTGGGCGAGGCGGATGTCCTTCTTGAGGGCAGCGTCCTCGTCCGGGTTGGCGGGGCTGAGGGTGGTGCGGCCGTCCGGCTCGACGCTGAAGGGCGGCAGGCGCCATTCCCGCTCGACGATGAAGAGGTGCTCGCCGTCGCGGATGACCTTCTGGGCGATGACGTAGCCGTAGGGGCGGGCGTCGAAGCGGCCGCAGTAGGCGGTGCGGGTGGCGGTGACGAGGCCGTCGCGCTGGCCCGGCACCAGGCCGCTGGTGGTGTAGCCCGAGCAGTGCCCGGCCAGCCCGGAGCCGATGTAGCCCAGGTAGGTGTCGGGCGTCATGCCTTCGCCGGCGGCCTGGCGTTGCACCAGGATGCGGTCGCGGTAGTCGTCCACGCCCTGGCCGCGGGGGATGTATTCCTCGTGGCGGATGCCCTGGCCTTCGCGCAGATCGACGATGCGCCAGCCCTGGCCGGCCGGCAGCGGCACGGCCCAGTGCAGGGTGGGCGGCTCGGCGTGCGCGGGCGGGCCACCGGCGAGGGCGGCGACGGCAGCGAGCAGCGGGGCGAAGGGGCGGGTGCGGCGTCTCACGGTATCAGCGTCGTCGGAGCGGGACCTGCATGCAATCCCTGAAACATAAGACAACAATTCTCCGTGTGCCAGTCGGGAATGCGCCGGACATCGGTCACACCAGCAACAGGCGGGAAGTGCGGCGCTTCGCTATAATTTCACGCTTTTAGTTGCTGTGTGTTCCATGAGCGCCGATCCGAAGAACCTGCTTGCCGACCTGCTCCGCGCCGCCCTCGTCAGCGTGGCCCCCGAACAGGCCGAAACCCCCATCCTCCTCGACCGTCCCAAGCAGGCCGGGCACGGGGATTTCGCAAGCAACCTGGCGCTGCAGCTGGCCAAGCCCCTCAAGCGCAATCCGCGTGACCTGGCCGCCCTGCTGGTGGCCGAGCTGCCCGCCTCGCCGCTGGTGGCCAGGGTGGAGGTGGCGGGCGCCGGCTTCATCAACTTCACCCTCGCCTCCGACGCCAAGACCCGCGTGGTGCGTCAGGTGCTGGAGCAGGGCGACGCCTTCGGGCGTGGCGCCAAGAACGGCGTCAAGGTACAGGTGGAGTTCGTCTCCGCCAACCCCACCGGGCCGCTCCACGTGGGCCACGGCCGCGGCGCGGCCTACGGCGCGTCCCTCGCCGACGTGCTGGCCTTTGCGGGCTTCGACGTGACCCGCGAGTACTACATCAACGACGCCGGCCGGCAGATGGACATCCTGGCCCTGTCCACCTGGCTGCGTTATCTGGATCTGTTCGGTATCGCCATTCCCTTCCCGCCCAACGCCTACCAGGGCGACTACGTCAAGGACATGGCGGCGCAGATCAGGGAAGGCCACGGCGACCGCTTCGCGAAGGTCTCCGCCGCCGACGTGCTGCAGGGCGCGCCGGCCATCGACGTGGACAAGGAAACCCACCTGGACGTCCTGATCGCCAATGCCAAGCGCCTGCTGGGCAGCGACTACGCGTGGGTGCATGGTTTTGCCCTCACCGAGCAGCTCGGTGACGGCCGCGAGGATCTGGAGGAGTTCGGCGTCACCTTCGACAAGTGGTTCTCCGAGCGCTCCCTGTTTGACACGGGTCTGGTCGAGAAGGCTGTGGCCGAACTGGACGCCCGCGGCCACCTCTACGAACAGGACGGCGCCAGGTGGTTCCGCTCCACCGCCTTCGGCGACGAGAAGGACCGCGTCGTGCAGCGGGAGAACGGCCTGTTCACCTACTTCGCCTCCGACATCGCCTACCACGCCAACAAGTACGAGCGCGGCTTCGACCGCATCATCGACATCTGGGGCGCTGACCACCACGGCTACATCCCGCGGGTGAAGGGCGCGCTGCAGGCACTGGGTCTGCCGCCCGAGAAGCTCGATGTGGCCCTGGTGCAGTTCGCGGTGCTCTACCGCAACGGCCAGAAGGCGGCCATGTCCACCCGCTCCGGCGAGTTCGTCACCCTGCGTGAGCTGCGCAAGGAAGTGGGCAACGACGCGTGCCGCTTCTTCTACGTGCTGCGCAAGGCCGACCAGCATCTGGATTTCGACCTGGATCTGGCCAAGAGCCAGAGCAACGAGAACCCGGTGTATTACATCCAGTACGCCCACGCCCGCGTGTGCTCGGTGCTGGCCCAGTGGAACGGCGTGGTCGCCGATCTGGCCGGCGCCGATCTGGCGCGCCTCGATGGCGAGCGGGAGCTGGCCCTGTGTGCCCGTCTGGCGGCCTTTCCGGAGGGGGTGCAGGGTGCCGCGGCGGACTACGCGCCCCACCAGATCGCCTTCTACCTCAAGGACCTGGCCGGCGATTTCCACAGCTATTACAACGCCGAGCGCCTGCTGGTGGACGACGAGGGCCTCAAGCTGGCCCGCCTCGCCCTGGCGGAGGCCGTGCGCCGCGTGCTGGCCAGCGGTCTGGCCCTGCTCGGCGTGAGCGCGCCCCAATCCATGTGAGTGTCCGGAAATCCTGTCCATGAGCCGCGAATCCACGTCCCGCCCGAAGCATGTGCCGACCCGGCCTGGCAGCCGGGGCAGCACCCTGGTCGGCATCTTCGTCGGCCTGATCCTGGGCGCACTGGTGGCGGCGGGGATTGCCCTGTACTTCACCTCGGCCTCGCCCTTCCAGAAGCAGGCCAAGCCGGACGAGCGCGCCCCCGCGCCAGCGCAGCCCCGCCCGGCGCCTTCCGGCGGCGAGCCCATCGCCCTGCCCGGCAAGCCGGGCGACAAGCCGGTGGAAAAGCCCCGCTTCGACTTCTACAACGTGCTGCCCCAGGGATCCGATGCCCTGCCGGCGCCGTCCAAGCCCGAAGAGACCACCGAGATCGTCAAGCCCAAGCCATCCGACAAGTCGGCGGACAAGCCCGCCGGCAGCGACGACGGCGACCGCGCCGCGCGCATCCTGCGGGGCGAGTCGGCGGACAAGACCAAGGCGGCCGATGCCGCCGCCGGCGACAAGCCGGTCACGCCGGAGAAGTACTACCTCCAGGCCGGCTCTTTCGAAGACCCGTCCGAGGCCGACAACCTCAAGGCGCGGCTCGCCCTGATGGGCGTGGAAGCCAGCGTGCAGAAGGTGGATGTGCCGGATAAGGGCACCGTGCATCGGGTGCGCGTGGGCCCCTATCTGGGCCAGGAAGAAATGACCAAGGCCAAGACCCAGCTGGCCTCCGCCGGCATCAATGCCGCAGTGCTGCGGGTCAAGCCCAAGGAACCAAAGCCCGCCGGGGCTGCTCAATAAGGTCTTTGCGAACCAGGAGATTCCGCAATGCAGCGTCGTGATGTGCTCAAGCAGCTTTCCGCCGTCGTCGCCCTCGCCGGCACCGGCCTGCCCGTGTTCGCCCAGGGCGCGGGCAAGGGTTTCGAGCTGGTGTCGCCGCCCCAGCCGACGGACGACAAGAACAAGGTGGAAGTCATCGAGTTCTTCCACTACGGCTGCCCCCACTGCAAGGCCTTCGATCCGCTGCTGGACCTGTGGATCAAGAAGCTGCCGGCGGACGTGGTGTTCCGCCGCGTGCCCGTGACCTGGGGCAACCCGATGCTGACCGGGCTGGCCCGCCTGCATCTGGCCCTCGACGTGTCCGGCGAACTGCCGCGCCTGCACGGCCAGGTCTTCGACGCGGTGCAGACCGACAAGCTGCCCCTCAACACCGAGGCCGGCGCCATCGAGTGGGTGACCAGGAAGGGCGGCGACGGCAAGAAGTTCGCGGACGCCTATCGCTCCTTCGGCGTGCAGACCCGCCTGGCGCGGGTTGAACAGCTCGGCCGCGACTACAAGATCCAGGGCGTGCCGACCCTGGCCATCGACGGCAAGTACTTCACCGCGGCGTCCATCGCCGGCAGTCACGAGGCGGCCCTCAAGGTGGCCGACCAGCTCATCGCCCGCGCCCGCAGCGAGCAGGGCCGCAAGTAAGTTCTCCTGCCTGCCCGGCCTTGGGTCGGGTGGGCGCACATTCCCCACGTTTCCTGTTTCCCCATGACCCTGCGGGTGTTCATCACCGGTGCGTCGAGCGGCATCGGCGCGGCCCTGGCTCGTCGCTATGCCGCCCAGGGCGCCGTGCTGGGCCTGCTGGCGCGGCGCGGCGAGGCCTTGCAGGCCCTGGCTGCTGAGTTGGGCGGCACGGTGGCCTGTTATGTCGCGGATGTGGCGGAGGCGGGCGCCGTGGCTCGCGCGGCGGCGGATTTCATCGCCCGGCACGGCGTGCCGGACGTGGTGATCGCCAATGCCGGCGTGTCGGTCGGGACTCTCACCGAGGAGGCCGGCGATCTGGCCGCCTTCGAGCGGGTGCTGCGGACCAATGTGCTGGGCCTGGTGGCGACCTTCCAGCCCTTCGTGGCGCCCATGCGGGCGCGGGGCAGCGGTCGCCTGGTGGGCATCGCGTCCGTGGCGGGCATCCGCGGCCTGCCCGGCGCCGCGGCCTACAGCGCGTCCAAGGCGGCGGCCATCGCCTGCCTGGAGAGCCTGCGGGTGGAGCTGCGCGGCAGCGGCGTGAAGGTGGTGACGATTGCGCCGGGCTACATCCGCACGCCGATGACCGCGGTGAACACCTATCCGATGCCCTTCCTGATGGACGTGGACGCGGCGGCCCGCCGCTTCGTGCAGGCCATCGCGGCGGGCACCTCCTACACCGTGATCCCGTGGCAGATGGGCGTTGTGGCCAAGCTACTGCGCCTGCTGCCCAATCCCGTCTTTGACGCCCTGTTCGCCCGTGCCGGGCGCAAGCCGCGCGGGCTCGACCTGTAGCCTGCGCGGCGCCGCGGGTCAGTGGGCGGCGTCTCCGGACGGGGCGGGACGGCCGTGGATCGGTCGGGTCAGCCAGATCGTTCCGACCAGGACCAGGAACAGCACGCCAGACAGCCAGAACACGTCGTTCGCGGCGAGGGAGAAGGCCTGCACGGTGACCTGCCGCTCCAGCACCGCGAGGCTCATTGCCGGGTCGCCGCCCAGCGCCTGGAGGCCGCCGGTGGCCTGGGTGGCGAGGGGGTTGAAGGCATTCACCTGGGCCGCCAGCTGTTCGTGATGCAGCGCGGCGCGGCGCTCCCACAGGGTGGTCATGAGCGAGGCGCCGAAGGCCCCGCAGGTGATGCGCACGAAGTTCGACACGCCCGAGGCGGAGGGCACCCGCTCCATCGGCAGGCCCGACAGGGTGATGGCCACCAGCGGAATGAAGAAGCAGGCCATGGCGATGCCCTGGATCACCTGGGGCAGCACCACGTTGCCCGGCGCGATGTCGGTGGAAAATCCCGCGCGCAGGAAGGACACCAGGGCGAACACCAGGAAGGCCACGGTGGCGATGCGGCGCGGATCGGTGCGCGGCATGATGCGCCCGATGAAGGGTGACAGGAGCAGCGCGAGAAGACCAATGGGCGCGGTAACGAGACCCGCCCAGGTGGCGGTGTAGCCCATGAACTGCTGCAGCCACAGGGGCATCACCACCACGTTGCCGAAGAACACGCCGTAGCCGGCGGCCAGGGCGATCACGCCGAACAGGAAGTTGGGTCGTGCGAAGAGGGTGAGGTCCACCACCGGGTGGGCCTCGGTCAGCTCCCAGGCCACGAACAGGGCGAAGCCCACCAGGGCGACGGCGCCGAGGGCGACGATCTCGCCGGATTCGAACCAGTCCAGCTCCTTGCCCTTGTCGAGCATGATCTGCAGGGCGCCGACCCACACCACGAGCAGGACGAGCCCGACCCGGTCGATGGGCAGCTTGCGGGTGGGCGTCTCCCGCTCGCGCAGGAGCTGCCAGCTCATCCACGCGGCGCCGAGGCCAACCGGCAGGTTGATGTAGAAGATCCACGGCCAGGACAGGTTGTCCGACAGCCAGCCGCCCAGGATGGGGCCCATCACCGGGGCCACCAGGGTCGTCATGGACCACATGGCGAGGGCCATGCCGGACTTTTCCCGCGGGTAACTCTGCAGCAGCAGGGCCTGGGAGAGGGGGATCATGGGGCCCGCCACGGCCCCCTGCAGGACACGGGCGGCGATGAGCATCTCCAGGCTGTGGGCCAGACCGCACAGCCACGAGGCGATGACGAACAGCACCACCGAGGTGACGAACAGGCGCACCTGCCCGAAGCGCTGGCTGAGCCAGCCGGTGAGGGGCACGGCGATGGCATTGGCCACGCCGAAGGAGGTGATGACCCAGGTGCTCTGGCTCGGGCTCACCCCCAGGTCCCCCGCGATGTTGGGCAGGGACACGTTGGCGATGGTCGTGTCCAGCACGTTCATGAAGGTCGCCAGGGACAGGGCGACGGTGGCGAGGCGGCGCGCCCCCGGTTCGAGGGGCGGCAGGGCGATGGGGCCGGCCATGATGTCAGGCCTGGGTGCGCCGCGGGGCGGTGGCCTGGGCGGCGGCTGCCGGCGCCGTGCCGGGCGACACCGGCTCGGAGAGCGGGGGCGCCGCGGGACCGCCGCTGTTGGCGCCGATGATGGCCTGGATGCGCGCCCGCGCAGCCTTGCCGAGCTCGGCATAGACATCGGTAGCGGCCACCGGGCTGGCGGGCACGGCCTGGGCGAGGGGGGCGTCGCTGTCCGTGCTGTCGCGCAGATCCACCTCGACCTGCATGGACAGGCCGATGCGCAGCGGGTGGGCGGCCAGCTCCCGGGGGTCGAGGGCGATGCGCACGGGGACCCGCTGCACCACCTTGATCCAATTGCCGCTGGCGTTCTGGGCCGGCAGCAGGGCGAAAGCGGCGCCGGTGCCGGCGGCGAGGCCGGCGATGTGGCCGTGGTAGGTCACGCGGCTGCCATAGACGTCGGCGGCGAGGGTCACCGGCTGGCCGGCGTGCATGCCGTGGAGCTGGCTTTCCTTGAAGTTGGCGTCCACCCACACCTGATCGAGGGGTACGACGGCCATCAGCGGCGCGCCGGCGGCCACGCGCTGACCGACCTGCACCGAGCGCCGTGCCACCAGTCCACCCACCGGCGCCGGCACGGCGCTGCGGGCGTAGGCGAGGTAGCTCTCCTCCACGCGGGCGGCGGCGCGCTGCACGTTGGGGTGGGTGGCGATCTGGGTGCCGCGGGTCTGCACCTGGTTGGTGACGAGCTGCTCGCGGGCGGTCTGCAGGGCTGTTTCGGCGGCGCGCAGGGCGGCGCGGGCATGCTCGATCTCTTCCTCGGCCACGGCGCCGCTGCCGGCCACCTGCTGGCGGCGCTGCAGATCGTCGCGGGCCCGGGCGAGATCGGCCTCGCGCTGACGGACGGCGGCTTCGAGGGCCCCGCCGCCGGCGTAGAGGGCCTGCACCTCGCGCACGCTCTGGCCGAGCTGGGCCTCGGCCTGTTCCAGGGCGACGCGGGCGTCGGCCGGGTCGAGGCGGACCAGGGTCTGGCCGGCGCGCACGGTCTGGGTGTCGTCGGCGTCGATGGCGATGACGGTGCCGGCCACTTGCGGAGTGATCTGGATGACATTGCCGGCCACGTAGGCGTCGTCGGTCTGCTCCAGGAAGCGGCCGTGGGTGAACCACCAGCCGCCCCAGGCCAGGCCGGCCAGCCCGCAGGCGGTGGCGATGGCGAGGAGGCTGCGGCGGCGGGCGGTGTTGGGCGTGCTGTCGGGGGTGGGGGCGGTCATGGTCCGGTTCCTTCTTGGCGGGATCAGCGGAGGGTGGAGGTCGTCGGGGTGGGGGGCGTGACGAGGGCCAGCCCGCCGCCCAGGGCACGGGCGAGGCCGGCGCCGGCGTCGAGCTGGCGGTTGTGGAGTTCGGCGCTGAGGCGCCTTTGGGCGAGTAGCGGCGTCTCGGCAGCGAGGACGGCGGTGTAGGACGTGAGGCCGGCGCGGTAGCGCACGGTGGCAAGGCGCCAGGCCTCCTCGTAGCGGGCCAGGGCGGCATCCTGGTCGCGCGCCTGCGCGTGGGCGCCCCGCCAGACGCTGAGCTGGTCGGCCACGTCGCGCAGGGCGTCCACCAGGGTGGCGTTGTACTGGGCGATGGCGATGTCCTCTTCGCCGTGACGTACGGCGAGGTTGGCGCGCAGGCGGCTGCTGTCGAACACCGGCAGGTGGATCGCCGGGCCGATGCCGACGATGCGGCTGCCGCTTTCGAAGAGGGGATGGAGGCCGAGGGACTGTACGCCGACGAAGGCGCTCAGGTTGACGTTGGGGTAGAACTCGGCGCGGGCGGCGGCGCTGCCCTGGCGGGCGGCTTCGACGCGCCAGCGCTGGGCGACCACGTCCGGGCGGCGGCCGAGGAGGTCGGCGGGCAGCACCTCCGGCAGGGCGACGCGGGCGGCGTGCACCTGGGGCGGGGTGAAGTCCAGGGCAGCGTCCGGGCCCTGGCCGGTGAGCGCGGCGAGCTGGTGACGGACCTGCTCCAGCTGGGTGTCGAGGGCGCTGCGTTCGGCCTTGGCGGCGGACACGCTGCCGATCGCCTGCTGGACTTCGGCGCGGGCGTCGAGGCCGGCTTGCTGGCGCGTGTGCACGAGCTTCTGGAGGTGTTCCCGCTGGGTGACGGTGGCGTCGGCAATGGCGCGCAGGCGGTGCAGCAGGTCGAACTGGAGGTAGCTGCGCACCACTGCGCTGGCCAGCACGAGGCGCGCCTCGGCGGCGTCGGCCTCGGTGGCGCGGGCTTCGCCGACCGCGGCGGCCAGCGCTGCCCGGTTGCGGCCCCAGAAATCCAGGTCAAGGCTGAAGTCGAGGGCGGCCCGGTTGATGCTCGTGTACGTGCCGCCGAGGCCGGACGGGAAGATGTAGTGTTCCGACAGGCGTTGCTGGGCGCCGTCCACGTTGGCGCCCACATGCACATCGCTGACGGCCGCCGCGACGCCGGCCTGGGCGCGCGCCCGATCGATGCGGGCGCGAGCGAGGTCGAGGGTCGGGCTGCCCTGCAGGGCGGCCGCGACCAGACGGTCGAGCTGCGGGTCGCCGAAGGCGGTCCACCAGGTCGTCGCGGGCCAGTCCCCGGCCGGGGTGTCGGCGAGGCTGCGGGTCGCGGCAAGGGTGGCCGGATCGGTCGGTGTGCCGCGGGGTGCCAGCCCGGCGGGACTCACGCAGGCGCCGAGGAGCAGCGTCATGATCAGGACCAGGGGCCGGGCCACGGCGCGGGGCTGTTCCGGGATGCATGTTGTTGCCTGTGCTGTATCTGTCATGGCAGTTATATGTTCACAAAAATGGGCCCATGGGCCCGTTGCGAAGGCGGGCGCTCAGTCCTGCGGAGCGCGGGCGTCCAGGTTGGCGACGACGCGGCGCATGAGGCCCTTGAGCATGTCCAGTTCTTCGCGGGAGAAATCGACGACCGCCGTGTTGAGCACGTCCACGACGCGCGGCACGATGGCTGGCAGCAGGGCCTGGCCGGCGTCGGTGACGTGCAGCTGCACGACGCGCCGGTCGGCGGTGCTGCGTTCGCGGCGGATCAGACCTTTTTCTTCGAGGCGGTCGAGCATGCGCGTCATCGAGCCGGTGTCGCAGCCGCTGCATTTGCACAGGGCCGAGGCGGTCTCCCCGCTGCGCAGGGCGATCTGCTTGAGGACGACCCATTGGGCGGCCGTGATGCCCAGATCGCCGATGCGTTCGTCCATGGCCTGGGTGAGGCGTAGCTTGGCCTGATGAAAGAGGAAACCGATGCTGTCTTCCTGGGCGTACTGCTCGACGGTGTAGAGGGGCGAGGGATTCATCGTTTGTCAGGGCAATGACTGCATAGGCAGATAATCGTGCAGGAAAAAGGCCCTGTCAAGAGCCTTTTTCGCTGGACGGCCGCAGTTCAACCCAACAGCGTGATGGCCGGCACGTATTTCTTGCCCAGGGCCTCGGCCACCTGGGGATGGGTGACGAGTCCGGCGCACACGTTGAGGCCGGCGCGCAGGTGGACGTCGTCCTTGAGGGCCTGCTTCCAGCCCTTGTCGGCCAGGGCCAGCACGTAGGGCAGGGTGGCGGCGTTGAGGGCGTAGGTGGCGGTGCGCGCCACGGCGCCTGGCATGTTGGCGACGCAATAGTGCACGACGCCGTCCACCACGTAGGTGGGGTCGGCGTGGGTGGTGGGGCGGGAGGTCTCGAAGCAGCCGCCCTGGTCGATGGCCACATCCACGATGACCGCACCGGGCTTCATGGCATTGAGCATCGCCCGGCTCACCAGCTTGGGGGCCGCGGCGCCGGGGATGAGCACCGCGCCGATGACCAGGTCGGCCTGCAGGACGTGCCGCTCGATGGCGTCGCGGGTGGCGTGGATGGTTTTCAGGTGGCCCCGGTAGACGTCGTCCAGGTGACGCAGCACGGCCAGGGAGCGGTCCAGCACGGTGACGTCGGCGCCCATGCCGAGGGCGGTGCGGGCGGCCGCGTTGCCAACGGTGCCGCCGCCGATGACCACCACCCGGCCCGGCTCCACGCCCGGTACGCCGCCCAGCAGCACGCCGCGTCCGCCGTGGGATTTCTCGAGGGCGGCAGCGCCGGCCTGGATGCTCATGCGCCCGGCGACCTCGGACATGGGGGCGAGGAGGGGCAGGCCGCCGCCAGGGGCGGTGACGGTCTCGTAGGCGATGGCGGTGGCGCCGCTGGCGAGGAGGTCTTCGGCCTGGCCGGGGTCAGGCGCCAGGTGCAGGTAGGTGAACAACAGATGGTGCGGGCGCAGGCGGGCGCGCTCGGCGGCGAGGGGTTCCTTGACCTTGACGATCATCTCCACCTCACCGAAGACTTCGTCCACGTTGAGGGCGATGCGCGCGCCGGCCCGTTCGTAGTCGCTGTCGCTGGCGCCGATGCCATGTCCGGCGCCGGTTTCGACGATGACGTCATGGCCATGGGCGAGGGCTTCGCGGACGGCGCCCGGTGTCAGGCCGACCCGGTATTCGTGGTTCTTGGATTCGCGGGGAATGCCGATCTTCATGGGAGGCTCCGTGTTGGGACGATTGCGCGAGAAGCAGGACCCGCGGCCTGCACGAGGCATGCCCGGTCGCTCCAGGGTCTGAGCGGTCTGTTACCCTGCCAGTTCCGTTTACGACAGGGGCGCCGCTTTAATGAGTGAGCAAGCATGAGGGATGCCATCGTGAATCCGTTACAGGATGCCCTGGGCATCTGCCATCGACCCGCCGCCCGGGATGCGCGCATCGTCTGCCTCGTGCCGTCCATCACCGAACTGGTGTGGGACCTGGGCCTGGGCGCGCAACTGGTGGGGCGTACCGGCTTCTGCGTGCGCCCGCGGGAGGTCTTGCGTGCGGTGGCCAAGGTGGGCGGGACGAAGGACGTGAACCTGGAAAAGCTGCGGGCGCTGGCGCCGTCCCACGTGATCGTCAATGTGGACGAGAACCGCCGCGAGACCGTGGAGGCCCTGGCGGGCTTCGTGCCCCACGTGATCGTGACCCATCCCTGTGCGCCGCAGGACAACTTTGCCCTGTATCGGCTCCTGGGCGGCATCTTCGGGCGCGTGGCGGAGGCCGAGGCCCTGTGTGCCGGCCTCGCCGATGCACTGGCACAGGCGTACGCCGCGGCGGCCGATCTGCCACGGGAGCGGGTCCTGTACCTGATCTGGCGCGATCCGTGGATGACCGTATCGGCGGGCACCTACATTGCTGCCACCCTGGCGGCGGTGGGCTGGGATGCGGTGGCGGTGGCCTCGCCGGCACGCTATCCGGCGTTTGACTGGGCTGAGCCGGCCGTGCAGGGCGCGGCCCGCGTGCTGCTGTCCTCGGAGCCTTACCGCTTTCAGCTGAAGCATGAGGCCGAGGTGACGGCCCTCTCCGGTCGGCCGGCCCGGCGGCTCGACGGGGAGTGGGCCTCCTGGTACGGCAGCCGGGCCATTGCCGGCCTGCGGGCGCTGGTGCGTCTGCGGCGTTCGCTGCATGAGGGCGTGGCGGGCGCGTGAGCACGGACTGATGGCGCTGCGTCGCCCATGAAAAATCCCCGCCCCGCACGGGGCGGGACGGGGACCGGAGGGGGGCGCCGGGGGCGACCGGATCAGGACGGCTGACGCAGCACCTGGTGCGGGGCCGGGATCGGCCAGCCATGGGCGCCGCCGACTTCGGCGAGGGCCTTGTTGGTGTCGAAATACACTTGCCAGTAGTGGTCGTTGTGGCAGTGGGGGCGTACGGCGAGCTTGGTGCCGGCGGCGTTGAACTCGAGGATCTCCACGTCCGGCGCGGGGCTGGCCAACACGTTGGGGATCTCGGCGATGCGCCGGCGGATCAGTTCGATGGCCTCGAAGGGATCGACGCTGTGGGCGATCTGGGCGGTCAGCTCGACGCGACGGAAGGGGTTGGAGGTGTAGTTGACGATGTTGTCGGCGAACAGCTTGTTGTTGCCGATGGTGGTGCGCACGTTGTCGGGCTGATCGACGGTGGTGGCGAACAGGCCGATTTCGCGCACGGTGCCGGTGACGCCGCCGCCGCTGATGAAATCACCCACCTTGAAGGGCCGCAGGATGATCAGGAAGGCGCCGGCGGCGAAGTTGGCGAGCAGGCCGCTCCAGGCGGCGCCGATGGCCACGCCGGCCGCGGCCAGCAGGGCGGCGAAGCTGGTGGTCTCGATGCCGAAGACCGACAGGATGACGATCACCAGCACGATGCGCATGATGACGCGCAGGGTGGCTTCCACGTAGCGGGAGAGGGTGGGCTCGACCTTCTGCCGGTCCATGCCGCGGCTGGAGAGGTTGCCGATGACATTGATCACCCAGCCGCCGATGATCCACAGGGCGACGGCGCCTGCGATCTTCCAGCCGAGGGGAATGAGGTAGGTGTAGACGAGCTTGCTGACATCCAGACTGGAATCGATGGGCATTGCGGTGCTCCTGGTGGGGGGATGGAGGGAGTCTAGCGGGTCCGGCGTGTCAGCAATTGTATGTCATGTTAAAGATTGTGGCGCTGGCGACGGGGCCATCCCCTGGCGGGCCAGCAGGGCCTCGATCCGTTCCGGGGTGAGGATGGCGAAACGCGCGGCGATCACCGCCCGGCGGGCGAGCTTGAGGAGCAGCTTGTCGCGGGTGACGAGGAGGCGAGCGGGGGCGTCGCGGGCGGTTTCGAGGAATTTCTGGTCGTCCCGGTCGAGGCAGGCAGGCAGGACGACCTCGAGCTCCGCGACCGGTTCGATCCGCGCGCAGCGGGTTGCGTAGGTGGCGGCGAGGGCGGCCTGACGTTCGGGGGGCTGGCCGAACTGGGCATAGGCGAGGACGCGCTGCAGTTCGTCAAGGCAGTCCTGGCGGGTGAATGGACGCAGGTGGCCGCTTTCGACGGCGCTACGCAGGCAGGGCAGGCGCGGGTCCTCGAACATCCACAGGGCCAGCACGGTGTTGGTGTCGAGGACGACGGGCAGGCCGGCGGGAAGCGGGTCGGGCAGGATGTGGGCGCTCACGGCAAGGTACGAGGAGGTTTGATGAGGCAAAGAAAATGAATGGCGGGCGGGCGTCCAAATGCAGAAGGGGGCCGAAGCCCCCTTCCTCAAGCTGCACGGCGGATGCCGATCAGGCCTTGGCCTTCAGTTCGATGCGGGCCTTGACGTAGGAGCCGGGCGCGTCCTCGAGCACCGTCAGCTTGCCGCTGGCGGGATCGCGGGCGGGCACCTTGCTGGAGTCCTGGTCCATCAGCCAGGCCTGCCAGTCGGTCCACCAGGAGCCGGGATGCTGCTCGGCACCGGCGAAGAAGTCGTCGGCGGTGGCGGGCATCTTGGCGGCCGTGTTGATCCAGTAGCCGTACTTGTTGGCCGCCGGCGGATTGACGATGCCGGCGATGTGGCCGGAACCGCCCAGCACGAAGCGCACGTTGCCGCCAAAGTTGCGGGCGCCGGAGTAGGTGCTCTTCCACGGGGCGATGTGGTCTTCGATGGTGGAGATGAAGTAGGTCGGGACCTTGATCTTGCCCAGGTCGATGGGCAAGCCGCCGATCTCGATGCCGCCCGGCTCCTTGAGGAGGTTCTGCAGGTACATGTTGCGCAGGTAGAAGCTGTGCATCTT
>DAOQMM010000093.1:0-15244 GCA_035335645.1 Rhodocyclaceae bacterium | reverse complement strand
GCGGATCACGTAGGGCTTGAACACCGGGTCGCCGAAGTCGGCGGTCTTGATGTTCTGGGCCACGATGTCGATGTGGCCGGCGAAGTCCTTTTCCTCGATCTCCTTGACGCGGGCTTCACCGTAGGTGGCTTCCCAGTGCAGGGTCATCACGTCTACACCGAGGGCCTTGCAGGCCTCCACCATGTCCTGGGCCTTCGTCCACAGGCTGAGGCCGGAGCCCTGCCAGGTGTCTCCCCCATCCAGCAGCAGCGCGCCGGGCCGGCTCGCCTTGAGGCGCTTGACGAGGGTGGCGAGATGGGCGAAACCGCCGACCTTGCCGTAGGTGCGGGCGGCCTTCACGAAGTCAAGCGAACTGAAGGCGTGGGCCTCCGGCGTGCCGGGGCGGATGCCGAAATGGCGCAGCAGGTGTTCGCCCACCAGGTGCGGCACCTGCCCGGCCATGGGGCCGACGCCCAGGTTTACGTCGGGCTCGCGAAAGTGGATGGGCAGCAGCTGGGCATGGCAGTCCGTCATGTGCAGCAGGCTGACACTGCCGAAGCGGGGCAGATCGTACAGGCGCTCGGCGGCCTTCGCCGCGCGGGCGGGATGACTGTGCAAGGCCATCCCGCCCGCGGCGGCGACAGCGAGCACCTGGAGAAAATCCCGACGGGTCATGGACATGGGCGGTCTCCTGTCAGTCCTTGTTCACCGGAGATTCCGGATCGATCAGAAATGCGACGAGGTGGGTGATCTGCTCCGGCGTGAGCCAGCTGTGCAGGCCGAAACGGGGCATGTTGGTGCACGCCATGAAGATGTTGGAGTTGTAGATCTTCTCGTAGGCATAGCGCACCACATCGTCACCGCTGCCGCGCAGGCGCCCGAAATGGCGCAGGCTGGGGCCGATGGTGCCGTAGGCGACTTCCTTCTTGGCCAGCTCGTGGCAGGCATAGCAGTTGCCGCCCCGCGGCGTGCCCGGCGGATCGGGCTGGATGAAGCCGATGTGGCCGCCACGACCGCTGGAGGCGAGCTTCTCGCCCTCGCGCCAGTCGCCGACGAGCTTGCCGTCCACCGGGTAGCGCAGGGTGGCGCGTTGGGCGGCTTCGATGCGGCGGCGCACGGCGTCGGGTGGGTCGTCCTTGTACTGGCTGCACAGGCGCATGGCCTCGTCCTGTTCGATGCGGGCCATCCAGTAGGGCGGATTGTCGCGCCGGAAGCCACTGCGAAAGACCTGCTCGGCCTGGGCGGCGAGGGTCTTGTCGGCTGACGCGGTCCGGTCGGCCGCCTGGGCATGGGGCGCAGTGACAGCGCCCGCCAGGATCGCGGCGAACCCGGCGGTGAATGCGAAGGTCTTCATGGTCGGGGCCTCAGCGCTTGATTCCGGGGGTCTGCATCACGGTGCCGCTGGCGGTCTTCTGCAGGAAGGTCTCCAGGGCGATGACGGAGTCGGACAGATATTCCGGCTCGGGCCAGCGGGCCTGACGCATGCAGTCGATGAGGCGGCGCTGCATGGTCCAGACAGCGCCCTGGGAGACCCGGTAGGACGGCCAGTTGGCCATGGCCGTGCCGGCTCCCGCGCGGGTGGTGAGCTTGCCCAGTTCCTGCAGGCGGATGCGCTTGCCTTCCTGGCCGTGGCAGATGGCGCAGGAGAAGTCCTGCGGGCCGCTGCGGCGATAGAAGATCAGCTCGCCGATCCTGGCCATGCGGGCCTCTTCCGGGTGGCGCGCCGGCACGTCGATGGCGACGCCGTTGGACTGGCCGCCGATGTAGGTCACCAGAGCCTCGATGTCCGAATCCTTGCCGGGCCGCGAATACCAGTTGCGCGTCGCCTCCTCGCGGGTGAAGCCCTGCAGCGTCACCATGCAGTGAACCAGACGCGACTCCACGTCCATGACCTGACGGGTGTCCGCGAAGTAGCGCGGCAGGCGGGCGTAAGCGCCCTGGACCTGCCCCGGTCCGAGGCCCAGGTCGCAGCGTTCCAGACTGACGTTCCGGGGGCCGCGGGGTTTCTTCCAGAGTTCCTCGCCCTTGGCTTCCAGCAGCTCGGCCGGGTTGCCCTCGGCGAGCATTTCCCGGTAACGGGCGATCTCGTCCTGGGTGGAGCCCTCGGCCCAGACCGGCGCACTCAGGACCACGGCCGCGGTGGCGAGCGCCGTCCGCATGAATCCACGCATCGTCTCTTCCTCCTCGTGTGTGGGGGTGCCGCCTGACCGGCGGTCTTGTGGCATGGGCGGGATGCGCCCGCCCCGGCGCGTCAGGCGATCAGGACTTCGTCGCGACGCGTGTCGCCCTTGCTATCCACCCAGCTCACTGTCAGCTTGTCGCCCTTGGCCCCGCCCTTGAACTTGAAGGCGAGGTAGGGGTTCTTCGACACGGCGGTGCCGAACTGGGCCGCCAGCACCGGCCGGCCGTTGTGCTCGGCGGTCACTTCGGTGATGAAATGAGCGGGCACCAGGGCGCCGGAGGCGTCCTTGCGCTGGCCGGTCTCCATCTCGTGGCTCATCAGCACCTTCACTTCGGTCATGCCGTCCTTGGCGCTGGCGCGAATCTTCATCGGGTCTGCCATGGGAATCTCCTGGAATGTTTGATCAGCCGCCGCAGCCGCCGAGGGTGACCTTGATTTCCTTCTTGGTCATGAGGAACTTGCCGCCGGCCTTGACCACGGCGTAGACGTCGGAGGTCTGTCCCATCTTGACGCGGGTCTGCACGCTCGGCTCGGTGCCGGCCGGCAGCGTGAAGCTGGCCGCCAGCGGATTGGGATTCTTCTCCACCAGCAAGGCGATGACCTGCACGTCGGGCAGCGCGGTGACCACGCCCACCGGCACCACGGCGCCGTTCTCGGCGATGTCCGGCGCGGTGATCTGGATGTCGGCCGAGCTGTCCGGCTTGCCGGCGCCCAGGGCCTTGAGGGTGTCTTCGATGCTCTTCGCGTCGAAGGCCGCCTTGGCCCATTCGGCGCGGGCCTCGCCCGGGGTGATCAGTCCGGCGGCGACCAGCAGGCCGAGCAGGCCAAGCCCGCTGCCCGCCTTGAGGACTTCACGGCGTTCCATGTTCATAGGTCTCTCTCTCCTTCGTTGATGTCGTTTATTGCGCCTTGGCGCCGGACAGGATCCACTTCACGAGGCTGCGCACATCCCCGTCCTTCAACTGGCTCTGGGGCGGCATGGGGATCGCGCCCCAGACACCCTGCCCGCCGGCCTTGACCTTGGCCGCCAGCTTCGCCTCGGCGTCGGGCTGGCCCGTGTAGCGGGTGGCCACTTCGTTGTAACCGGGCCCGACGACGCGGCTGGCCAGACCGTGGCAGGCCATGCAGCCGCTGTCACCGGCGAGTTTCGCCATCGCCGCATTCTCGCTCAGCGCCACAGATTTCGCGTCCGCCATGGCCCGCGCGCCAGTCTCCTTGCCACGCACTGGGCCGACGCTGCGATTCTGCTCCGCCAGATTGCCGTGGGCCGTCTCGGCATAGGCCGGCAGCAGGGACGCCACCTGCACCGCGTCCTTGCAGCGATGCATGCAGGCGGTGTTCTTCACGTCCGGCGTGCCGCCGTTGCCGATGCCTCCCCTAGCCGCCGAGGCACCGGGCCACATCCCGTGATCGGTGGTCATGCCCTTGCGGTTGGGCATGCGCTGCTGCACCTCGGCGATGTTCCAGTTGCTCAGCACGAAGTCGGCGGGCACCACCTCGGCCAGATTGAGCAGATAGGCGAGCAGGGCATAGACCTCGTCATTCTTGAGGCTCTTGGGGGCCGTCAGGGGCATCGCCCGGTTGATGTAGTCAAACAGGGTGGACACCGTCGCCACCTTCATGATGGCGGTGCGCTGGGGCACGTCACCCTTCGCCAGGGAAGCCACGTGACCGGTCCGAATGTCGTCCTGTGTGGTGCCGCCGATGAGCGGCGTATGCACCTCGTTGGACTCTCCGAAGGTGCCATGACAGGACGCGCATTTGGCCTCCCAGACCTCCTGCCCCTGGTCCACGCTGCCGCTGCCGGGGCGCAGGCCCTTGAAATCGGGACGCACGTCGATGTCCCAGGCGCGCACCTCGGCCGCCGTGGCCGGCCGACCAATGCCCGGGAACTTCCCGTCCGCCACGGCCGTCCCCGCCAGCCCCAGGGCGACCAGGGCAACCAGCGCCAGTGGAATCCTAGAGAACCTGGACATTGCTCACCTCCCCCGTTTCCGCCACCTTCCACGACTGGATCGCGTTGTTGTGATAGATCGATTTGGTCCCGCGCACGGCGCGCAGCTGCCCGTAGCGGGGCTGCACATAGCCGGTGTCGTCCACCGCGCGGGACTGGAGGATCGCCGGTCGCCCGTCCCACACCCAGTCGATATTGAAGCGGGTCAGGCACTTGCCGTGCACGGGCCCGTCGATGCGCGCCGACCGCCAATTGACGCCGCCATCGGTGGACACATCCACCCGGGTGATCTTGCCGCGGCCGGACCAGGCCAGCCCGGAGATGTTGTAGAAGCCCTTGTCCAGCAGCATCTGGCCCCCGGACGGGGTCGTGATGACCGACTTGCATTCCTGGATGGAGGTGTATTGGCGATGCTGGCCGCCGGGCAGCAGGTCCACGTAGTGGATGGCCTCGTCCTTGGTCGCCCAGGGCTGGTCGCCCACCTCGATGCGGCGCAGCCATTTGACCCAGCTCACCCCCTGCACGCCGGGTACCACCAGGCGCAGCGGGTAGCCGTTCTCGGGGCGCAGCATCTCGCCGTTCTGACCGTAGGCCACCAGCACCTCGCCGGACTCCACGAGCTCGATCGGGATCGTGCGGGTCATGGACGAACCGTCGGCGCCTTCGGCGAGCACGTAACGCGCCTTCTTCCAGTTCACCCCGCAGTCGTCCAGCAGCGTGCGCAGGGGCACGCCGGTGAATTCTGAACAGGACAGCATGCCGTGGGTGTACTGCACCGTGGGCACCGCCACGTTGCCCCACTCCATGCCGGTGTTGGCACCGCATTCGATGAAGTGCATGCGCGACACCGGCGGCAGGCGGAGGATGTCGTCCACGGTATAGACGCGCGGCGCCCGGATGAAGCCGTCGTCACTGGCGTTGATCATCAGGCGGTGCTTCGACGGGTCGATGTCGCTCCAGCCCTGGTGATGGCGCTCGAAATGCAGGCCCGACGGGGTAACGATGCCGAACAGGCCCTGCAGCGGCGTGAAGGCCACCGACACCTGGGACATCCGCGTGAGCCCCGGCGATTCCCGCCGTTGCAGACCTTTTTCGTACTGGGACGGCAGGCCGTAGGGCCGCGCCGCCACCGGCTGGCCCAGGCTGGTGGTCCACGGCGGCAGCGTGAGGATGGCCGGATCGCCGTCCTCCGCACGGGCCACCGTGGTGGCCGCCATGGCCGCCGACGCGGTGACCAAGGCCTTGCGCAGGAAGCCGCGGCGTCCCGCCTCGACCGCCTGCACGTCGGCCTCGTTCAGGAAATGTTCGGGCGCAGGACGCAGGCGTCCCCGCTGGATGGGCTGCTCAGCCATCTGGGTGTCTCCCCCTTCGGTTGTCATCGGGCTCGGGGCGGGCATGTCTTGGCGCATGCGTAAAATCTGCGAGCGCCCCTTGATACGAATCAATCTATAACCATACACTAATATCGTCAATTACTAATATTCGTGCAGTGCACGAAGATTCAGAGCCGGAACCACCGGCCAGCGCCCCGATCCAGAGAGACCAGGAGGACGCCACACCATCTCCGCCGACCGGCGGAACACAGGAGGAGAGACCCATGAAACTGCTTCAATGGAGCGCCGTGCTGTGCCTGGCAGGCACCGCCGGAGCGGCGCTGGCGGCGGATCGCCCCGATCCGGAGCTGGCCCGCAATCTGGCCGCCACCTGCGCCAACTGCCACGGCACCGACGGCCGGGCGGTGCCCGGCGCCGGCAACGAGGCGCTGGCCGGCGTGGACAAGGCCAAGCTGTTGCAGAAGCTCCAGGATTTCCGTTCCGGCGCCAAGCCCGCGACGATCATGCACCAGATCGCCAAGGGATACACCGACGCGCAGCTCGACCTGATCGCGGCGTACTTCGCCGCCCGCAAGTAAGGGGGACGGACCATGACGAATCGACGCGATTTTCTGCGCAGCGCGGCCCTCGCCGGCAGCGCGGCGGCCTTTCCCGGGCTCTCCGGCTGCGCTCTGGGCAGCCGCCCCGACGGCCATGTAGTGGTGGTGGGCGGCGGCTACGGCGGCGCCACCCTGGCCAAGTACCTGCGCATGTGGAGCGAGCGGAGCGTGTCCGTGACCCTCATCGAGCGCAACCCCCAGTTCATCTCCTGCCCCATGTCCAACCTGGTGATCGGCGGCGAGAAAACCCTGGCCGACATCACGCTGAGCTACGACGGCCTGAAGCACACCTGGGGCGTTCAGGTGGTGCAGGACGAAGTCACCGCCATCGACCCCACCGCCCGCACGGTGCGTCTGGCCTCCGGCGGCAGCCTGCGTTACGACCGGCTGGTGCTCTCGCCGGGCATCGAGTTCATGTTCGATCAGGTGCCGGGCCTGGAGAGCGACGCCGCCCGCAGCACCGTCCTGCACGCCTGGAAGGCCGGCCCCCAGACTGTCGCCCTGCGCCAGCAGCTCGCGGACATGCGTGACGGCGGCGTGTACGCCCTGTCGATCCCCAAGGCGCCCTACCGCTGCCCGCCCGGCCCCTACGAGCGCGCCTGCCTGGTGGCCAGCTATCTGCAGCGGAACAAGCCCCGCTCCAAGGTGCTGATCCTTGACGCCAATGAGGAGATCGTCTCGAAGAAGGCCCTGTTCACAAAGGCCTTCGAGAAATACAAGGGCATCCTTGAGTACCTGCCCAACAGCGAGCTGCGGGAGGTGGATGCCGCCAGCCGCACGGCGGTGCTGGAGTTCGACAAGGTCAAGGCCGACGTGCTCAACGTGGTGCCGCCCCAGCGCGCCGGCGACGTGGCAGCGAAGTCCGGCGTCAGGCTCATCAACAACCGCTGGGTGGAGGTGGACTGGCTGAGCTTCGAAGCGGTCGGCACGCCCGGCGTACACGTGATCGGTGACGCCCTCTTCCCGGCGCCGACCATGCCCAAGTCCGGCCACATGGCCAACCAGCACGCCAAGGTCGCGGCCGCGGCGATCCTCAACCTCTTGGCCGGCCAGCCGCCCAACCCGACGCCGGTGGTGATGAACACCTGCTACAGCTTCGTCGATCCGAAGAACGTCATCCATGTGAGCTCCGTGCACCAGTACGACGCCGCGAAGAAGGTCGTGCTGCCCGTGCCCGGTGCCGGCGGCGTCTCGGCGGCCGCCAACGAACTGGAAGGCAAGTACGCCCATTCCTGGGCCCGCAACATCTGGGCGGACATGCTGACCTGACGCCCGCCCCGGCCGGCCCGCCCCCAGCGGACACGGGCCGGCCGCAGGCAGACGGCCGCCAGGCTTTCGGCGCCCCTCAGTCCAGGGTCGAGATGTAGGCCGACACGGCCTTCAGTTCCAGCTCGGTCAGCTTCGAGGCGATGGAATGCATCACGGCGTTGTCGTTGGTGCGTTCGCGCGTGTTGAACTGCTTGAGCTGGTTTTCCAGATACAGGGCCTGCTGGCCCGCCAGCCGGGGCAGTTGCGGCGTCCCGTGCCCCTTGCCCCCGTGGCAGGCGGTGCAGGCCGCCACGCCGGAGTATGGGTTGCCCTTGGTGAAGATGTAGCGCCCCACGCCAGCCAGATCGGCATCGCCGGCTTCTCCATGACGGGCCGGCTTGGCCTGAAAGTAGAGGCCGAGGCTCTTCATCTCGTCCGGAGTCAGGTCCGCCACCATGCCGGCCATGGTGTCGCTCTTGCGCCGCCCGCTCTTGAAGTCCGCCAGCTGCTTGGCGATGTATTCCGCATGCTGGCTGGCCAGGCGCGGATACAGGGCAGACGCCGCCTCGCCTTCCATGCCATGACACAGGAAGCAGCGCCCGCCGACGATCTCTTCAGCCCGCTTTACGTCTTCAGCCCCGGCGCTGGTGGCCACGACCCAACAGGCCGCCAGCACGGCGCCCCTCACACGAAGTCCCATGTCCATCTCCCCCTTTTGGTTTTGTGCAGAATTATAGAATATAAGAATTTATTGATTATCTGTCGATCCTCGAGGCCTCTCCCGCGGCCCGGCTCAGGCGCTCACCCGGAACCGCCCGGTCATTGCCTCCAGTTCGTGGGCCAGGGCGACGAGTTCCTGCGCACTTCGACTGGATGCTGCGGCCGACACGTGGGTGCCCTCGATCCCCTGGGCGATCTGCTCGACACGGCGCGCGATGTCGGTGCTGGCCGCGCGCTGCTCGTCCAGGGCAGCGCGGATCGCATCGACCTCCTCACGCACACCCGCGGCCACGGTCGACAGACCGGCCACCGCCTCCTGGGTCTGGTCCATGTGGCGCGCGCCCTCCAGGGCCACCGCTCGGGTGCGCGCCATGTTGTCGAGGGCGACGCGGGTACTGTCCTGCACGCCCGCGATCATCGCGGAGATCTCCTGGGTCGAAGTGGCGGTGCGCTCGGCGAGTTTGCGCACCTCGTCCGCCACGACCGCAAATCCGCGCCCCTGCTCGCCTGCCCGGGCCGCCTCGATGGCGGCGTTGAGGGCCAGCAGGTTGGTCTGCTCGGCGATCTCGTGGATCGCCTGGACGATGCCGTTGATGCCGCTCACCTTGGACGACAGCTCGCCCATCGTTTCGGCAAAGGCCGTCATACCCTCAGCCACCTGACGGATGGTGTCCGTCGTGGCCGACACCTGGGTCAGTCCATCCTGCACCTTGCCCTCCGTCTGGCCCGAGAGGGAGGCCGCGTGGACCGCGTTGTCGGACATGACGCCGATGCTGACGGTCAGTTCCTCCACCGCCGCCGCAATGCCCGACGTGGCCTGACTCTGCCGTTCGGCGGTGTCGGCCACGCTCTCGGCATTGCGCGCGATTGCCTCACTGGCCTGCATCATGGAGACCGCGCCGCGGCCGATGCTGCGCACCAGCCCGGCCAGATGCGCCTGCATGTCGCTCGCGGCCGCCAGGATGCTGTCGCAATCTCCCGCCCGCGGACGGATCTCCCCGGTCAGATCTCCGGCCGCAATACGTGCCAGGGACGCCGCCGTGGCAGAAGGCTCGCCGCCGACCTGACGGAACACCGCGCGTCCGACCCACAGGGTTGCGCCCAGCACGACGGCCAGGGTCGCAACACCCACCACCGCCGCCCCGACGGCGATCGTGTCCACGTCGGCGAGCAAGGACACCCGCGCGCCCTCCGCGGCTGCGTCACTGCGCTTCACCTGCGCCAGCAGGATCTCCCGGACGGCGCGCCAGGCCGGCGTCTCGCGGGTCGTGAGCAGCGCCCTGGCGGCGTCCGCCTCTCCGCCCTGCACGAGGGCCAGCACCTGCGCCTGGAGGGGGCGCCAGGCCGCGACGCGCTGCGCGAGTTCTTCCGCAGCGGCGGCATCCTCCGCCTTGACGAGGGGCTCCAGGGCGCCAAAGACCTCCTTGAAGCTCTCGGACGCCTGCGCGAAATTTTCGTAGGCCTTGCGGTTTGCCGGATCCAGGACGATGTTGCGCAGGGCCTGCCCCATCTGCAGCCCCTGGGCATAGGTGCGGGTCGCATGGTGATTGAGGGCGATGTGGCGATCGGCGAACACCACCAGATTCGCCTTGATCCGCGTCGTCTGGATCAATGACAGCGCCGCCAGCAGGCAGACCCCCAGCACGCTGATGAGGCCGAGCAGCGCCAGACGCGCCTTCAAGGAATGAAAGCGTACAGACATGATGTTTCTCCCCGGTCAAACCTTGCAGCCATCCACGCTGTGTCGCGCGGTACCTGTTGTTACGGTCAGGCGGCCGAGGACTTGACCATTTCGACATCATGGTCATGTCGCCACGCGCCTTTCAGACCCGGACGCATCCGGGGCGTTTCGCCGACAGCCGCGCCCATGCCGATTCAGGGCGCCGCGCGGCGCCCGCAACCGCGACATCCGCACGCGCCATCGCGCATCACCCTTCGACGCCTTTCATTCGATGCGCCGCGCCGCGCCACGATCAGGGCCACCGGAACTGCCGATCGGCCGCATCCCGCGTGCGCAGGGCCGCGGTGAAGGCGTCTCGGTTGAGGGACTGGAAAAAGGGGTTGCGGCGGCGCTCTTCGCCAATTGTGGACACCGTGCGGCCGTTGAAATCGTGTCCTGGAAACACCAGCGTCTCGTCCGCCAGGGCGAACAGTCGCCCGGTCACCGAATCGAAAAGCTGGCCGGCATCGCCTTCACCCTCGACGGACGCGGCGCAACCGCCGAGCTCGAGGGCGTCTCCGCAGAACAGACGGTCACGCCACAGATAGCTCACGCTGTGGAACGTATGGCCGGGCGTGGCGATGATGCGGATCTCCTCACGCCCGAGGTGCAGCCTGTCGCCCTCCCGCGCAACCGACACGCCGGTCACCGGCCCGACCCCAGCCACTGTCCGGACGTCCGGATAGGTCGACCGGATGTCCTCCAGGGCGTTGCCGTGAACATGGGTCAGCAGGATCAGGTGCAGGTCCAGCGCGTGCTCCGCCAGCAGTGCGCGAAAGACCAGCGCCTGACACGGATCACCGAGGGGATCGAGAATCGCCGCCGCGCGGGCCGCCGGATCGGCCAGCAGATAGCTCATGGCCGACGTGGCGGGATCGAAGAATTGCCGGAAGTACATGATTGCACCGTCAATGCGCGGCCACCCTCAGGGTGGCCAGGGTCAGGGCCAGCAGGCAGGACTCGGGGGACAGCAGGGCGCGCGTCCAGCGCCGCTCGAAGGGCGTTCCGACACCACTCGCCAGCCCGGTGATCATTGCGCCGATGAGGCACACGGCAGCCCATGGATCCGCCACACCGTCGGACCGGACCAGGACCTGCGGAAAACACAGCAGCAGGAAGGCCGCAAAGGCACCCGTCAGGAGGGCCAGCGCCCGCGCCATTGGATCCCTGGGCACGTGCGGCCCGGTGTCTGCATCACGTCGCGACATGTCGGGCTCCGTGCTCAGGCGGGCGTGCCGGCATCGGCGCCGATCCGCAGGCGGGTATCCGACAGGAAGGTGTGGGGCGGCACCTCCAGATTGGTCGGCGCCGGCTTGTTGCGATACACGCGTCCGGCCAGGTCGAAGGTGGAACCATGGCAGGGGCACAGGAAGCCGCCGGGCCAGTCGGCGCCCAGTGCGCCATGCCCGGGCTCGAACACGCTGGACGGCGAACAGCCCAGATGGGTACAGAGACCCACGGCGACAAAGATCTCGGGCCGGATGGAACGATGGGCGTTGCGCGCATAGTCTGGCTGCTGGGCGTCCACGGCCGACCCGGGGTCGGCCAGATGCTGCTCCGCGCGGGCCAGGGAGGCGAGCATCTCGGGCGTCCGGCGCAGGATCCACACTGGTTTGCCACGCCATTCGACGACCATCAGCTCGCCGGGCGCCAGCTTGTCGATATCCACCTCCACCGGCGCACCGGCCGCGCGGGCCCGCTGGGAAGGCGTCAGGCTGGCCACGAAGGGAACGGCGGTGGCCACAGCCAGTACGCTGCCAGCTCCGGCAGTGGCCCGCAGCAGGCTGCGCCGGGCGGGATCGCAGGCGCCGGGCGCCCAGGTCTCACAGGTCATCGGGTCTCTCCGTCAGGGGGCTCACGGGACACGGGAGCCGTTCTTGATTGGTGATGGAGACGACCTATCAAGCTCCGTGCCAAGCATTCGGCCTGTAAAACATCATTGAAATCGGGCACTTGCCGTGCACGAGGCGCTTCTGCACAGCCATAACTGCCACGCCCGCGCTGCCACATTCCGCCAATCGGCAGATCTGGCAGCGCACCCCAAGCAGCGCGCGCCGTGCCGTACAGTGCACGGACGCCCTCGTCGACGCCTCCCCGGTCCGATCGCCCCCGCTCGGACGGATTGACGCCCGCCCGCGGCCCTGACAGCATGTGTCAGTCCCCTTGGCAGCCCGCCTCCGCCCATGTCCCATCCCGCCCATCCCCTGCCGGAACTGGTGTCCTTCCTGGAATCCCTGCCGGAGCCCCACATCCTGTGTGACCGCAGTTACCGCATCCTGGCGGCCAACGCGGCCTACCGGGCCAAGTGCGCGCGGCCCGAGGACCTGGTCGGACGCACCTGCTACGAGGTGTCCCACCGCTACCCCGTGCCCTGCGACCGGGCCGGCGAATCCTGCCCGCTGGCCCTCAGCCTTCAGTCCGGCCAGCGTGAGCGGGTCGTGCATCTGCACCATACGTCCAGCGGCGAGCGCTACGAGAAGATCGAGCTTTCACCGGTGCGTGACGCCCGTGGCGAGATCGCCTACTTCATCGAAAAACTGGAGCCGCTTCCGGTGGCGCGGGGCGTGGCCGGCGGCGAAGGCCTGATCGGGCGCGCTGCGACCTTCCGGGGCATGCTTGAACTGGTGGCGCGGGTCGCTCCATCGGAAGCCACCGTGCTCCTGCAAGGCGAATCGGGCACCGGCAAGGAACTGGTCGCCCGCGCCATTCACGACGCCAGCCGGCGCGCCGACCGGCCCTTCGTGGCGGTGGATTGTTCGGGGCTCACCGAGACCCTGTTCGAAAGCGAACTGTTCGGCCACGAGCGGGGCGCTTTCACAGGCGCCACGGTACGCAAGGTCGGGCTGGTGGAGGCCGCCAGCGGCGGCACCCTGTTCCTCGACGAAATGGGCGACATCCCGCTGAGCATGCAGGTCAAGCTGTTGCGTCTGCTGGAAACGGGCACCTACCGGCGCGTCGGCAGCACCGAACTGGTTCGCGCCGACATCCGCCTGATCTCGGCGACGCACCGGCCGCTGAAAAGCCTGGTCGGCGACGGCCGCTTCCGCCAAGACCTGTTCTACCGGATCAACACCTTCCCCATCGCCCTGCCGGCCCTGCGGGAGCGCCGCGAGGACATCCCGCTGCTGGCCGAGGCCCTGCTGCGCCGGGTTGCGCCGGATCGCCGACTGGGCGTCGCACCCGACGCCCTCGATGATCTGCTGGCCTACGACTACCCCGGCAACGTGCGCGAGCTGCGCAACATCCTGGAGCGGGCCAGTCTGCTGTGTGATGGAGACACCCTGGAGCGCCGCCACCTGCCGGACGATCTGCTGCCGGCCACGGCCCTGAGCGCATCCACCGCCTCATACGCTGTCACCACTGGCGGGCTGCCGGATGACGCAACGCTGGCCACCCTGTTGCGCAGCTTCCGCGGGACCCGCCGGGCCCTTGCCACCCACCTGGGCGTCAGCGAGCGGACCCTCTACCGGCGGATCCGCGAGATGGACGTCGCAGACCCGCCGCCCGGCGGGGCCTGAAGGCGCCCCGCGTCGTTCGCGTTCCCGGGCCAGGCGGCGGCGGACCGATCCTCAGCCTTCGGCGACCTGGAAATCGACGGCTGCGCCGGCCTCAACGATCTGCTTCACGGCGCAATGCTTGATCGCCTCGAGGACCGCCGCTTTTTGCGCGGCGTCTATACCCTCCGGAAAACGCACCTCGGTCTTGAACTTCGACAGGGACAAGGGGCCAGCCGCACCGGCGAAGGGCCTGCACGCGATGTGGATGCCTTCCGGCGAAATTCCCAGTTCCTTGCAGGCCTTCTTCGCGAACACCGCAGCGCAGCCTGCCAGCGTGGCGTAGAACGCTTCGAGGGGATTCATCTGCGAGCCGTCGACCGCGTAGCTGACCGCGTGCTTGGCGCCGTTGACGGTGATGACGGGGGAACGATCCACTTGAACGGAGTACATCTGGATTTCCTTTGCGTAATTCAGGAGTTGCGCGCGATGCCGAGGGCTGCCAGCAGGCGCGCAAGATGACCCTGCTGGAGCTCGAAGAGCGCCATGCCGACGAGCATGGCCGAAACAAACACAAGACCTTCCGGGAGACCGGCACCCAGCATCACCAGGCCGGGCCCCGGACAGATGCCCGCAATCCCCCAGCCGATGCCGAAGAGTGCACTCCCGACGACCAGACGCCGGTCGATGTTCCGGAGCGTCGGAATCTGCAACGCGGCCCCGAACACCGGGCGTCCGCGTCGCAGCGCGACCCGGTACCCCACGACGCCCAGGGCGATGGCACCGGCCATCACGAAGGCCAGGGACGGATCCCACGCGCCGGCCAGATCGAGAAAGCCCGTGACCTTGGACGGGTTGGCCATGCCCGACACGATCAGGCCGATGCCGAACACCAGGCCCGCCAGAAAAGCAGTGAAGACGATCATTGCGGCCTCCTCAAGCGAGCAGATGGCGGACGACAAAGACGGTCATAAAGCCCGTACCCATGAACGTCAGGGTGGCCACCAGCGATCGCGGCGACATCCGCGACAGTCCGCACACCCCGTGACCACTGGTACATCCGGACCCCAGCCGCGCCCCGTAACCCACCAGCAGACCGGCCACGACCAGCCCGCCCCAGCGCGCGTCCACACGGATCTCCGGCAAGGGAAGGAACAGCCCGAAGAGGGCTGGCGCCACCACCAGCCCCGCCACGAAGGCAGCCCGCCAGCTCAGTTCAGACACGCTGCAGCGTTGCAGCAGCCCCCCCAGGATGCCGCTGATGCCGGCAATCCGACCGTTGAGCACCAGCAGCAGGCCCGTCGCCAGGCCGATCAGCGCGCCCCCCGTGAGGGCCGCCTGGGGCGTGAAATGGGTCCAATCGATGTTCATGATGTTCATACGTCCTTTCGGGGACAGAACTGCTCATACAGGGTGTCCAGCAGCGCCAGCACCCGTACGTCGGCAATCGAATAGAAGACTCGCTTGCCATCGCGCCGCGTCGCCACCAGGTTTTCGGCGCGCAGGACGCTCAACTGCTGGGACAGGGTTGGCTGATGCAGATCCAGCTCGGCCTCCAGCTCGCCGACCGAGCGCTCGCCACGCGAAAGCTGGCACAGCAGCAGCAGCCGGTTTTCATTGGCCAGCGCGCTCAGCACCGCGGTCGCCGCACTGGCGGCCTGCCGGATCGCTTCCAGATCGGGGAGGGTTTCGGTATCGCTCATGATGAACAGCACGGGATCGATAGACGGACGATACGCCACAACACTTAAAGTGTCAATATATTATTGTATTCTAATTTATTGGTGGCACTTCGGGACACCTGCCCGGCGCGCACCAACACACGGCCCCCTGTCCGGCCACCGGATCATGCAGGGCAGCCTTGTGCCCGCCACATCACGGCGGACATCCGAGCCACGGCGAGCCTGAGCGCACACGCAAAAACGCCCAGCCACGTGAGTGACTGGGCGTTCTGCGGTATTGGTTGCGGGGGCAGGATTTGAACCTGCGACCTTCGGGTTATGAGCCCGACGAG
>DAOQMM010000092.1:0-15364 GCA_035335645.1 Rhodocyclaceae bacterium | reverse complement strand
CGATCGTGCCAACGTTTACGTGCGGTTTCGTCCGCGCAAATTTTTCCTTAGCCATGATTTCAGCTTCCTGATCTGAGGGTTCGATTACTTCTTGTTGATGACGGCTTCAGCGACGTTCTTGGGCGCTTCGCTGTAGTGCTTGAATTCCATCGAGTAGGTGGCGCGACCCTGGGTCAGGGAACGCAGCGAGGTGGCATAGCCGAACATCTCGGACAGCGGCACCTCCGCCTTGACCGCCTTCATGCCGCCGGGCAGGTCTTCCATACCCTGGACGATGCCCCGACGGGACGAAAGGTCGCCCATCACGTTACCCATGTAGTCTTCCGGCGTTTCCACCTCGACGGCCATCATCGGCTCGAGCAGGGTCGGGCTGGCCTTCTTCATGGCTTCCTTGAAAGCCATGGAAGCCGCCATGCGGAAGGCGTTTTCGTTGGAGTCCACGTCGTGGTAGGAGCCGTCGAACAGGGTGAACTTCACGTCCACCACCGGGAAGCCGGCGAGCACGCCGCTGCCGATCGCGTCCTGCAGGCCCTTGTCCACCGCGGGGATGTACTCGCGAGGCACCACGCCGCCCTTGATCGCATCGACGAACTCGTAGCCCTTGCCCGGCTCGCTCGGCTCCATCTTGATCCAGACGTGACCAAACTGGCCGCGACCACCGGACTGCTTGACGAACTTGCCTTCCTGTTCGACCGCCTTCTTGATGCATTCGCGGTAGGCCACCTGAGGTGCACCGACGTTGGCTTCCACGTTGAATTCACGCTTCATGCGATCGACGATGATTTCCAGGTGCAGCTCGCCCATCCCGGAGATGATGGTCTGACCGGACTCTTCATCGGTGCGCACGCGGAAGGACGGATCTTCGGCTGCCAGACGACCCAGGGCGATACCCATCTTTTCCTGATCGCTCTTGGTCTTGGGCTCGACGGCCACGTGGATCACGGGGTCGGGGAAGATCATGCGCTCAAGAATGATCGGCGCGTCGGGATCGCACAGGGTTTCACCGGTGGTGACTTCCTTCAGGCCCACACACGCCGCGATGTCGCCCGCCAGCACTTCCTTGATTTCCTCGCGGTTGTTGGCGTGCATCTGCAGAATACGACCGATACGCTCCTTCTTGTTCTTGACGGAGTTCAGCACAGTGGAGCCGGAGTTCAGCACGCCGGAATACACGCGGATGAAGGTCAGCTGGCCGACGAAGGGGTCGGTCATCAGCTTGAAAGCCAGCGCAGAGAACTTCTCGGCGTCGTCCGCCTTGCGGGACACTTCCTTCTCGTCGTCATCAACGCCCTTGACCGGCGGAATATCCACGGGAGAAGGCAGGAACTCGATGACCGCGTCGAGCATGCGCTGCACGCCCTTGTTCTTGAAGGCGGTGCCGCACAGCATGGGCTGGATCTCGCACGCCAGGGTGCGCTGACGCAGACCTTCCTTGACGCGCTCTTCGGACAGGTCGCCGTTCTCGAGGTACTCGTTCATGAGCTCCTCAGAAGCTTCGGCAGCCGCTTCAACCATCTGCTCGCGCCAGGTCTGAGCCGTTTCGGCCAGATCCGCGGGGATGTCCTGGTATTCGAACTTCATACCCTGAGAGGCATCGTCCCAGACGATGGACTTCATCTTGATCAGATCAACGACACCGGCGAAGTTTTCTTCAGCACCGATGGGGATCACGACGGGCACCGGGTTCGCCTTCAGGCGGGTCTTCATCTGGTCGACGACCTTGAAGAAGTTGGCGCCGGAGCGGTCCATCTTGTTCACGAAGGCCAGACGCGGCACCTTGTACTTGGTCGCCTGACGCCACACGGTTTCGGACTGGGGCTGAACGCCGCCCACCGCACAGTAAACCATGCAGGCACCGTCCAGAACACGCATGGAGCGCTCCACCTCGATAGTGAAGTCCACGTGCCCCGGGGTGTCGATGATGTTGAAGCGGTGCTCCGGGAATTGCATGTCCATGCCCTTCCAGAAACAGGTGGTCGCAGCCGAGGTGATGGTGATACCCCGCTCCTGCTCTTGCTCCATCCAGTCCATGGTGGCGGCGCCATCATGCACTTCACCGATCTTGTGGTTCACACCCGTGTAGTAAAGGATGCGCTCCGTCGTGGTGGTTTTGCCGGCGTCGATGTGAGCAGAGATACCGATATTACGGTAGCGCTCGATCGGGGTCTTCCGTGCCACAGTACTAACCTAGCCTTCCTGAAGTTGCGAAGCCCGGACTGCTGAGCTTCTTGAAGATACGTTCCAAATAAATCGAGCCCCTTGCAGGGCCCGACCGGTCATTTCCTGGAGGTCAGAAACGGTAGTGCGAGAACGCCTTGTTGGCTTCCGCCATGCGATGCACTTCTTCCCGCTTCTTCATCGCAGCGCCACGACCTTCGGCCGCCTCAAGCAGCTCGCCTGCCAGACGCTGGGCCATGGACTTCTCGGAGCGCTTGCGGGCCGCCTCACGGAGCCAGCGCATGGACAGCGCCATGCGACGAGCCGGACGCACCTCCACGGGCACCTGGTAGTTGGCGCCACCGACACGACGGCTCTTGACTTCGACCATCGGGCGAACGTTGGCAACAGCCGCAGAGAACACCTCCAGCGGATCCTTGCCGCCCTTGGCGGAGATGTTTTCGAAAGCGCCATACACGATGCGCTCGGCAACGGACTTCTTGCCGCTCTGCATGATGGCGTTGATGAACTTGGAAACATCCTGGGAACCGAACTTCGGATCCGGCAGAACTTCCCGCTTGGGTACGTCACGACGACGGGGCATGATTGAATCTCGCTATTCTGTGATTGCCGACAATTAGGACTTCTTCGGACGCTTGGCGCCGTACTTCGAGCGGGACTGCTTGCGATCCTTGACGCCTTGCAGGTCAAGGGAACCGCGCACGATGTGGTAACGCACACCCGGCAAGTCCTTCACACGACCACCGCGGATCAGCACGACCGAGTGCTCCTGGAGGTTGTGACCTTCACCACCGATGTAGGAGATCACCTCGAAGCCATTGGTCAGACGAACCTTTGCCACCTTACGCAGCGCGGAGTTCGGCTTCTTCGGGGTCGTGGTGTACACACGAGTGCAGACACCGCGCTTTTGCGGGCAGGCTTCCAGCGCGGGAACCTTGCTCTTGGAGACGGGCGCCTGACGGCCCTTACGAACGAGTTGATTAATTGTTGGCATAGCTAAGAATTTCCCAAAACACCGAGGCAGCCCGAAAGGACCGCCTCGGATGGTTATTCCGGCTGCGACTGACTACGATTGGCCAGTCCGCAAAAAGAGGCCGGAGTATATCGCTCAAGTCAAGTTGACGTCAACCGGCCTGCACGTTCTCGGTTTCGGACGCATCGACCTCCGGCGCCCAGGCATGGCCTTCGCCCAGATCCTCACCCATCGACTGCGCCTTGCGGTTGCGGTGATAGGCCAGACCGGTACCCGCCGGGATCAGGCGACCGACGATCACGTTTTCCTTCAGGCCGCGCAGCTCGTCGCGCTTGCCGAGGATCGCAGCCTCGGTCAGCACGCGGGTGGTTTCCTGGAAGGACGCCGCGGAGATGAAGGAGTCGGTGGACAGCGACGCCTTCGTGATACCCAGCAGCAGGTGGCTGTACGAAGCCGGCAGCTTGGCTTCGCCAGTCACGCGATCGTTTTCGTCCAGCACCTCGGCCCGCTCTACCTGCTCTTCACGGATGAAGCTGGTATCGCCCGGATCGGTGATGACCACGCGACGCAGCATCTGGCGAACGATCACCTCGATGTGCTTGTCGTTGATCTTCACGCCCTGCAGCCGGTACACGTCCTGCACTTCGTCGATGATGTAGCGGGCCAGCGCCTCGACACCCTGCAGCCGCAGGATGTCGTGGGGATCGGCCGGACCGTCCACGATCAGCTCGCCCTTGTTCACCACCTGACCGTCGTGCACCATCACGTGCTTGTCCTTGGGGATCAGGAACTCGTGAACCGTGCCATCCGGCTCAGTGATCACGAGACGCTGCTTGCCCTTGGTGTCCTTGCCGAAGGAGACCGTCCCGGTCACTTCGGCCAGCACGCCGGCGTCCTTTGGTGCGCGGGCTTCGAACAGCTCGGCCACGCGCGGCAGACCACCGGTAATGTCACGGGTCTTGGCGGACTCCTGCGGGATACGTGCCAGCACATCACCCACCGACACTTCCTGACCGTCCTTCACGGTGATCAGCGAGCCGACCTGGAAGGTGATGGACACAGCGTGATCGGTGCCGGCGATCTTCACTTCTTCGCCGTTGTCGCCGATCAGCTTCACCTGCGGGCGCACGCCCTTGGCGGTGCTTGCGCCGCGACGCTTGGCGTCGATGACGACGAGGGTGGACAGACCGGTCACTTCGTCGATCTGCTTGGCCACCGTGACGCCCTCTTCCACGTTCTCGAACTTCACGGTACCGGCGTACTCGGTGATGATCGGACGGGTGTGCGGGTCCCAGGTGGCCAGCTGCGTGCCGGCCTTGATGGCGGTGCCTTCATCGACGGACAGGGTCGCACCGTACGGGATCTTGTGACGCTCGCGCTCGCGGCCCATGTCGTCCGCCACGACCACCTCGGCGGAACGGGAGATGACGATCTTCTCGCCCTTCGCGTTGGCAACGTAGCGCATGTTCTGGGTAAAGCGGATCACGCCGGCCGACTTGGCCTCGACGGAGCTGGCAGCCGCTGCCCGGGACGCCGCACCGCCCACGTGGAAGGTCCGCATGGTGAGCTGGGTTCCCGGCTCGCCGATGGACTGGGCGGCGATGACCCCGACCGCTTCGCCTACGTTGACCAGGGAACCACGACCCAGATCGCGGCCATAGCACTTGGAGCACAGGCCATAACGGGTGTCGCAGGACAGCGGGGTGCGGACGCGCACCTCGTCGATGCCCAGGGACTCGATCAGATCGACCATGTCCTCGCTGAGCAGCGAACCGGCCTCGATCACGGTTTCCTGAGTCTCGGGATGAACCAGATCCTCGGCGGTGACGCGACCCAGAATGCGGTCGCGCAGCGGTTCGACCACTTCACCGCCCTCGATCAGCGCCTTCATCAGGAAGCCGTTCTTGGTGCCGCAATCTTCCTCGATGACCACCAGATCCTGGGTCACGTCCACCAGACGACGGGTCAGGTAGCCGGAGTTCGCCGTCTTCAGCGCCGTATCGGCCAGACCCTTTCGGGCGCCGTGGGTCGAGATGAAGTACTGCAGAACGTTCAGGCCTTCGCGGAAGTTGGTGGTGATGGGGGTTTCGATGATCGAGCCGTCCGGCTTCGCCATCAGGCCGCGCATCCCCGCCAGCTGACGGATCTGTGCGGCGGAACCCCGCGCACCGGAGTCGGCCATCATGTAGATGGAGTTGAACGACTCCTGCTTGGTGGCGTTGCCGTTGCGGTCGGTGACGTCTTCCTGACCGAGCTGGTCCATCATCGCCTTGGCGACCTGATCACCGGCGCGCCCCCAGATATCCACCACCTTGTTGTAGCGCTCACCGTCGGTCACCAGACCGGACGTGTATTGCTGGGCGATTTCCTTCACCTCCTGCTCGGCGGCGTGGATCAGGGGATGCTTGGCGGCGGGCACCAGCATGTCCTTCACCGCGATGGAGATGCCTGCGCGCGTGGCGAGGCCGAAACCGGCCTGCATCAGCTTGTCGGCGAAGACCACCGTCGCCTTCAGGCCGCAACGGCGGAAGGAGGCGTTGATGAGTTTGGAGATCTCCTTCTTCTTCAGAGGCTTCTGGAGCACGCTGAAGGGCAGCCCGGCAGGCAGGATCTCGGACAGGATCGCCCGGCCGACGGTGGTCTGGTGGCGGGTGATCTTCTCGATGGATTCACCTTCCGGCCCCAGGTCCCATTCCTTCAGGCGGACGATCACCTTGGCGTGCAGGGACACCTGGCCGGATTCGTAGGCGCGCTTGACTTCGCCCACATCGGAGAAGGCCATGCCTTCGCCCTTGGCATTCACGCCCTCGCGGGTAGCGTAGTAAAGGCCCAGCACGATGTCCTGGGACGGCACAATGATCGGATCGCCGTTAGCGGGAGACAGCACGTTGTTGGACGCCAGCATCAGGGTGCGGGCTTCCATCTGCGCTTCCAGGGACAGGGGCACGTGGACAGCCATCTGGTCGCCGTCGAAGTCGGCGTTGAAGGCCACACAGACCAGCGGGTGAAGCTGGATGGCCTTGCCTTCGATCAGCACCGGCTCAAAGGCCTGGATGCCCAGGCGGTGCAGCGTCGGGGCGCGGTTCAGCATCACCGGGTGCTCGCGGATCACCTCTTCGAGGATGTCCCACACCACGGGCTCCTGGCTTTCCACCATCTTCTTGGCCTGCTTGATGGTGGTTGCGAGCCCCATCAGCTCCAGCTTGTTGAAGATGAAGGGCTTGAACAGCTCCAGCGCCATCAGCTTGGGCAGACCGCACTGGTGCAGCTTGAGCTGCGGACCCACGGTGATCACGGAACGACCGGAGTAGTCGACACGCTTGCCCAGCAGGTTCTGACGGAAGCGGCCGCCCTTGCCCTTGATCATGTCGGCCAGCGATTTGAGCGGGCGCTTGTTGGCGCCGGTCATGGCCTTGCCGCGGCGACCGTTGTCGAGCAGGGAGTCGACGGACTCCTGCAGCATCCGCTTTTCGTTGCGGACGATGATGTCCGGCGCCTTCAGTTCGAGCAGCCGCTTGAGGCGGTTGTTACGGTTGATGACGCGGCGGTACAGGTCGTTCAGGTCGGAGGTCGCGAAGCGGCCGCCATCCAGCGGCACCAGCGGACGCAGGTCCGGCGGCAGCACGGGCAGCACTTCGAGAATCATCCAGTCGGGCTTGATGCCCGAGGACTGGAAGGCTTCCAGCACCTTGAGACGCTTGGAGATCTTCTTGATCTTGGCTTCGGAGCCGGTGGTTTCCAGCTCGGAGCGCAGCTTCTCCACCTCGTGGGGCAGGTCCAGGCTGCGCAGCATCTCGCGGATGCCTTCGGCGCCCATCAGGGCGATGAAGTCGTCGCCGTATTCCTCGACCTTGGCCAGATAGTCGTCTTCCGACAGGATCTGGGCGCGGTTGAGGGGGGTCATGCCGGGATCGGTGACCACGTAGGCTTCGAAGTAGAGCACCCGCTCGATGTCCCGCAGGGTCATGTCGAGCACCATGCCGAGACGGCTCGGCAGGCTCTTCAGGAACCAGATGTGGGCCACGGGCGAGGCCAGCTCGATGTGCGCCATGCGTTCACGGCGCACCTTCGACAGCGTCACTTCGACGCCGCACTTCTCACAGATCACGCCCCGGTGCTTGAGGCGCTTGTACTTGCCGCAGAGGCACTCGTAGTCCTTCACGGGGCCAAAGATCTTGGCGCAGAACAGACCGTCGCGTTCGGGCTTGAAGGTCCGGTAGTTGATCGTCTCCGGCTTCTTCACCTCGCCATAGGACCAGGACCGGATCGTCTCCGGGCTGGCCAGGCCGATGGTGATGGCGTCGAACTCTTCCTCGTTCGGCAGGCTTTGCTTGAACAGATCAGCGAGCAAACTTTTCATCAATCACTCCATCCAGGGTGAGCACACATCGATCCGACCGGCCGCTCAGTAGCGGTCAAGGTCGATGTCGATGGCCAGAGAGCGGATTTCCTTGACCAGCACGTTGAAGGATTCCGGCATGCCGGCATCGATCTTGTGCTCGCCCTTGACGATGTTTTCGTACACCTTGGTCCGGCCGGTCACATCGTCCGACTTGACCGTGAGCATTTCCTGCAGGGTGTACGCGGCACCGTAGGCTTCGAGGGCCCACACTTCCATTTCCCCGAAACGCTGACCGCCGAACTGGGCCTTGCCGCCCAGCGGCTGCTGGGTGACGAGGGAGTACGGACCGGTGGAACGGGCGTGCATCTTGTCGTCCACCAAGTGGTGCAGCTTGAGCACGTGCTTGTAGCCGACCGTCACCTTGCGCTCGAAGGGGTCGCCAGTGCGTCCGTCGTACAGGGTGACCTGACCGCCGGAGGGCAGACCGGCCAATTCCAGCATGCCCTGGATCTCTTCTTCAGTGGCACCGTCGAACACCGGCGTGGCGAAGGGCACACCCTTGCGCAGGTTGCCGGCCAGCTCGCGAATATCGGTGTCAGACAGCTCGGCGATGTCTTCCGCCTTGCCGCTGTCGTTGTAGATCTTCTCGATGAAGCCGCGCACTTCCTGCACGTTGGCCTGGCTGCGGAGCATCCGGTCGATCTGGTTGCCCAGACCCTTGGCGGCCCAGCCCAGGTGGGTTTCGAGCACCTGACCGATGTTCATCCGCGACGGCACGCCCAGCGGGTTCAGCACGATGTCCATCGGCGTGCCGTCTTCCATGTAGGGCATGTCTTCGACGGGGACGATCTTGGAGACCACACCCTTGTTACCGTGACGACCGGCCATCTTGTCGCCGGGCTGCAGGCGGCGCTTCACGGCCAGGTACACCTTGACCATCTTCTGCACGCCCGGGGGCAGTTCATCACCCTGGGTGAGCTTCTTCTTCTTGGCTTCAAAGGCCAGGTCGAAGTCCTTGCGGGTCTTCTCGAGGGACTCACGGACGGCTTCCATCTGGGCAGCCATCTCTTCGTCGGCCATCCGGATGTCGAACCAGGAATAGTGCTCGAGGGAATCGAGGTAGTCCTTGGCGATGACGGTGCCCTTGCTCAGACGACGCGGGCCGCCATTGGCAGGCTGGCCAATGATGGTGCGCTCGATCCGCTCGAAGGCGTCACGCTCCACGATGCGCATCTGGTCGGCCAGGTCGGTCTTGTAGCCGCGCAGCATGTCGTCGATGATCGACTGGGCGCGCTTGTCGCGTTCGATGCCTTCGCGGGTGAAGACCTGCACGTCGATGACGATGCCGTTCATGCCGGAGGGCACGCGCAGCGAGGTGTCCTTCACGTCGGAGGCCTTCTCGCCGAAGATCGCCCGCAGCAGCTTTTCTTCCGGCGTGAGCTGGGTTTCGCCCTTCGGCGTGACCTTGCCCACCAGCACGTCGCCAGCTTCGACCTCGGCGCCGATATACACGATGCCGGATTCGTCCAGACGGGACAGCTGCGCTTCGCCCAGAGAGGCGATGTCGCGGGTGATTTCCTCGGGTCCCAGCTTGGTATCGCGGGCGACGACGGTGAGCTCCTCGATGTGGATCGAGGTGAAGCGGTCGTCCGCCACCACGCGTTCGGAGATCAGGATCGAGTCTTCGAAGTTGTAGCCGTTCCAAGGCATGAAGGCCACGAGCATGTTCTGCCCGAGGGCCAGTTCACCCAGGTCGGTGGAGGCGCCGTCGGCGATCACGTCACCGCGGGCCACCACGTCGCCCACCTTCACCACCGGACGCTGGTTGATGTTGGTGTTCTGGTTGGAACGGGTGTACTTGATCAGGTTGTAGATGTCGACGCCGACTTCGCCCGCCTGGGTTTCCGCGTCATGCACCCGGATCACGACCCGGTTGGCATCCACGTAGTCCACCACGCCGCCGCGCAGGGCCTGCTCGGCGGTGCCAGAGTCCACCGCCACGGTGCGCTCGATGCCGGTCCCCACGAACGGCTTCTCGGGACGCAGACAAGGCACGGCCTGACGTTGCATGTTGGCGCCCATCAGCGCACGGTTCGCATCGTCGTGTTCCAGGAACGGGATCAGGGATGCCGCCACGGACACGATCTGGCCCGGTGCGATGTCCATGTACTGCACGGTTTCCGGGATCGCCAGGGTGAATTCGCCGCGGTTGCGGCACGACACCAGATCACCGGTGAGGCGGCCGGTCTCGTCCACCTCGGCGTTGGCCTGGGCGATCACGTACTGGCCTTCCTCAATGGCGGACAGGAAGTCGATCTGCTCGGTGACGGCGCCGTCGATGACCTTGCGGTACGGGGTTTCCAGGAAGCCGTACTGGTTGGTGCGGGCGAACAGGGCCAGGGAGTTGATCAGACCGATGTTCGGACCTTCCGGCGTCTCGATCGGGCACACGCGACCGTAGTGGGTCGGATGCACGTCGCGCACTTCGAAGCCGGCACGTTCGCGGGTCAGACCGCCCGGGCCCAGCGCAGAGACACGGCGCTTGTGGGTGATCTCGGCCAGCGGGTTGGTCTGATCCATGAACTGGGAGAGCTGGCTTGAGCCAAAGAACTCCTTGATGGCCGCGCTGATCGGCTTGGCGTTGATCAGGTCGTGGGGCATCAGGTTGTCGGACTCGGCCTGCCCCAGGCGTTCCTTGACGGCGCGCTCGACACGCACCAGGCCGGCGCGGAACTGGTTTTCAGCCAGTTCACCGACGGAACGCACGCGGCGGTTACCCAGGTGGTCGATGTCATCAATCTCGCCGCGACCGTTGCGCAGTTCGACCAGGATGCCGACGACAGCCAGGATGTCTTCGTTGGACAGGGTCCCGGGACCTTCACCGTCCTTGCGGCCGACCGTGGAATTGAAGCGCTTGACCCATTCCGGCGCCTTGTCGTCCAGACGCTCGGGATAGGCGCGGCGGTTGAACTTCATGCGCCCAACCACCGACAGGTCGTAACGCTCGGCCAGGTAGAACAGGCCCTGGAACAGGGCTTCCACGGCGTCTTCGGTGGGCGGTTCGCCCGGACGCATCATGCGGTAGATGGCCACGCGGGCCGCCCACTGGTCGGCTGTCTCGTCGATGCGCAGGGTCTGGGAGATGTAGGAGCCGCGATCCAGATCGTTGATGTACAGGGTGGCGATGTCGCTCACCCCGGCGTCACGCAGACGATCCAGCAGGTCTTCGGTGATCTCGTCGTTGGCGCGGGCGACCAGTTCTCCGTCGGCACTCACCACGTTGGCCGCGAGGGCGCGGCCGAGCAGGAAATCGTCGCCGACGTTCACGGTGGTGATGCTGGCGTTGGCCAGATCACGGATATGCTTGGCCGTGACGCGCTTGTCCTTGGTGACCAGCACCTTGCCGGACGCGGGATCGACCACGTCGAACTTCGCCACCTCGCCACGCAGGCGATCAGGCACCAGGGCGTACTCTGCACCGTCTTCCACGAGCCTGAAGTTTTCGAAGTCATGGAAGGTGGCGAGAATGTCCTCCGGGCTCATGCCGATGGCCTTGAGCAGGATGGTCACCGGCATCTTGCGGCGACGGTCCACGCGGAAGTACAGGTAGTCCTTGGGATCGAACTCGAAGTCGAGCCAGGAGCCACGATAGGGGATGATCCGTGCCGAGAACAGCAGCTTGCCGGAGGAGTGGGTCTTGCCGCGGTCGTGCTCGAAGAACACGCCGGGAGAACGGTGCAACTGGGACACGATGACCCGCTCGGTACCGTTCACGACGAAGGAGCCGGTGTTCGTCATGAGCGGAATCTCGCCCATGTACACTTCCTGCTCCTTGACCTCCTTGATGGTTTCCTTGGCCGCTTCCTTGTCCAGGATGACCAGGCGGACCCGGGCGCGCAGCGGCGACGCGAAAGTCAGGCCGCGCTGCTGGCATTCCTTCACATCGAAGGCCGGCTCGCCCAGGTGATACTGGACAAATTCCAGGCGGGCATTGCCGCTGTGGCTCGCGATGGGGAAAATCGAGTTGAAGGCAGCCTGAAGCCCCTGGGTGGCCCGCGCCGCCGGCGGGGTTTCCGCCTGCAGGAAGGACGCATAGGATTCCAGCTGAGTGGCCAAAAGATAGGGCACATTCTTTACTGCCACGCGCTTGGCGAAGCTTTTACGGATGCGCTTTTTCTCGGTGTAGGAGTACGCCATAGTTGCTCCGGGTCTGAGAAGTCGGACGTCAGAAGACAAAAGACAGCAATTCGCGAACTTGATTCAGTATTTCAGGCGCTATAACCTGAATCGAATGCTCTTTTTTGCTTTCTGGCGGCAGGTTTACGGTTACGGAAAACAGAAAGCACAAAAGGGCCGGTGCCAAAAAGGCACCAGCCCCCTGCGCGAAGCCGGTATTACTTGACTTCGACCTTGGCACCCGCGTCTTCGAGTTGCTTCTTGAGCGCGTCGGCGTCGGCCTTGGCGATGCCTTCCTTGACGGGCTTCGGAGCGCCATCCACCAGATCCTTGGCTTCCTTCAGGCCCAGGCCGGTCACGGCACGGACCACCTTGATGACTTCAACCTTCTTGTCACCGGCGGCGAGCAGCATCACGGTGAATTCGGTCTGCTCTTCCACGGCAGCAGCGGCAGCGCCACCGGCGCCCGGAGCGGCCACAGCCATGGCGGCGGCGGACACACCGAACTTCTCTTCGAACGCCTTGACCAGGTCGTTCAGTTCCATGACGGTCATCGCGCCAACGGCTTCCAGGATGTCTTCTTTGGTAATTGCCATTTCAACTTACTCCAATTCGAATTTCGTTCAATCAGCCGGCGGCTGCCCGATCAGGCAGCGGCGCCTTCTTCGCGTTTCTTCGCCAGGGCGGCCAGCAGACCGGCAAAGCCGGACACCGGCGCCTGCATGACGCCCAGCAGCTTGGCCAGCAGCTCTTCGCGGCTCGGGATGGACGCCAGCGCCTGGACACCTTCCTTGTCGAGCAGCTTGCCTGCATAGCAACCCGCCTTCAGGACCAGCTTGTCGTTGGTCTTGGAGAAGTCGGCGAGCACCTTGGCGGCGGCCACGGGGTCGGCGGAGATGCTGTAGATCAGCGGGCCGGTCAACTGCTCGGCCAGCGGAGCGAAGGGCGTGTCCGCCACTGCGCGCCGTGCGAGAGTGTTCTTCAGCACGCGCAGGTAGACACCCGACGCACGCGCCTTGGCACGCAACGCGGTGAGGTCGCCGACCTCGATACCCGCGTACTGCGCCACGACGATGGTCTGGGCGTTCGCCACTTGTGCCGACACCTCAGCCACTACGGCTTTTTTGTCGTCGAGATTCAGACTCAAGGTCTTTCCTCCTATCAAGTCAACACACGACGGAAAGACCGTCGCACCTACGGCGACCTGGATCAGGAGCTTTGCGCCCGCGAACGTCGCGTACGCGATAAATCCTGTTCTGGGACACCGTCTACGCAGGCTGGAAAATTAAGCTTCGGCGGAAGAATCCGCCGAGGCGCCTGCGGTCTTTGACGATCCAGGGCACCCCGAGAGGCGCGCCCCGGCCCAAAGTTCTTACTGCTGCGCGCCCAGCGAAGTGGGCTCGACGCGAACGCCCGCGCCCATCGTGGACGACAGGGCGATACGGCGCAGGTACACGCCCTTGGCTGCAGCCGGCTTGGCCTTGACCAGCGCGTCGACCAGCGCATTGATGTTCTGTTGCAGCGCTTCCACGGTGAAGGAGGCACGACCCACGGTGGCGTGGATCAGACCGGCCTTGTCGGTACGGTACTGAACCTGACCGGCCTTGGCGTTCTTCACGGCGGTGGTGACATCCATGGTCACGGTGCCGACCTTCGGGTTCGGCATCAGGCCACGGGGGCCGAGAATCTGACCGAGGGCGCCGACGACGCGCATGGCATCGGGCGTGGCAATGCACAGATCGAAATCGATGGTGCCGCCCTTGACCTGTTCGGCCAGATCGTCGAAACCGACCACATCGGCGCCAGCGGCACGGGCCGCTTCAGCCTTTTCGCCCTGGGCGAAGACGGCGACGCGGACGGACTTGCCGGTACCGGCCGGCAGCACCACGGAGCCCCGGACGATCTGGTCGGACTTCTTGGCATCCACGCCCAGATTGACGGCGATGTCGATGGACTCGTCGAACTTGGCGGTGGCGCATTCCTTGACCAGGCCCAGGGCCTCGGTCAGGGGATAGGGCTTGTTACGGTCGACCTTGGCACGCAGGGCCTGAACACGCTTGGACAGTTTTGCCATGATCACAGGCCCTCCACGGTGATGCCCATGCTGCGGGCAGAGCCGGCGATGGTGCGAATGGCGGCTTCCATGTCGGCCGCGGTCAGATCCTTCATCTTGGTCTTGGCGATTTCTTCGCACTGGGCCTTGGTGATCTTGCCAACCTTGTCGGTGTGAGGCTTGGAGGAACCCTTCTGGATGCCCGCGGCCTTCTTGATCAGGATGGTGGCCGGCGGCGTCTTCATCACGAAGGTGAAGCTCTTGTCGGCGAAGGCGGTGATGATCACCGGAATCGGCAGACCGGGTTCGACGCCCTGGGTGGCAGCGTTGAACTCCTTACAGAACTGCATGATGTTCAGGCCGCGCTGACCGAGTGCCGGGCCGATCGGGGGGCTGGGGTTGGCTTTGCCTGCAGGAACCTGCAGCTTCACATAGCCGATGATTTTCTTTGCCATCTGGCAACTCCTTGGTTGAGTTCAAGCGTACGGCGACATGCCGCACTCCTCGCGCCCTGAATGGGCGAAGGGGCGCACCCGGCGCCCCGACGGGGTCAGGTCTTCTCGACCTGACCGAAATCCAGCTCGACCGGCGTCGCACGACCGAAAATGGTCACCGACACGCGGATCTTGCTCTTTTCATAGTTCACGTCCTCGACGGAACCATTGAAATCGGTGAAGGGACCTTCCTTGACACGCACCATCTCGCCGACCTCGAAGAGCACCTTGGGACGGGGCTTCTCGACCCCCTCCTGCATCTGCTGCATGATCTTCGCGACCTCCTTCTCGGAGATCGGCGTCGGCTTGTTGGCCGTCCCACCGACGAAGCCGGTCACCTTCGGCGTAGACTTGATGAGGTGCCAGGTATCGTCGTTCATCTCCATTTCCACGAGCACATAGCCCGGGAAGAACTTGCGTTCGGTGATGCTCTTCTGGCCGTTCTTCATTTCGACCACTTCCTCGACCGGAACGAGGATCTGGCCGAACAAGTCCTGCATCCCGCTTCGCGCCACCCGCTCGGTGAGCGCGCGCTGAACCGACTTCTCGAAGCCGGAATAGGCATGGACGACATACCAACGCTTGCTCATGATTTCTTCCAGCCCAGGATCAGATCGTAAAGCGCCCACTCGAGGGTCTTGTCCGTCACCCACAGGAACACCGCCATGATGATGACGAAGGCAAACACGATGCCGGTCATCTGGAAGGTCTCCTTGCGGGAGGGCCAGGCCACCTTCTTCGCCTCGGCAACGGTCTCGCCGGCAAACACCGCGAAGCGCTGGCCGGGCTCTGTCTTCCACGCCACAGCCGCACAGGCGCCCACGCCGACCAGCACGGACAGAACGCGCAGCACCATGGGCTGCTCGGCGAGCAGATAGAAGCCCACAACGCCGGCCACCAGTAGCACCAGTGCCAGCGCAAACTTGATTTTGTCGGCCATCAAAGCAATGAACCCGAGAGAAACGTGGCAGGGGCAGAGGGAATCGAACCCCCAACCTTCGGTTTTGGAGACCGACGCTCTGCCAATTGAGCTATACCCCTGCAGCAGAGACTGCAGGGCGCCCCAACGGGGCGCCCTGCATACAGCGACCGAGAATTACTCGATGATCTTGGCCACGACGCCGGCGCCGACGGTACGACCGCCTTCA
>DAOQMM010000091.1:0-15385 GCA_035335645.1 Rhodocyclaceae bacterium | reverse complement strand
GCGTTGAGGTCGGCGTCGATGGCCATCTGCTTGCCGGGCATGGCGTCCAGGGTGAAACGCGCGCCCACTTCGGCGATGCGGCCGGCACCCTTGGTGATCACCACGAAGTTGATGACCGTGAGAATGATGAAGACCACCAGCCCCACCGCGGTATTGCCCCCCACCAGGAAGTGACCGAAGGCCTCGATCACCTTGCCCGCCGCGTCCGGGCCGGTGTGGCCTTCCAGCAGCACCACGCGGGTGGAGGCCACGTTGAGGGACAGGCGCAGCAGCGTGGTGACCAGCAGCACCGTCGGGAAGACCGAGAAATCCAGCGGCTTGCGGGTGTACATGGCCACCAGCATGACCATCACCGAGACGGCGATGTTGAAGGTGAACATCAGGTCCAGGACGAAGGCCGGCAACGGCAGGACCATCATCGCCAGAATCAGCACGACGAGCAGCGGCCCGGCCAACTGGCGGATGTTGGCCGGTGCGAAGAGCGCACGCAGGTTCAGGCTATCGTTCATGCCCGCCATGGTGCCCGCGACACGCCGCGGGAGAAGGCCGGAACTGAGGCGGAAAGGGGGGGCTATTCGGGGCGGAACGACCCACGGACCGAAGACGGGCCATTCCACACCGCACACGGCCGCTGCGCCCGGTAGACGATGCCGCGGCCGATGCGGGACGCTGGAGCGCGCTCCAGACCTTCAGGCCCTTCAGCCCTGGCGCTCAGACCGGCGGGTCTGCGCGACCCTCGTCCATCCGATTCCCAGCAACGCGAACACCGAAGGCTCGGGCGCAGGCGTGTTGGGCGTCCCGAGGCGGCCGTTCACACTCACCTTGTCGAGCGCGAAGCGTTCGTCCCGACCGGCCGGCCGCCCTCCGCCGACGGGGCGACGAAATCGAGGGTGTGGGTGCTGGCGACAAGATCACCAGGGGCCAGATTCACCGCATAGGTGGCATCGGACCCGCTGCTGGCAAACCGGTCGGAAGGACCGTAATGCGGCGCGCCCGACCCGGCGCCGATCGCTTCCGGGCCGTGGGTGCCGCAGGCACCGACGATGCAGGCGCAGATCACCTGACCGTCCAGGGCGACCTTGAAGCGGTCATCGCCGAAGCACCCGGCGCGGGCTGCACCGGACGTCAGCGTGGGGCCCCTGCCGTCCCGCGTGCCCCGGCAACCGGTGCGGCGCCGGCAGAAAGGCGCCGTTGGCCGGACGGCCGGATCATGCGCCCGGCCCTCTCGCAAACCGGCCGAAAAGCCTGAGACGAGGCCAACCGCCGCGCCTGCAGCCGTCATGGGATGACGGGCATCCCGATGAATGCGCCCCGCGATGAATCACGGCGGCGCAGACCGGGATCATTCGCCCGACGGGCGCCACCTCCGATGATCGCCCAGGGGGCCCCGGACACACGGCGGGCGCTGCGACGCCCCACCCTTCAGGCAGACACCTCCCCGGTGCCCGCCGGATCCAGGCCTTCCGGAACCGTCAGGCCGGTGGGCACCTCCGGCGGCAGCCCGCCTTCGGCGATCCAGTGGTTGAGCTGGAAGATATAGGCCATCACCTCGGCCACGACGGTGTAAAGGGTGGCCGGAATCGGGTCTTCGAGCTCGCAGTGCGCGTAGAGGGCGCGCGCCAGGGGGGGCGCCTCGAGAATGGGGATGCCGTGCTCGCGGGCCACTTCGCGGATGTTGAGGGCCACCAGATCCACGCCCTTGGCGACCACCACCGGGGCGCCGGCCTTGTCCGGATCGTAGTGCAGCGCGACCGAATAATGGGTCGGGTTGGTGACCACCACGTCGGCCTTGGGCACCTGGCTCATCATGCGGCGGCGGGACATCTCCCGCTGGGCCGCGCGGATGCGCGCCTTGATCTGCGGATCGCCCTCCTGCTCCTTCATTTCCTGGCGCAGCTCCTCCTTGGTCATGCGCAGCTTGCGGTGGTACTCCCACAATTGGTACGGCACGTCCATGGCCGCGATGATCCCCAGGCCCACCACGATGAGCAGCGACGACAGCAACAGGAGGCTGGCAAACTCGCCGACGCTCTCCTCCACTGGCTGGAGCATGAGGGCAAAGAGGTGATCGCGCTCCCGCCACACCACCCAGACCCCCACGCTGGCGACGATCACCGACTTGAGGCTGGCCTTGACCAGTTCCGCCAGGCCATGGGTGGAAAACATGCGCCCGAGCCCCTGCAGGGGATCGAGCCGGCTGACGTCGAAGGTGAGTACCTTGGTGGTAAAGACCCAGCCGCCCATCAGGAAGGGCGTCACCAACGCCGCCACGATGAGGACGACGAAGAGCGGTGCCAGGGTGAGAAGCGCGTCGAGGGCCAGCTGTTCGAAGATCTGCCCCATGGCATCCGGGGCAAAGGCACGGCTGCGTTCGAGGGTCAGCCCGCTGCGGAACAGGTGGAGCATCCGCTGCCCCGCCCAGTCGCCCAGAACGTACAGCGCCGTGACGCCGGCCATCAGCGCGATGAAGGTGGCCAGCTCGCGGGAATGGGGAACCTGACCTTCTTCACGGGCCTGCTCCAGGCGTCGCGCTGAGGCGGATTCTGTCTTTTCGAGGTCGCTGTCGTCGGCCATCGGGGCGCCGTCGCGGGCATCTCAGGGACGCCCATGATGCGCCGCCGAACGCTCAGGAATGGCCCCGAACAGAGGGGGATTCGACCGCCAATTCGGCGCCGTCCACGCCCAGCATGCGTTGCAGCGTCGTCGCTTCCCGACGGAGATCGGCCAGCCGTTCGGAGAGCAGCAGCAGGTGCTCCTCGAGCAGACCGAACAGGTCACGGCAGGCCTGTTGCGGCGTACCGGACATGGCACGGGCGGTATCGATGCGCATCTGCAGGGCACCGAGGGCGTCGCGCTGGTCCGGGTGTTGCGTGATGAACTGCCGCAGGGTCCGTTCCCGCGCGCGGAAGAAGGCCGCGGGATCGTTTTCCGCAAGAAACCGCCAGTCGTCAAACTCGAAACCACCCATGATCGCTCTCCACCCCACCGCCGGGCGACCTCCATCGGTCGCGTGCGCAAGGCATTCGAGGCCATGCTAACGAAGCACGGCCTCCCATAGAGCGATCTACGTCACGGGATTTTGTAGCGTTGTGTGACACCGACCGCCCGCGAACGGGCGGTCGTGACGGATCAAGCGGCCAGCGCCGGTACCGGCAGATGCGCCAGCAAAGCCCGTCGCGAGATGCCGCGGGTGTCGCCGAGGGCGCCGAGCAGCTCCTTCATGTCGAGGATCAGGACGATCTGACCGTTGGACAGGGTCGTCACACCGGCCACGCCCTTGGGACGGAAATCGTCCAGGGACTTGATGACCGCGTCCTCGCGCCCGGCAAAGCTGTCGATGGCGAGGATGAAGCTCTGCTCCGCGCTCTGCATGAGCACCCCGTATTCCGGTGTCTGCACCTGGTCCCACCCCAGCAGGGTGGCCAGCGGCATGATGGGCAGCACCTCGCCACGCACCACCATGGTGGCGCGCCCGCCCACTTCCTGAACCTCCGCCGGCTCGATGGGCAGGATCTCGCGGACCATGGACAGCGGCACCGCGAAGGGCTGATCCCCCAGGCGAACCAGCAGCACCGGCAGGATTGCCAGGGTCAGGGGCAGGCTGATGATGAAGGTGGTGCCCTTGCCCAGGGACGAGCGGATGTCGATGGAACCGTTGAGCTTCTGGATGTTGGTCCGCACCACATCCATGCCCACGCCGCGGCCGGAAACGTCCGACACCTTGCTGGCCATGGAGAAACCGGGCAGGAACACCAGGTTGTAGCTCTGGCGCTCGTCCATGGTGTTGGCCTCCTCATCGCTGATGAGGCCTTTCTCCAGCGCCTTGGCGCGGAGCCGTTCGGCGTTCATGCCACGGCCGTCATCGGCCACCAGGATCACGATGTGATCGCCCTCCTGGCGGGCTTCGAGACGTACGATGGATTTCTCGGGCTTGCCGTTGGCACGGCGCTCGGAGGTCTCCTCGACGCCGTGATCCACCGCGTTGCGGATCAGGTGGATGATGGGGTCGGAGAGATCCTCGATCATGGTCTTGTCGATCTCGGTCTCTTCGCCGGACAGGACCAGCTCCACATCCTTGCCCAGGTTGCGGGCCAGATCGCGGGCGATCCGCGGGTACTTCTGAAAGAGGCGGCCGATGGGCTGCATGCGGGTCTTCATCACCGCGTTCTGCAGGTCGGAAACCAGCAGGTCGAGCTGGCTCACCGCCAGATCGAGGGCATGCAGGGTCTCTGTATCGGCGCGTCCGTTGAGGATGTCGCTGCGCAGCGCGGTGAGCCGGTTCTTGGTGAGACCGATCTCACCGGACAGGTTGAGCACCTGGTCGAGGCGGGCCGTATCCACACGGATGGAGTTGTCGCGCTGGCGCTCGCCCTCACGCCGGCCGATCGGACCGGAGGCCCCGGGCTTGTCGGTGGCCCGCCGACCGACGGCGGCCTTGATGACCTGCTCGGGGGACTTTGCCGCCAGATCTTCCGCCGATTGGTGCACGGGCGGAGGATCGGCAGCCGGCACCACTGCCGTCGCCGTCGCCGGCGCCTTGCTGGTGACCGCATCGAAGAGGGCGTTCCAGTCTGGCCCGTCGGCGCCGCCGGGTGCCGGCGTCACCGGCGTCGGCGGTGCCGCCACCACGGCGGGCAGGACCTCGGGCGCCGACGTGACAACGCCGGCCGGACGCAGCGCACCGGCAATGGCCAGACGCAGATCCTCGATCAGCTGCGGGTCGGCCGCCGCCGGCTGCACGCCCTGCTCCAGGTAGCCGAACATGTCGCGCACCGCGCCGGTGGAGGCCAGGATCACGTCCATGGTCTCCGGCGTCACGGCCAGTTCGCCGTTACGCAGCTTGTCGAAGAGGTTCTCGGTGAGGTGGCACAGGGTGACCAGCTCGGACGCGTTGAGGAAGCCCGCGCCGCCCTTGATGGTGTGGAAGCCCCGGAAGATGTCGTTGAGCAGCCCCCGGTCGTCGGGCGCCCGTTCGAGATCCACCAGCTTGTTGTCCACCCCCGACAGCAGGTCCCCCGCTTCCACGAGGAAATCCTGCAACAGATCTTCCATTCCGCTGAAATCGCTCATTGTCGTCGCTCCTTGCGGATGATCAAAAGCCCAGGCTTTCCAGGAGGTCGTCCACCTGTTCCTGGCTGGTGACCACGTCGTCACGGCCCACGGCGCTGATGACCGGACCGTTCATCAGGCCTTCCGGCGCCTCGGCCTTGCGTTCGGCCGGCATGGCCTCGATCAGCACGCGCAGCAGCTGACTCTCCAGGCCCTGCGCAAGCTCCACCACCTTCTTGATGACCTGCCCGGTGAGATCCTGGAAATCCTGGGCCATCATGATCTCCAGCAACTGGGCGTTGGTGGCCCGGGAATGCTGGACAAGATCGCCGAGGAAGCTGCGGGTCTCTCCCGCCAGGGCCTTGAATTCATCCGGTGACAGCTGGTTGGCGTAGAGCTGATCCCAGCGCGCCCGCAGGGCGGTGGCCCCGGATTCCACGGTGTCCTGGATCGGCTTGGCGATATCGGTGGCGTTGAGCACCTTGCTCGCCGCCTGCTCGGTCATCTCGGCGATGTAACTGAGGCGCTGGCGGGCATCCGGAATCGCGTGGGCGGCCTCCTGCAGGCTGCGGTCGTAGCCAAGCTCGCGCAGCGTGTCGTGCAGGCGCCGGGTCATCGTCCCGATGCGGTTGAAGACCACGTCGCAGCTGTGCTCCGACGCGATGCCCTCCACCGCCGGCGGCGTGTAGGCGCTCGATACGGAGTCGAAGAGGGCCTGCAGATCGTCATCGTCACCGGCCTTGTCGGCCGGCGCCACCACTTCCAGCTTGGGCGGGGCCGGCGGCGGAGATGCCGGCGCGGCCACTCCGGCCATGCTGTCGAACAGGGCCTGAAGTTCGTCACTGTCGCCCGATTCGTCGAATTTGAGACGCTTTGACATGGTTGAAACGCTCCTTCGTGCGGGCGCCGCTCAGGCCGCCTTCTTGCCCATCTTTTCGAAGATCTTTTCCAGCTTTTCGGACAGGGTCGCGGCAGTGAACGGCTTGACGATGTAGCCGCTGGCGCCGGCCTGGGCGGCGGCGATGATGTTCTCTTTCTTGGCCTCGGCGGTGATCATCAGCACCGGCAGGTGCTTGAGGCTGGGCGTCGCGCGGATGTTCTGGAGCAGGGTCAGCCCGTCCATATTGGGCATGTTCCAGTCGGTCACGACGAAATCGAAAGGCAGCGAATTGAGCTTCTGCAGCGCGATCTGACCGTCTTCGGCCTCATCCACATTGGTGAAGCCCAGTTCCTTGAGCAGGTTGCGCACGATGCGGCGCATCGTGGAGAAATCGTCGACGACGAGAAATTTCATTTTGGGATCCGACATGTGGGTGGTCTCCGTTCAGTCCCGTTGCGCCCGGAGCAACAGCGGGCGAAGGGTTTCGGCAAGGATGTCTGCATCAAACTTGGCGACGTAGGAATCGACCCCGACGCTCTTGCCCATGGCCCGGTTGGCCTCCGAGGACAGGGACGAGTGCATGACGACCGGAATGCCCTCGAAGCGGGCATCGGACTTGACGTTGCGGGTCAGGACGTAGCCGTCCATCTCCGGCATTTCCGCATCGACGAGGATCAGGCTGAGTTCGTCGGCCAGACAGACGCCCCGTTGCTGGGCGTGGGACGCCATGCCTTCAAGACGGGTCCAGGCTTCCAGGCCGTTGAGGGCGTGCTTGTGTTTGACCCCGAGTTTGTCCAGGGTTTCACCGATCTTCTTGCGGGCGACCGCGGAATCATCCACGAAGAACACGTTGACGTCGTGGCCGCCCTCCAGCGGATGGATCTGCCCCACCACGGCCTCGCCGAAGGTGGACGCGAGGATGGTCTCCACATCGAGGATGGACACCAGCTTGCCGTCGGCCAGTTCGGTGATGGCGGTGATGAAATGATTGCCGGAGGTGGTGACGTTGTCCGGCGCGCGGACCTTGTCCCATTCGACCCGGATGATCCGGTCCACCTCGTGCACCAGGAAACCCAGGGTGCGCTTGCTGTATTCGGTGACCATCATGGAACCGCCAAGGGGCTCGCCGGGCGCCGCGATGCCCATGATCTTGGCCAACGCCAGCACCGGGATCACATTGCCCCGCAGGGAGATCAGCCCTTCCACGCCATCGGGCATGTTGGGCGCCTTGGTGATGAAGGGCGTGCGCGACACTTCGCGCACCTTGAACACGTTGATTCCGAAGATCTCCTGCGTTCCCAGGGAGAACAGCAGGATTTCCATGCGGTTGGAGCCCGCCAGCTTGGTGCGGGCATCGACGGCCTCGAGGAGACCTCTTTCGGCAAGAACCGTATCCATCGGGAACCTCCAGACTCACGCCGCGCGGGCGGATTGACACCGGTCGACGAGGCGCCGCAGCACCTCGGCCAGCCGTTGCGGCTCGAACTTGGGCACGTATTCGTCGACGCCGACAGATCGTCCCAGCTGCTGGTTGGACATGCCCGACAGGGATGAATGCATCACCACCGGGACGCCCTCGAAACGCGGGTCCGACTTGATCTTCTTGGTGAGGATGTAGCCGTCCATTTCCGGCATCTCCACGTCGGTCAGCACCATCTGGAGAAGATCCTTGACCTTGCGGCCGGCCGATTCGGCGTAGTGGGCCAGCTTCTGCAATTCGTCCCAGGCCGCCCGGCCATTGACCGATCCGACGTAACGCACGCCCAGCGTATCGAGGGTCCGCTCGATCTGCTTGCGGGCGACCGACGAGTCATCGGCGAAATACACCGTCACCGGCTCTTCGCACTTGATGGGCTCGATACCCTTGAACATCAGGTCATCGTCGTAACGGGTCGTCTCGGACAGCACCTTCTCCACGTCGAGCATCATCACCAGCCTGGGGCCGGGCAGCTCGGTGACGGCGGTCACGAGTCCGCCCATGTTGGCGGTCATCATGTCGGGCGGCACCCGCATCTGGGACCAGTCGAGGCGCAGGATCGTGTCGACCGCCTCCACCAGGAAGCCCTGGGTGTGCCCGTTGTACTCGGTGACGATCATGATCTCGCGGGCGCTGTCGGCGCCCATACCGGCGTACTTGGCCAGATCCACCACCGGCACCAGCACACCCCGCAGGCTGACCATCCCTTCCACCGCCGCCGGCATCTCCGGTGCGGCGGTGATGGGGGGCGTACGCATCACCTCACGCACCTTGAAGACGTTGATCCCGAAGGTTTCGCGCCGGCCGGTGCGGGCATCGACTCCCAGCGTGAAGAGCAGGATCTCCAGCTTGTTGGTGCCGGCCAGACGCGTACGGGCGTCGATGTTCTTGAGAAGTTCGGACATGTTGATCTCCGTTGCGGCGCGTTGGCCTTCCATCGGCCCTGGCCGCCTGCTGTTGCCATAACGGCAGGTGCCAAAAGTTCTTGAGGAATCCGGCACCTACCGTAGCCCCGCGCACCACTAAAAAAGCAGCCCGCCGGGGCGGGCTGAACACTCGCAGGGAGGTGCATCAAATCGTCGCGCGTCAGGCCTTGTAGCCGATGCGGAAGCCGCCCCAGTGACGGCCCTGTACATACACCGGCGCCGAGATATCGTGCATGATCTCGCCCGTGTCGCGCCGGTAGGTCTGGATCAGGAAAGGCATTTCGTGGCGGCCGCACTGCTTGCCGACCGGATCGTCGAAGATCCGCTTGCTCCGGTTGCCCGTGAAATCCCGGTTGTAATCGCCGGTCAGGGGCTGGGAGAAGCGCTTGTTGTGGGTCGGTACGTAACCATTGCGGTCGGTACCGATGGCGTAGACCATCTCTGGGTGCTTGGCCAGAAGCGCCTCCTGTATCGTCGGGAAGAGGCGGTCGGTGAGGGCATCGAAGCGGGTGTTGTACTTCTGCGGCCGGGTGTTGGCGATGGCCCGGTAGTTCTCGTCGAACAGGTCGTCGACCTGGACCTGCCCGGACGACACGGCCTGCTCCAGGAGCTCTCCGATCTGCGCAGCCACGCTGCGGACCATGTCCGGCATCTTGGCGTGGGCCTGCATGGCCTGCTCGCCTGCCGGACCAAGCTTGAAGACCCGGCTGATTTCCTTCAGGTTGGTGGCCAGTCCGTTGAGGCTCCCGGCCTCGTCGAGGGTCTCCCGAGCCTCGCCGGAGTTGCGGTCCACCATCAGCATGATCTGCCGCACGTTGCCGACGATCTGATCTGCATCGTGGCTGTGGGAGGTGATGGCCTCGGCGATCTCGTCGATGCGTTCCATCGTCTCGCGGGCGCCCTCGTTGATCTGGCGCAGGGACTCGGCCGCCCGGCGGGCCAGGTCAGCCCCGGCGTGCGCCTGCTTGCTGCCCGCATCGATGGCCGAAATGGCGCTGCGGGTTTCGGCCTGGATGGCGTCGATCATGCCGCCGATCTCGGTGGTGGCGGTGGACGTCCGTTCCGCCAGCTTGCGCACCTCGTCCGCCACGACGGCAAAACCGCGCCCCTGCTCGCCTGCCCGCGCCGCCTCGATGGCTGCGTTAAGCGCCAGCAGATTGGTCTGATCTGCGATCTCGCGGATCACCTTGACGATGCCGCTGATGGCCTGGGAGCGTTCCCCCAGAGCGCCGATGACCCGCGCGGAATCGGCCACCGACTGGGCGATGCGTTCGATCTCGCGGGACGCCTGGGTGACGATCTCCACCCCCTGAACCGACAGATCCCGGGCCACCTGGGCGTTCGACGCGGTCTGGCTGGCGTGGCCGGCCACCGCGTTGACGCCGGCAGTCATCTGCTCGATGGCGCCCACCATGGATTCGGCAGCGCCACGCTGCTCCTCGGAGCCCTGGGCTACGGCACCGGCCTGGCCGGACAGGGTGCCGGCCGCCTCGGCGACCCGTTGGGCGTCGAAGATGACCTTGCCGACGATGCCCTGAAAACTTTCGATCAGTTCGTTGAAGACCCGTGCCAGGTCCTCGGCGTAGCCATGGGGCACGGACGCCCGGCGCGACAGGTCGCCGTCCCGGTGCATGTCCTCGATGGTCGTCCGCAGGGACCGAAGCGGCGTGACGCAGACCGCCCTCAGCAGGCCGTAGGTGGCGCCACCCAGGGCCAACCCAAGCGCGCTGCATGCCGCCGCAAACCCCGGCGCGAGCGGAACGCCGAAGGCCACACCGATGCCCGCCGCGCCTGCTGCGCTTCCGATTCCGGCGAGTCCTGCAATGAGTTGAATGTTCATGATGGAGGACGGACCTCGTCAATGGTCTTGAATCGAGCGCCTTCCATCGGAAGGGCTCCCACCCGGCCCACACGGCACCGGACGCGACCCGCTGAGACACGTCTCCAAGGCGGGGCCGGTTTGGCCCCTTATCGGTCAGCTACACAAAAACTTAAAAAAAACGCCGCAATTTGTGGAAAACCACAGTATCCGCCGGGCGGAGCCGGACAAAATTTCAGCCGGCGCGCTCAGACAGGCGGACCACCACCTCGACCCGATTGCCGGGCCCCCGGTAGCGGACGTCCTCGCAGACCTTGAGCAGGAGGGGGATACCCCGCCCATGGCTCTTGAGCAGATCCTCGTCGGACGGCTCGCCACGGGCCGCCTCGACCAGTTCCTCGTGGTTGAAGCCAGGCCCTGAATCCGCACAGGTGATGTGCAGGGCGGGCGACAGACTGGGTGTTTGACGCAAGACCAGCTCGAACTCCACGGCGCCCGCCGTCAATTCGGCCAGTCGCCGGGCCCGCTCCTCCAGGTACAGATCCATCCCGTCGGCGCCCGCCTTGAGGCTCGACGGAAGGCGCAGCAGGCCATGATCGAGGGCGTTGTTGAAGAGTTCTGACAGCACCAGGAACAGGCGGCCGGCGAACGGCCGGACACTGTCGAAGTGATCGATGGCGCCGAGAAGCATCGGCACCGCATCGAGCCGGCGCAGATCCGTGGCACCCAGGCGCAGGACCAGCCGCCAGTCACTCGCCACGATCGGGCCGGTGGGCTCCCCCGAGCCCGCGCTCGGCAGGGCGTGAGGCTCGTCGTGGAGCGCGATCTGGGCGACGGAGATGTCGTCGGGCGGGGGCTTGCCGCCGATCATGCGATGGACGATCTCGGTCAGGCGCGGCAGGCGATCCCTGGCCAGCACGCCGGCCAGCGCATCGCCCAGACCTTCCATGCCGAGCGGGCGTCCGGATGCATCCTCCAGTTCGATCAGGCCGTCGGAAAAGAGCAGCAGGTGGTCACGGGGATCCACCACATGGGCGTCCACGGTAGCGTCGAACTCATCCTCGTCCGCCACCCCAAGGGGCAGGTGATGGCGGTTGAAGTGCATATGCACGGCGCCGTCCGGGCGCAACAGCAACGGCCCGGGATTGCCGCCGTTCCACACGGTAACGTAGCGTTCGCGGAAGTTGACCGCCACCAGGGTTGCCGCAATGAAGCGATCCACCGGCAGCAGGGCGCGCACCTTGTTGTTGATCTCGCGGGCAATGGCATCGATGCCGAAGCCCCGGGCCGTCATCCGGTAGAACGGTGCCGTGACAGGCAGCACATTGAGGGATGCAGCCAGTCCGTGACCGGCACCGTCGGCCAGCAGGACGTGCAGCACGTTGCCCGGCGTACGGGCCGCGGCAATAAGGTCACCACTGAACTCGGCCGCCGAATGGATCCAGTGATGCAGGGCCGGATCGCCGAGGGCCTCGCGGTTGATGAGGCGCTCCATGACGAAGCGCGCCAGACGCTGCTCCTCTTCCTGGAGGACGCGGTAGTGGGCAAGTTCCTTGTTGCGCGCCTCGGCCTGCCGTTGCATGGCCCGCAGGCGCAGGATCACCCCCAGCTTGGCGCGCAGCATCTTGCGCGAGGCCGGCTTGCACAGATAGGCGTCGGCGCCGGCCTCGAGGGCACGCATCTGCGTCGCCTCGTCGAGACTGCCCGTAAAGACCAGACTGGGAATCCAGCTACCGTCCGCCCGCGCACGCACTGTCTGGAGCAGTTCGATGCCGTCCATGCCGGGCAGGCCGACGTCCGTCATGAGGACGTCCGGGTAGGCCTCCTCGATGAGGGCGAGCGCTTCACGAGCGGTGGACGCGAGCGCGACCCGGTGGCCCAGGGCCTCCAGATCGCGGCGGGTCAGGTAGAGGTCGTCCGGATTGTCATCGACGACCAGGATGAAGAGGGATTCGGGGCTTTGCTCCGAAGACATCAAACCAACGGAAAGAGCTTGCCAAAATTGGCGATGTCGAGAACCTGACGCACGCTGCCCTTGGCGTTGGCCAGACAGACGGTCTTGCCGGACGTCTTGGCCTTGTCACGAAGCATCAGCAGCATGCCAAGGGCGGAACTGTCGAGATAGGCCACATTACCCAGGTCCACGGCGACCTCGGTCGTCCCGGGACTGCCCAGCGCCTTGTCCACCGCATCGCGGAATTCCCGATGGGAATTGAAATCGAAACGCCCGGAGAGCTGAATCCTCGCCTGGCTCTGCTGGGTGCTGACATTGGTGTCCATGTAATGCCTCTATTAACTGTTACGTACAACCGTGCCGGCCACCCGGCAACCTTCATTCTTCACGCGCGCATCCCGCGACGCTCTCCCCCGCGGAGACGGGCCAGCACCCGCGCGCCGATGTCCTTCAGCGCCGCCACTTCCTCGAGGGCACCGATCTGCGCCGCCTCCCGGGGCATGCCATACACGACACACGAATCCTGATCCTGTCCAAGGGTCCACGCCCCCGCCTGCCGCATGGCAAGCAAACCCTGCGCGCCATCCTTGCCCATGCCCGTCAGAATCACGCCCAGGGCATTGGCCCCCGCCTGCTTGGCCGCCGAATGGAACAACACATCTACGGCGGGCCTGTGACGATTGACCGGTTCCGATCGGGACAATTCACACACGTAACCGCCCGACACACGCCGCACCGAAAGATGCGAATGCCCCGGGGCGAGATAGGCCGTGCCCGGCAACACCTTTTCCCCATGCTCGGCCTCCTTGACGTTCAGGCTGCACAGGCCGTCAAGCCGCTTTGCGAACGATGCGGTGAACATCTCCGGCATGTGCTGCACCATCAGGATTCCGGGCATTTTCTCCGGAAGAGAACATAGCACTTCCTTGATCGCCTCGGTGCCCCCGGTCGACGCACCGATACAGAGCAGTTTATCCAGACCGGCCCCACCTTCGGACCCGCCGGAACGACCGGCAAATCCGCTGCTTTTCTCTCCGGGCAAGGGCTTGGAGGGTGCTATAAATGCCACTGGCACACGCGGCCTTGAACCATATGCGCCCCTGATCTTTTCACAAATTTCTACACGACAGGATTCAATACCTCCCAACGAATCGAGTTTGGGCTTGGGCACGAAATCCACCGCACCGAGTTCTAGCGCCTGTAAGGTGGTTTCCGATCCGCGCTGGGTCAGGCTCGAAATCATCACCACCGGCATCGGCCGCAACCGCATCAGACGGGCCAGAAAATCGAGCCCGTCCATCTTGGGCATTTCCACGTCGAGGGTCAGCACGTCCGGGTTGAGCGTCTTGATCATTTCCCGGGCCACCAGAGGATCGGGTGCTCCACCCACCACTTCCAGATCGGGAGCCGAATTGATGATTTCCGTCAGCACGCTCCGCATCAACGCGGAATCATCGACGACGAGCACCTTGATTGCCATGGATCGCTTCCAGTCAGTTCCCGGACGGCATGTCCGGTCATCCAAATAGCTCGACGTCGCCCTGCAAATTGTCGCGTCTGAGACGCGCTTCGTATTCGCGTTCACGTTCGAGCACCGTGTTGTTTCTCACGGACACCAGCTTTTTCATCATCACCCGGCCGCTGGCCGGAAAGAAATAGACCTTGCGCGGATAGATGTCGAGCAGATCCTCGGCCACCACTGGAATCCGCTCGGTGGCCAGATAGTCAAGGACGAAGGCTGCATTCTTCTCGCCCACCTGGGACTGCTGCAGGCTGGCCATGACCCTGCCGCCTCCGAACACCTTGGCCTCCAGGTTCGTCCGGCGTGCCCCCATCTTGAGCAGGTGATTGAGCAGCACCTCCATGGCATATGCGCCATAGCGTGCCGACGTGGACAACATGCCCTCCGCGCCACCTTCGGGCAGCATGAAATGATTCATGCCCCCCACGCCCTTCTCCCGGTCGCGCACACAGGCCGTCACGCAAGAGCCCAGCACCGTCACCAGGACGATGTCCGACGTGGTGACGAAATATTCTCCCGGCAGCACCTTCACCGCATCGCACCCGAAGGTCCGGTCGAAATAGCGGTTGGTGGACAGATGCTCGATATACCCCGGATCAGGATGCACGGCGGTCAGCCCTTTCATAGACGGTCCGCCCCAATGAGCGGAACACATCGGCCGCGTGCAGGAAGCTTTCGGAATGTCCGGCAAAGAGCAGGCCCTCCGCCTTCAGGAGCGGCGCGAAACGCTTCAGGATGGCGTGCTGGGTGGGCTTGTCGAAATAGATCATCACGTTGCGGCAGAACAGGTAATCGAATGGCCCCTGCAAGGGCCAGCCCGCATCCAGCAGGTTGATGCGCTTGAATTCCACCAGGCGCTGCAACTCGGGACGTACCCGCGCGTAGCCTTCCTGGGTTCCGGTCCCGCGCAGGAAAAAGCGCTGCACGCGCTCCCGCGACAAACGCTCGAGACGCTCGATGCCATAGACGCCCTTCTGGGCGGTGGCCAGCACGTGGGTGTCGATATCCGAGGCGACGATCTGCACCGGCGGAGTCATCGTGTTGAAGGCCTCGCAGGCGGTGATCGCCAGGGAATAAGGCTCTTCGCCGGTGGAGGCCGCACTGCACCAGATCTTCACCGGTGTGCGACTGCCACCCTTCTTCAGGCGCTCAGCCAGGATGTCGAAGTGATGGGCCTCCCGGAAAAAGGAGGTGAGATTTGTCGTCAGGCTGTTGACGAAGGTTTCCCACTCCTCGGGCTCGCGCTGGGCGCGCTCCAGGTAGGCCGCGAAGGTCCGGTCACCACGCGCCCTCAGACGCCGGGCAAGTCGGCTGTACACCATGTCCTGCTTGATCGGCGACAGGGTGATGCCGGCGTGCTTGTAGATCAGTGAACGCACCAGCTCGAAGTCGGCCGGCGAGAAATCGAACTCCCGGTCGCGGGCCTGCAGTGAGGAGGTGCCGGTCGGCGCCGGGCGGGCATCCCGCGACGGCGCGGGCACGGCACCGGAACGCCGCACGGGTGGTTGGACAGTCATGGCAGCATCCGCTCAGCTCAAAACTCTTCCCATTCCTCGTCGGTCGAGCCGCCCACGGCCCGACGCACCTTGGGCAGGGGCGCACTGGCGCGGGCCACTACCGGTCTGGCGGACCGCTCCGGGAGCACCGCCACGTTTTCTGGCGGCGCCTCGAGTCGTGGCGTCGCCTGAGCGCCTTCGCTGAGCCGGAACATGGTGACCGCCCGCACCAGCGTGCGGGCCTGATCCTCCAGACTCTCCG
>DAOQMM010000090.1:6472-15409 GCA_035335645.1 Rhodocyclaceae bacterium | reverse complement strand
GGCGACACCGGCTCGGCGGCCGAGTACGCCATGCGCGGCAAGCACGGCGTGCGTGTCTTCATGCTCTCGCCCCACGGCCGCATGAGCGCCTTCCAGCGCGCCCAGATGTATTCGCTGCAGGACGACAACATCGTCAATATCGCCGTGCGCGGCATGTTCGACGACGCCCAGGACATCGTGAAGGCGGTCTCCAACGACCACGCCTTCAAGGCGCAGTACAAGATCGGCGCGGTCAATTCCATCAACTGGGCGCGGGTCGCGGCGCAGATCGTCTATTACTTCAAGGGCTATTTCGCGGCCACCGCGTCCAACGACCAGCAGGTCGCCTTTGTGGTGCCGTCGGGCAATTTCGGCAATATCTGCGCCGGCCACATCGCCCGCCAGATGGGCCTGCCGGTGGCCCAGCTGGTCCTCGCCACCAACGAGAACGACGTGCTCGACGAGTTCTTCCGCACCGGCGTGTATCGTCCCCGCGCCAGCAGCGAGACCCACGCCACCTCCAGCCCCTCCATGGACATCTCCAAGGCCTCCAACTTCGAGCGCTTCGTCTTCGACCTGGTCGGCCGCGACGGCGCCAAGGTGCGCGAGCTGTGGGCCGCAGTGGATGCGGGGGGCGCCTTCGACCTGTCCGCTACGCCGGCCTTCGCCCGGATCGGCGACTACGGCTTCGTCTCCGGCCGCAGCAGCCATGCCGACCGTCTGGCCACCATCCGCCTGGCCGACGCCCGCTACGCCACGGTGATCGACACCCATACCGCGGACGGCCTCAAGGTGGCGCTGGAACGGCGCGATCCGGCAGTGCCGACCCTGGTGCTGGAAACCGCCCAGCCGGCCAAGTTCGAGGACACCATCGTCGAGGCCCTGGGCCGCAAGCCGGCGCGTCCCGCCGGCCTGGAGAACATCGAGGCCCTGCCCCAGCGGGTGCAGGTGATGGACGTGGATGCGGCGGCCATCAAGGCGCTCATTGCCGCCGCGGTGGACGCGGCCTGATCCGGTGCGTCCCGACGATCCCCGCCACGGCTGGAACAGCCGCTACGCCGACGCTGGCGACGACTACGTCTTCGGCACCGCGCCCAACGCCTTCCTGGCGGCCCAGGCGCGCTGGCTGACGCCCGGCCAGCGCGCCCTGTCGGTGGCGGACGGGGAGGGACGCAACGGCGTATGGCTGGCCGAGCAGGGCCTGCAGGTGGATGCGGTGGAGTTTGCCCCCGCGGCCATCGCCAAGGCCCGCCGCCTGGCCGCGGCGCGGGGCGTGACGCCGAACTTCATCGAAGCCGACCTGCTCACCTGGGACTGGCCGGTGTCGGCTTACGACGTGGTCGCGGCGATCTTCATCCAGTTCGTCGGTCCGGCCGAGCGGGCGCGGCTCTTCGCCTGCATGACGGCGGCGCTCAGGCCGGGCGGGCTGCTGCTGATCCAGGGCTACACCCCGCGCCAGCTCGACTACCGCACCGGCGGCCCGTCGGCGGTGGAAAACCTCTACACCCAGGCCCTGCTGCGGGACGCCTTCGCCGGGCTGGAGATCCTGCACTTGGCGGAATACGACAGCCATGTGGACGAAGGCCACGGCCACCGTGGCACCTCCGCCCTCATCGACCTGATCGCCCGCAAGCCCTGAGGGGCGGGACGTCCAACAAAAAACCGGCCACGCAGGCCGGTTTTTTGTTGTCGGGTCGCGCCGTCACAGGCCCGGCGCCCGCCACACTCACCACAGGTAGCGCAGATTCACCCCCACCATGCCGTTGCGGCCGGGGGAGGGTTCGTAATAGCGGCTGTTGCTGTCACCGACGATGACCGAGCCGATGTACTGGCGGTCGAAGAGGTTGTCCACCCGCGCAAATTCGCTGAAGCGCCAGTGGCCGCTGCGCTGCTCGGCGGTGAGGCGGACGTTGGCCAGGGCGTAGGACGAGGCCGGCGTGGCGGTGTTGGAATCCTCCACGTAGACCTTGCTGCGATAAACCCCTTCCACCGCCGCGGTGATGCCCGCCACCGGCGTCCACGCCAGATCGCCGAAGAGGGTGGTGCGCGGCACGCCGGGGATGGCGTTACCGGCCGGCACCGTGATGGCCTTGCTCTGGAAGACCGTGTTGAAGGCCTCGTCGTACACCGCGCGCAGGTGGGACAGGGACACGCGGCTGCGCAGGTCGCGCTGCCATGCGGTCTCGGCGGATACCTCGATGCCCTGGCGCAGGGTCTTGCCGGCGTTCTTGTAGCTGGTGCGACCGCCGGTGGAGTCGGCCACCACCAACTCGTCGTCGGTGCTCACCTGGAACAGGGCCACATTGACGCGGCTGGCGTCGCCCACCAGGGCCTTGGCGCCCACTTCCAGGTGCTGGCTGCGGGCGGCGGCCAGGCCGAAGTTGAAGCCCGTGCCGCCGGCCGAGTAGAACAGTTCGTTGAGGGTGGGCGTCTCGAAGCCCTTGGCGGCGCTGGCGTAGAGGTTGACCGCCGGATTCAGCGCATACACCACGCCCACCACCGGGGTGGCGCGGCTGTAGTCGCGGCTGCCGCTGTCGTTGCCGTTAGACAGGTATTCGTCGTAGACGTCGAACTTGACGGTGTTGTAGCGCAGGCCGCCGGTCAGGCGCCAGGCGTCCCGCGCCCATTCGCTCTGCACGTACACGGCGGAGGCGGCCACTGAGTCGCTCTCGCGGCGACGCAGGGTGGAGGCGGTGCCCTTGTTGTTGTCGTAGCCGCTGCGCTTGTCGGTGCTGGCGTCGTAATCCACGCCGGTGGTGGTGGTCACGCGGCCGCCCAGGGCCTCGCCGCGGGCGATCCAGCGGGCGCCGAAGCCGTAGAAGTTGCGGTCGAAATCCACCACGCCGCCCGAGCTCTTGGCGTTGCTGGAGATGGGAATGGCCTGGTACTGCACCACGCTGCGCTGGCCGCTGTAGGCGGTGAGCTGCAGGGCATCGCTGCCAAAGCGGCGGTCGTAGGTGACGCCACCCTGCAGGTGGTCGATGCTCTTGCGGGTGTTGTAGGTGAGAGCGGAGGCGTCCACGCTGCGCGGGGCATTCTTGGCGGCGGCCCAGGTGAGGCCCAGGGGATCCTGGGTGTCGTGCTGCCACAGGCCATTCACCACGAAGCTGAGGGTGCTCACGTCGCTCAGGCGGGTGCCGATCTTGGCGAAGGCCTGCTCGCGCAGGGCCGCGCTGTGGTCGCGATAGCCGTTGGTATCGAGACGCGAGACGTTGGCGATGGCGCCGGTGGCGCCTTCCTTGCCTTCCACGGTGAGGTCGGCCTTGGTGGTGCCGTAGCTGCCGAAGGCGAAGCCGCCGGAGACCGCCGCGGCTTCCGGTTCGCGGGTGAAGTACTGGATCACGCCGCCGGAGTGGTTGCCGTAGAGGGCCGAGAAGGGCCCGCGCAGCACTTCCATGCGCTCGGCCATGTCCAGGTTGAAGGTGGCGGCCTGACCCTGGCCGTCGGGCATGCTGGCGGGGATGCCGTCGGCCACCAGCTTGATGCCGCGCACTCCGAAGGCAGAGCGGGCGCCGAAGCCGCGGGACGAGATCTGCAGGTCCTGGGCGTAGTTCTGGCGGTTGTTGGCGACCACACCGGGGACCGCGATGAGGGCTTCGGACGCGTTGACCCGGGGCTGGCCGGCGGTGAGCTGCTCCCGGTTGAGGACGTCGATGGCGGCGGGCAGGTCGAAGCTGGCGGCTTCGGCGCGGCTGCCGGTGACGACCACCGGATTGAGGGTGACGGACGGGGCGTCGCCGGCCGCGTGGGCGGCGGGCAGGCCCAGAGCGGCGAGGGCGGCGGCGAGGGTCGTCGGGGCAAAGCGGTGCTGCATGGGGCGTCTCCGTGTTTCTGGCTGTTCTGATCCCCGGGAGGTGGCCGGGAGCGGCGCAACGATAGCCTGATTCCACGCCGCGCGCCTCACGAAAATCATGAGATGGGCGTCAGCCGGAGGTTTTCTGCATGGGGCGGGGAAGGCGTCGCGGGTCGATGGGGCTGCGTCCGTGTTGGGGACGGCCGGAACGGTGGGTGGCGCGCGGTGGCCTGGACGGGTGCCGCCTCGGCCTGCCCTCGATCAAGGCGCGCGCCGGCCGCTGCCGCTATGCTGGCCCTTTTCCGCATTGCGCCGCACCCATGAAGACTGCCCCGCATCCCCTCTGGCTGGTGGGATTCCGTCCCTTCTTCGTCCTTGCCTGCGCCGCCGGTGCGGCGCTGCCCATGTTGTGGGCGCTGGTATTTGCCGACACGCTGACGCTGCCGGCCGGCCGCCTGTCACCGCTGCAGTGGCATGCCCACGAGATGCTCTTCGGCTTCGGCTGGGCGGTGCTCGGGGGCTTTCTGCTGACCGCCTCGAAGAACTGGGTGCAGATCCGCGGCTATCACGGCGCGGCCCTGAAGGCCCTGGTGGCGGCGTGGTGCGTGGAGCGGATCGGCATCAGCTTTGGCGGAACGTGGCCGGCGGCCCTGTTCTGGGCCAGCGCCTTCGCCTTCCTCGGCGCCATCGTGGCAATGCTGGTGGCCACCCTGGTACGCCACCGGGCGCGGGACAGCTTCCGTGACAACCTGTTCTTCATCGTCGCGTTGCCCCTGTTCCTCGTCGCCAAGGCGCTGGTGCTGGACGCGGACCACTTCCACGCGGGCGTGAGCATGACCCTGGGCCTGTACCGGCTGGCCTTTCTGGTGATGCTGGAGCGCACCCTGACGACCTTCATGAAGAACGGCTGCGGCGTCGACCTGCCGCGGGATCCGTGGCTGGACGGGCCGATCAAGGGCCTGGCGCTGGTCCTCGTCGGCCTGCCCTGGCTGCCCGCGGGGCTGGCGGTGGCGCTGCTGCTCGTCGAGGCGGTCCTGCTCACGGCCCGCTTCTTCCGCTGGCGCCCGGACCGGGCCTTCCGCCGCCTGGAGCTGGCGGTGATGTACGTGGGCTATCTGGCCCTGATCGCCCAGCTGCTGGCCGAGGCGTGGAGCCGCATCGGTGCGCCGGGCTGGGTGGGCAGCGTGCCGGTGCATCTGCTCACGGTGGGGGCGATGGGCCCGATCATTCCGGCCATGCTGGTGCGGATCTCCAAGGGTCACACGGGGCGCAAGGTGAGCTTCGATGCCTTCGACAAGGCCGTGCTGTGGGTGATGCTGGCGGCGCTGGGGCTGCGCATCGGCCTGCCGCAGCTCGCGCCGGGGCTCTACGGGCTGTGGGTCGATCTGGCGGCGGCGGCCTGGGGACTCGGCTTCGGCGCGCTGGGGCTGCGCATCCTGCCCCGGGTGCTGGCGCCCCGGGTGGATGGCAAGGTGCATTGAGGGGCTCAGGGTTTACCCGTAGGAAAAATGTGCCAGACGTGAGATTGATCAAGGTTTTCTATGGAAGGATCGAATACCCTTCTGGGCTTGGGGCGGTGAGACCAGAACATTCAGCCGCCCGGCAGTGAGGGAGCGTGTATGCAGTACCCGGATTTTTTCGATGCCGTGCCGCGCCTGCGGATACGGGACCCGCTGGCGGAATTTCTCGGCGCAGCGGACGAGGGCGTCCTCGAATATCGATACCTCGACGCGGTGCGTCTGGCCGGACATTCCTGCCCGACCGTTGCCGGCGCCTTCTGGCTCACCCGTCTGGCCCTCGGCGCCCTGTATTGCACCCGCATGGCGGTGCGGGGCGGGGTGCGGGTGGCGTTTCGCGAGCGCGTGGACAACGGTGTCACCGGCGTGGTGGCCAATGTGGTGTCCATGCTCACCGGCGCGGCGGCGGACGGAGGCTTCAAGGGCCTGGGCGGCCAGTTCGAGCGTCGCGGCCTGCTCGGCTTCGGCGGCGAGCAGCCCTTCGAGTTGCGCTACACCCGCGCGGACACGGGCATCTCGGTGGATGCGTCGGTGCAGCTCGGGCAGGTGCCGGCCGATCCGGACATGGCGCCGCTGATGCGCCGCTGCCTCGCGGGGGAGGCCGACGCGGACGAGGCGCGGCGCTTCCGCGAGCTGTGGCAGGACCGGGTGCGCCGCCTGCTGTTCGAGCACGGCGACGATCCGGACGTGTTCGTGATCCGCTACGTGAATTGAGGCGGCCATGAGCAGCGACGACGCCTCCCGCCGCGGCCTGGCCTCGCCGCCCTGTTATGCGGCGGAGTTTCCCGGCTATTTCGGTGACGCGTCCCTGGCGCCCGAAGTCGTCGCCCGCCTCAACGCCCTGCTCGAAGCGGAGCGCGCTGGCGCCAAGGTGCTGCGCCTGCTGGCGCGCGAGCTTCCGGACGACGCGTCGGCGCGCGCGCTCCTCGAAAGCGTCTGCGACGACGAGGGCGACAACGCGGTGGCCCTGTACCGCACGATCCGCCGCCTGGGGGGCGAGGCCTCGGCGGTGACGGGTGCCTTCGTCGAGAAGACCCTCGCCATCGAAGGCCTGGAGGCGCGTCTGCGCTTTGTGAACACCGGCCAGCAGTGGGTCGTGCGCAAGATCGACGAGCTGCTGCCCCTGGTGCACGACGGCGCAGCCCGGGCGATGCTGGACGCCATGCGCCAGTCCCATCGGGACAACATCGCCGCCTGCGACGCCTTTCTGGCCACCGTCCACCGCTGATCCGGCGTCCCCGGCGGCGCTCAGTCGTGGCGCAGGCTCAGGGCCTGCACGATCACCGGGTAGGTGCCGGGCCGCGTCTCCTGCACGAAGCTGGAACCGATGGCCTCGTCGTGGCGATACACGGTGGCCGGGGAGGCCGCGTCGCCCACCGCGCGGGGTGAGCGCAGGGTGACCACCAGCTTTTCCTCGCCGGTGCTGCCGGCAAATTCCAGGTACTGGTCGCGATCCAGCGGGACGAGGATCTCCACGCCGGCCTTCACCTCCACCATGGTGCCTCGTTCCGGCGGATAGACCTGGGCGCGGCGGCCCTGGGGATTGATGTTGTCCAGGGCCAGCAGGCCGTCGAAGGTGGGCAGGATGCGCAGCTTGAAGCGCTCGCCCGAGCGGAAGCCATCTGTCACCGGCCGGTAGCCCAGCGCCTTGCCGGCCCGGTCGAAGCCCAGCAGGGCCACATGCACGCCCTGGTAGTTGATGCCCTGGGCGTTCACCACCAGCGGCGCTGTCGGCTCGCCGGCCACTGCGTTGCCGACCCCGTCCGCCTGTTTGGCGAGGAAGCCGAGGGACGGCAGGGACACCGGCACGATGCGCGCGGTGCTGCTGTTGAAGAAGAGCTTGGCCAGCCCGCCGGGGGAGAGGTCGATGCTCAGCTTGCTCTTGGCCCAGTCGGAAAAGACCGAGCTGGCCACGTTGTAGGCGATCTTGATGAGAATGCCCCATACGAACTTGGGCTGCATCGCCTCGTCCTCGCTGCCGGCAGACGCGGTGGGCACGGGCGGTGGATTGGCGCGGACCGGCACGAAGCCGGCGCAGGCCAGGGCGAGGATCAGGGCGGTGGCGGTGAGGCGGTGAGGGCGCGGCATGAAGGCGTTCCGATGGGAGGTGGGCGAGGGTGGGCGCTTCAGGGCGCCACTTCCTCGATGCTGAGCAGGGCCGCGCCGTAGGACGCGGAGCAGGCCGGCTGGGCGGCCAGATCCCGTGGGCAGTCGGCAGGGGGCGTGGCGTGGGCGGTGACGAGCTGGATGTCCCGCGCGCGGGTCGGCTCGATGGCCGAGAAGGGGCCGACCGGCTTGAGGCCGAGGCCGCGGAAATCCCGTGGGCTGTCCGTCACCAGGGCGAGCAGGGTGTCCGTGCCCGCCGGCCCGCCGGCGCCGATCTGCCAGCTGCGCCGTGGCAGCGTCAGGGTCTCGCCGGGCCGCAGGCGGTTGTCCCGGTCCAGCGCGTTGGGGAAGAGCAGGTCGAAGGCCTCGCCGTTGGAGCCGACCATCAGCAGGTAGACGTAACCGCCTTCCCGCGAGCTCAGGGTGAAGCGCACCTCGTCGCGGCCGATGCGCACCCGCGGCGTGGCGGTGGCGAGCTGCACCAGGCGACGATCATCCCGGTTGGCGTACAGGTCGTGAAGGGTGGCCAGGGGCGAAGCCTTGAGGGGGAGGGCGGTTGGCACAGCGGGCGGCACAGCGACCGGCGCCGTGGGCGCTGCCGGGGTGGGGCTGGCGGTGGCGGAGGGGCTTGGCAGCACGGCGGGGAGCGCCGCGGCGCCCGCCTTCGTGTCGTAGGCCAGCACCATGTCCCGGTTGCCGGTGATGGCCACGTGGTGGGGCAGGAAGCCCTCGGCGTTCTTCAGTTTCGCGTCGATGTGTTGCTGGGCGCAGACGCGGATCTCTTCGGCGGAGAGCCCGCCGCTGCCGTCCGTGTCCCGCGCCTGACCGGCCAGGCAGGCGAGCCAGGCCTGGGTGGCGAGGCCGCCTTTGCCGGGCTGGTCGAGGGAGATCTCGTTGTCGCGGGCGGCGGCGATGTAGGCGTAGTTGGCGCCGCCGCTGCCCGGCGTGGCGGTGGCCAGCACGATGTCCCGGGTGAGCACGTTGACCGGTCGCGCGCAGGCGTCGCCGCCGCCGGCCTTGCCCTGCCAGTATTTGGGCAGGAAGGGCGGATCGACGCGCGTGGCGCGGGTCGTCACGCCGCCCGAATGGCAGGCGTCGAGGAAGACCACCATCTTGCCGGCGCGGGTCGACAGGGCCTTGAGGCGGGTTTCCAGCTCCGCGTCGGTGAAGCCGTAGCCGTCCACGGTGATGAGGGATTCGGCGCAGCGCTCGACGCCGGCCTCCACGACCTTCTGGCGACCGCCGTGGCCGGAGTAATAGACGAAGACCTCGTCGCCGTCCCTGACCCGCCCGTCGAGCTGGTCGAAGGCGCGGCGCAGGCCGTCGAGGGTCAGCTCGGCGTCCCGCAGCACGGTGATGTGGGCCGGCGGCACGCCCATGCGGCGGGCGATCTCGCGGGCGTTGTCGGCGTCCCGCGCCACCCCGGTGAGGGGCGGGATGCCATTGCGGTAGGCGCCGATGGTGAGGATCAGCGCATGCACGCGGGGCGAGGGTCAGCTCGGCGTCCCGCAGCACGGTGATGTGGGCCGGCGGCACGCCCAT
>DAOQMM010000090.1:0-6372 GCA_035335645.1 Rhodocyclaceae bacterium | reverse complement strand
CGGCGTCCCGCAGCACGGTGATGTGGGCCGGCGGCACGCCCATGCGGCGGGCGATTTCGCGGGCGTTGTCGGCGTCCCGCGCCACCCCGGTGAGGGGCGGGATGCCGTTGCGGTAGGCGCCGATGGTGAGGATCAGCGCATGCACGTGGGGCGAAGGCGGGCGGGCGAAGCCGCTGTCGGCGGCGGGAGCGTCGGCGGCGCGGCAGACGGGCGCCAACAACACGGTGGCCAGAGCGAGGCAGGCCACGGCGCGTAGGGCGGCCGGGGCGGAAGGGAGGCGGGGCATGGCGGGGATCACGGTGTCGGTGGGCGCGCGGCGTCAGCCGCAGTTGTTACGGATCACCAGGGTGCGGGTGCCGCTCGGGCCGGGGGCGGCGCAGCTGGTGTCGATGCCACCCTGGCGCAGGGCCACCAGTTCGCGCCGCTCGGTCACGGTGAACTGGCCGCGGCGGTTGCGGTTCATTACCTCGGAGCGGACCAGGAAGTTGAGGCTGGGCACCAGCCAGAACTTGGATTGCAGGCGGCTGCCGAAGGTGGCGCTCCAGCCTTCGCCCTCGATGCGGAAGGTGTCGAAGGTGCCGGCCGGCACGGTGATGGTCTCCCGCGCCACGATCTGCACGGCGTAGGTGCCGGTGGACACGGTGCCGTTCTCGTTGCGGCGGTAGGCGAGGGTCCACTTCTTGCCCACGTAGAACTCCGAGGGCGTCCACGCTACCGGCGCATCGAAATTCACGTTGTCGGTGTGCAGGGTGTTGCCCATCAGGTCCACGACCCAATGGCCCCGGTTCAGCTCGACCCGGTCTGCATCCCGATCGACTCTGGTCACGCGCACGGTCCAGGTGCGTTCCTCCAGGCCGGTGAGGAGGTCGGACTTGCGGAAGGTGGCGGAATCGCCCAGGGCGAAGTGGCGGGCCAGCGGGTAGCGGCCGGACGAGAAGGGGTTGCCGGAGGGGGCGATCAGCACCGGCACCGGCAGGCCGGCACCGAGGACGATGGCGGGGGCGGCTTCGGTGTCGGTGGGCGTCGTCGGGGGCGTGGGCGCTGGGGCAGGCATCGGCGCAGGCGCGGACACCGCCGGCGTGACCGCCGCCGCGGCTGGATTCGCCGGGCGCCCGCCGTCCGCTTCGGCCAGCAGGCGGATCAGGCGCATCTGGGCGATCTCGGCGAAGCGCCCGTTGGGGAAGGCGCGCAGGTAAGCCACCCAGTCGTCCGCGTTGCGGGAATTCTTGATGGCGTTCCAGCGGGCGATGTCCTCTTCCAGCAGCTTCTCCTGCTCGGCCTCGCTGAGCCTGGCGTGGCCGGTGTCGAAGAGGATCACGTCGTTTTCGAGGGAGGTGGTCTCCCAGGGCACCTGGGCGCCGCGGGAGGCCAGGCGCACGTTGAGGCGCACCCGCTTGAGGGCGTCCTCGATGCGGGCGCCGGGCACGGAGAGTTCGCGCACCAGGTTTTCGGTGTACAGGCCGTTGCGCCCGCTGCCGTCCGAGGCCACGTTGCCGGGCGAGGTGGCATAGGCGAGCAGGCTGCCGGGCGGCGCGTCGAACTGGGAGAGACCCTTCTGCTCGGGCGTGTAGGCGCTGCCGAAGGGGTTGTTGCGGCAGGCGTCGAGGATGATCACGAAGGTCTTGCCGCTGCTGCCGGCGATGCGCCCGAGCAGGGTGTTCAGGTCCACGCAGCGCTGGCGCATCTGCTCCGGCGTCTGCACCGCGGCATCCACCGGCAGCAGGTAGTTGCGCCAGTCGAGCTGGGCGCCGTGGCCGGCATAGTAGAAGACCACCAGCCGGGTGTCGCTGCGGCGGACCACCTGGCCGAACTGCTCGATGGCCGCCAGCATGTCGCGCTGGCCCACGTCCAGGTGGGTGCTCACCGTAAAACCGGCGCGGCCGAACAGCTCGCTCACGGCGCGGGCGTCGTTCGTGGGGTTGGTGAGGGGCGAGAAGCGGTAGGCGGCGTTGCCGATCACCAGGGCCTGACGGCTCGGGTCGGTCGCTGCCGGCAGCGGACGGGGCAGGGCGCCCACGGACAGGGCGGCAAGGCTTTGGACGAAGCGGCGACGGGAAGTCATGAGGCAGGCAAACACGGCGGACGGACTCGGACCCCGAGCATAACGGCTGCGGCCGACGGATCAAGAGGGCGGGCGCGGCGGTGCGTGGTGGGCGTCGCGTCCGGGCGTTCAGCGCAGCAGCGACAGCAGCCCGCCCAGGACCGCGCTGGCGCCGATCACCGGGATCACCCCCACCTTGAAGCGGAACAGGGCGACGGCCGCGCCCGCCGCGAGCAGCGCCGCGAAGCCGTCGAAGCCGGCCAGCACGCCGCCCGTGATCCCGTGGGGCCACAGCACGTGGGCGCAGAAGAACAGGGCCAGGTTGAGGATCACCCCCACCACGGCGGCGGTGATGGCGGTGAGGGGCGCGGTGAAGTGCAGGTCGTTGTGGGTGGTCTCGATGAAGGGGCCGCCGGCAAAGATGAAGACGAAGGACGGCAGGAAGGTGAACCAGGTCACCACCGCGGCCGCCGCGAGCCCGCCCAGGAAGGGGGTGTCCGGCCCCAGCACGGTGTGGGTGGCGCCGCCCACGAAGCCGACGAAGGTCACCACCATGATCAGCGGGCCGGGCGTGGTCTCGCCCAGCGCCAGGCCGTCCATCATCTGCGCGGCGCTGAGCCAGCCGTAGTGGGCCACCGCGCCCTGGAACACATAGGGCAGCACCGCGTAGGCGCCGCCGAAGGTGAGCAGCGCCGCCTGGGTGAAGAAGCGGCCCATCTGGGTGAGGGGGCCATCCCAGCCCGCGGCGACGTCCAGCAGGGCCATCGGCAGCGCCCACAGGAGGCCCCCGAACAGCACCACGCGGAGCAGCCGCCCCGGCGTGAAGCGGGCGTGCGCCGGCGTGGGCGTGTCGTCGTCGATGAGGGCAGGCGCGGCCTGGGCGGCGGCCGGACCATGCCCGCCCCCGGTGCGGAACAGCTCCGGCGCGAGACGTCCACCCAGCCAGCCGATCAGCGCCGCCGCGGCGACGATGGCCGGAAAGGGCAGCCCCAGCGCAAAGATGGCGATGAAGGACGCCGCCGCGATGGCGCCCAGCGCCCGGTTCTTCAGCGTCCGCCCGCCGATGCGCCAGGCCGCCTGGGCCACGATGGCGGTGACCGCCGGCTTGATGCCGTAGAACAGCCCCGCCACCCAGGGCACCTGTCCCCAGGCCACGTAGAGCCAGGACAGTCCCACCAGGATGAAGAAAGCCGGCAGCACGAAGAGCACCCCCGCGGCGAGGCCCCCCGGCGTGCGATGCATCAGCCAGCCCAGGTAGGTGGCCAGCTGCTGGGCCTCCGGGCCGGGCAGCACCATGCAGAAGTTGAGGGCGTGCAGAAAGCGCCCCTCCGAGATCCAGCGCCGCCGTTCGACGAGTTCCCGATGCATCAGCGCAATCTGCCCCGCCGGCCCCCCAAAGCTGATGAAGCCCAGCTTGAGCCAGAAACGGAAGGCCGGCCAGAAGGCGGCGTCGGCAGGCTGCGCAGGCGGCTGCGCCGTGTCCGGCGAAGAGGAGGGCGTCATGGGGGCGGGCTCCGGAAGACGGGGGCGAGGGGGCAGGGAACGGCACTCGGCCGGCACCCGTGCCTCACCGCCGCACTGTAGAGCATGTTGGTGCGCCGCGGCGGGCGAAGGTGGGGCCGCCGATGCAGCCTCCGGACGACCCCAGGCCTCCCCGCTGCGCGAAGGATTCACACCCCCGTGAGAAGGATTCGCACGCCTGCGTGAAGGATTCGCAAGGCTGTGGGAAGGATTCACAGACGTGTGTGAAGGATTCGCAAGGCTGCGAGAAGGATTCACAGCCCTGCGTGAAGGATTCGCAAGGCTGCGTGTAGGATTCACACGCCTGCGTGAAGGATTCGCGGCCCTGTGAATCCTTCACGCAAGGGTGCGCGGACAATCCCACCCCCAGGCCGCCCGAGGGCCCCGGCGCGCGCCACACCGAGCCCCCGCCGGGATGCCCGCGGCCCGGCACGCCCTTCACCCCCCTGCGACGACGCCCCACCCGCGCCGCGATCCGAGGCCCTCACCGGCCGTGGAGAGCCGCCCCAACAGCCGCATGGCCTGCCGGACCGGCCCGGATGTGACCAAATTCACCCCAAACGAGTGAATCCGTTCATATCCCAAAAGGATGCGCCGACGTACCCTCAGCCTCGCAGCACATTCATTCATCATCCCACCGAAAGGAGACAGCATGGCCACCTCTTCCCACACCCGCGTCGCACCCACCCAGCTCGACACCGACGTGGACACCTACTCCGCCCTCCGGGGACTCGTCGGCTACACGCCGCGCAACGTCCGCTTCAGCACCGAATCCGCCGGCGCCGCCCTGGCCGCCATGCGCGCCGCCGACGAAGCCGCCATCCAGGCCAACAACGCCCTCACCGTGGCCCGCGAAAGCCTCATCGCCGCCCAGAAGGACTTCCACGAGATCATCCTGGGCGTGAAGGCCGAGGCCAAGGTGATCTTTGGCGAAGACTCGGACGAAGTGGCCGCGCTGGGCCTCAAGCGCAAGTCCGACCGGGCCCGCCCCAAGCGCAGCAGCAAGCCCACGCCCCCGACCAAGGAGAGTTAATGGGGGGCATTAGCCCTGCATCGAGGCAACGGCGGCAAATCTGCCGCCGTTGTGTAAGAATAATGAATATGTGACTTCTGGATACGCGCGCCGCTCTCGTGCATCACACCCGTCCTGTTCTTCAGCACAACTACCGGCGTCAGCTAATGATCGATCTCGAAATGCAGTTGCGAAGGGCTGATCGTCTAGATGCCATCACTAAGAGTCTAGGCTTTGCCTTGTGGCAACTTCAAGCACTTGAAGAAACAACTGCTAACTACTACGTTCTGGTAGCACTAGCTACACGTGGTATGGGCATTGAGGCAGGAAGGAAGCTTGATGACTCAGTAAAGGGCAATACTTTCGGAAAAACAATTCACGCATTACGTGATTCTGGAAAAATGCCCTCTAAGATAGAACAGCGTTTTCTAGCCTTGCTTAAGGAGCGCAATTGGTTAGTGCACAAATCTCGTGCAACCAATCGCGGTGCCGTGCACGACAATCAAGCTTGCGATTCACTTCTCGTCCGATTGGATCAACTTGCAGAAGAAGCGAGACTGTTGCTTCGAGAGATTGGCAAGGCTTCTGAAAAATTTGTTGTCCAGAGTGGTGTGCCAATAGAAGAGGTTGATCGTCTAACGCACGAAATTCTGAATTCATGGCACTCCACTACGAATGAGTAAGCGCGAAATGGAGGTTCCAGAAATCCCTAGGCCTCACTGCGCGAAAACGATCTAATTGTCTTTGCGGCGAGATTGAGTTACAGCGGCTTGCGGGGACTCAGTCCCCACGAGCGGTCAATAAGCCCCGTATTCAAAAACTATTGCCAAATTCTTGAGGCGGTTTAAATTTTGAGTTTTCAATAAATCTCAAATGGCTGAAACAGATCGAGACCTTGGGGTTGCTGCCGCAGCGATCGAGGCAATGGCAAGTACAAAAAAACTCAGTGAATTCAAATCATTCTGGGAGTCGTTTCTCTTTCGCCTTGAGCGTGCATGGGAACGCAACCAACGGCGCGTGCAGACCGTGCCGGGTCGCGACGCTAAGTCATGGCTATCCACAAATGCCAAGCTGCGCCGAAGCGATCCCTTGTTAAATTATCTCAAACAGGCCAGAAACGCTGAGGTTCATGCAATTTCATCTAGCATTGAGTCCGAATTGATAGTTTCGGTTGCAGATCGATTTGGGCGGCCATTTAGCATGAAAGACATGAGTCTATCGATTGAGGGTGCAACTTTTGTCATCGACCTGACCAGCACTGACATAGGCTTAGAGTGGTATGGTGATGTCGCGCTTTCAGAGCCAAAGCTTCAGTGCGTCATAAATCGTGGAAAGCGGTATGACCCACCGACTCGGCATCTTGGTAATGCAATACAGAATCATCATCCGGTTGCGATTTCAATTCTTGGGCTCAATTTTTACAAAGGAACCTATGCTGCGCTCGGGGCGCTTCTAAATCATAAAAAGCCGTAGCCAAACAGACTAGGCAATAATCTCCGTTCCTGAATTCGTCGTCTTTCCCGCCGTATCATGTTTGCCGCAACATTCTTCCGTCGCCTGAACTCCCATATTCCACTTAATTTTCCTTGGTTCTTGGAGAATTCCGAAGCCTTGATCCCGGTGCGTTCTCCTGCCTCTTCTACGCCGGCTTGGCACCAATCATCGATCTTCGCCACCTTGACAGCGCTCTCGACAGGCATGAACTGTCTAGAAAATGAGATTAATTGGCCGGGGTGATTACCGCCCCGCCTTCTTCCTCACCAGCATCACCGGCGCGCAGCGCCCGGGGTCGTGGTAG
>DAOQMM010000089.1:0-15772 GCA_035335645.1 Rhodocyclaceae bacterium | reverse complement strand
ATAGGGTCGCATCTGGTGGATGCGTTGCTGGACAAGGGATATGCGGTCAGGTGTTTTGACCGCCCTCATGTGGCACCGCTGGGGGATTCGCATCTGTCGAACCCCCGCTTCGAGTTGGTGGAGGGAGACCTTGTCAGCGAGGCGGACGTCACCGAGGCGCTGGAGGGGTGCGATTTCTGTTTCCATCTCGTGTCGACGACCCTGCCCAAGTCGTCCAATGCGGACCCGGTGTTTGACGTGGAGAGCAACGTCCTGGGGACAGTCCGGCTGCTTTCCCACGCCGTCAAGAGCGGCGTGAAGAAGGTTGTGTTCGTGTCGTCGGGGGGGACGGTCTAAGGGATTCCCCGTAGCGTGCCGATCCGCGAGGACCATCCGACCGATCCCCTGTGTTCGTATGGGATCACGAAGCTGGCCATCGAGAAGTACCTGGGCCTGTTCCGTGAATTGCACGGTCTGCAATGCGCGGTCCTGCGACTGGCGAACCCCTTTGGCGAGCGGCAGCGCACGCATGCCAGTCAGGGGGCCGTCGCGGTCTTTCTGGGCAAGGCCCTGCGTGGCGAGACCATCGAGATCTGGGGCGACGGGTCGGTCGTACGGGATTACATCCACATCGATGACGTCGTCTCGGCCCTGTTGGCTGCGCTCGAAAAGACGACTCGTGAGCATGTCTTCAACATCGGCTCGGGACGCGGTCTCAGTCTGAATGAGGTGCTCGACACCATCGAGCGGGTGACCGGTCAGCAGACGCAGCGCAACTATCTGCCGGGGCGGGCGTTTGACGTGCCAGTCAGCCAGTTGTGCATCGAACGGGCCCGGGCAGAGCTCGAGTGGGAGCCGGTCATCCATTTCGAGGACGGCATCCGGCGTTTCGCCCGCTGGATCGAGGCGGACGAGCTGGAAGGCGCCCGATAGGGGGCGTGAGTGCCGGTAGTCCGGCGCATGGCGTCCTGGCGGAATCGCTGCCGGCGCGGGGGCGCCGCGCTTGAGCGCCGATCCTTGCAGCGTTCTGCCCGCTGGCCGACGAATTTTTGCGGGTCAGGCGTTCAGCAGCGGTGACTCCTTGATTTCTTCCATCACCACGTAGCTGCGGGATTCGACCACGGGCAGTCTTTCGACCAGGTCGGCGATGAACGGGCGGTATTCGCCCAGATTCGGCAGGCGCGCCTTGACGAGGCAGTCAAAATCTCCGGACACGTAGTGACATTCCATGATGTCGGGGATTTCTGCGAGTGTTTCGCTCATCTGGGTCAGGGCCTCTGCCGATCGAGACGTGAGGCGCAGTTCCAGGAAGAGCAGGGCGTTCAGGCCCAGCGCGCGGGGGTTGAGACGGGCGTGATAGCCGGCGATGACGCCGTCCCGTTCCATTCGGCGGACGCGCTCCGTGCAGGGCGTGACGGACAGGCCGACCTGGGGCGCCAGGTCGGTCATGGTGATGCGGCCATCCCGCTGCAGGATTCCGAGGATTTTCCGGTCGATCTCGTCGAAGTTGCGCATGGGTCTGTGTCCTTCTCGGTCAGCTTGAAGTGGTGAAGGGAACGCGGAGACGCGCCGGCCTGTGCCGTCGCGTCTCCGCCGCGTGCGCTGGAGCATGGGTCTCCAGAGGCAAGGTCAGTTGCGGAGCGGTTCGCGCTTGCCCGGCTGGCCGCCATCCCTTACCGGGCGGGTCATGCGGGTCTCGAAGTCGGCCTTCAGCTCGTCTGCCTTCTTCTTCTGTTCCGGCGTCAGCACCTGGTAGATCTGGTTGCCGGTGCGCAGACGCATCTGGGTGAGCTCGGCCATGGCGCGGGCTTCGGTGTCGCTGAGGGCCGCGACGCGGGCCTCGTCATACCTGGCCGAGAAAGCCATGTCGCGCAGCTCTTCGTGCGCCTTGCGGGCGGCGATGGCCTTGTCGCGGAAGGCCGGTGCCTGCTCGTGCATGATCTTGAAGATCTGGTCGCGCTGGGCATCGGAGAGCTTGAGTTCGCGGACGAAGGGCGGCAGGTGCATGGCGCCGCCTTCGGGGCCACCGAAACCCATTTCACGGTGCATCATCGGGCCGCCGCAGTGTTCGTGGCCGCCGAAGGCGTGGGCGGCAAAGGGGGTCGCGACCGCGATACCGGCCACGGCGAGTAGGGTCTTGAAGCGATTCGTGAAGAGCGAGGACATGATGGACTCCTGTAAGTCGTCGGAAGGTGCGTCCAGGGGCCGGAGCTTCGGCGGGCCTGACGGATCACATCTTCCTTTTTCAGCCGGTAAAGCGCGGTCAGCGCGGGGTAAAGCTGTGTAAGCGTCCGCCGGAAGGGTCTTTACCTCCGTCGCGGCCATCCTTGCGCAACTCGCGCTGCTGGGCCTGCAGTTCGCGCAGGCGGGCGTCGGCGATGGTCAGATCCCGCTCACTGCCGTCGGCGCTGCGTAGCGCGATGCGGTATTGCTCGATGGCAGCCTGGGTGTTGCCGCGGGCAGCTTCAAATTCCCCCTGATGAACGTGGGAGCGGGTCTGCTGGCCGAGGGCGGCGAAGGCTTCGGCGGCGAGGCGGTGCAGGGTGGGGTCCTGCGGGCGGGCAAGCAGGCGGCTTTCGGTGAAGCGGGCCGCGGCAGCTTCGTCGTTCAGGCGGATCAGCACGCGCGGATAGTCGTAGACCAGCTGCAGGTGATCCGGGAAGCGCTGCAGGGCCGATTCGTAGCGTTTGCGGGCTTCGGGCAGGCGGCCGGACTGGAGCAGTATCTGGCCGGCGAGGGCTTCCACCATGGGGTGGGGGCCGTCCCGTTCCACGACCGCGAGCTCCTTGTCGGCGCGCTTGAAATCGCCCGCCCGCAGCAGGGCGGCGGTGAGCCCGTAGCGGGTGGCGCGGGCATTCTGGGTGCGGCCCTCGGCGAGCGCCTTGTCGAGCAGGGCGACGGCCTCGCGGGGCTCACCCTCGTAGCTGCGCAGCAGGGCGCGGACGAAGTGGTATTCGTCGCTGTCCCGCACCTGCTTGTAGCTCAGGTTGAAGGCCCGGTCCTCGGCCTCGGCAATCCGTTCGTGGGTGAGGGGGTGGGTGCGCAGGTAGCTGGGGACATTGCCGTCCACGAGGCGCGTGGCCTTTTGCAGGCGGTCGAAGAAGCTGGCCATGGCGCGGGGGTCGAAGCCGGCGCCGGTGAGGAGCTGGAAGCCGATGCGGTCGGCCTCGCTTTCGTGTTCGCGGGTGTAGTTGATCTGGCTTTGCAGGTTGGCGGCGGTGGCGCCGGTGACAGCGGCCATCGCCACCTGCCCGTTGCCGGTGGCGGCGGCGAGGATGGCCGCGCCCAGCGCCGCCATGCTGGCGAGCTGTGCGCCGGACTGGCCGGCGATCTGGCGGGCGATGTGGTGCTGGGTGACGTGGGCGATTTCGTGGGCCATCACCGAGGCCAGCTCACTTTCGCTCTGGGTCGCGAGGATCAGGCCGGTATGCACGCCCACGTGGCCGCCGGGCAGGGCGAAGGCGTTGAGTTCGGAGGATTCCACCGCAAAGAAGTCGAAGGGCTGCCCGGCCAGACTGGGGTCGGCCTGCAGCAGGCGGCGGCCGAGGCTGTCCAGGTAGGCATTCACCTCCGGATCATCCAGCAGCGCACCGGATGCCTGCAGGCTGCGCATGGTCTGTTCGCCGAGGGTACGTTCGGCCTGGCGGGTGAGCGTGGCCTCCGAGGCGTCGCCCAGATCGGGCAGATTGGCGGCGCGCAAAGGGCCGCTCAGCATCAGGCTGCCAAGCAGGGCGAGGGCCAGGTGACGGGGACGGTGGGCGATGATTCTTCTCATGGGAAAAGTCTGGGTGGAAATGGGCGTCAGGTTAGTCCGTTTCCAGTGGAAATCATTGCGCGATTTGTCGTTAAGGCCCGTTCGCGACATGTAAAGGCATGTAAAGGGCGGTAAATGCCCTGCACCCCGCGCATCGCGGTGGCAGGCCGGTCGTATCATCGCGCTGCACAGATCAGGAGGCGGAAATGAACCGGGTGTTGCTGGTGGATGACGATGTGGAGCTGTCCGCCCTGCTGCGGGAGTACATCGAGCAGGAAGGCTACGAGGCCACGGTGGTGCACGACGGGGAGTCCGGTGTTGCCGAGGCCTTGTCGGGGCGTCACGCCATCGTCGTGCTCGACGTGATGATGCCGGGTATCGGGGGTATCGAGGCCCTGCGCCGGATCCGTGCCCAGAGCAACGTCCCGGTCCTCATGTTGACGGCCAAGGGGGACGACGTGGACCGCATCGTCGGTCTCGAACTGGGGGCCGACGATTACGTGCCCAAGCCCTGCACGCCGCGCGAGCTGGTGGCCCGTCTGCGGGCCATCCTGCGCCGGACCCACGAGCCGGCGTCGTCCGCCGACAGCCCCAACGGCACGGTGGCGGTCGGCCCGCTGCTCATGTGGCCGCAGATGCGCCGCGCCGAGTGGCAGGGGCGCGCGCTGGAGCTGACCAGCACTGAATACAACCTGCTGGAACTGCTGGCCCGCAACGCCGGTCGCGTGGTGAGCAAGACCGAGCTGTCGGAGCAGGGGCTGGGGCGTCCGCTGGCCCGCTTCGACCGTAGCATCGACGTGCATCTGTCGAGCATCCGCCACAAGCTCGGAGCACGTGCGGATGGCGGCTCGTGGATCGAGACCGTGCGCGGGCTGGGCTACCAGATGATCCGCGAATGAAGCTCGGGCGCCTTTTCTGGAAATTCTTCTTTGCCTTCTGGCTGGCCTTGCTGCTGGCCGGGGTGGGTGTGGGCGCTGCCGTGTGGTGGCATCACCAGGCCGACCTGGAGCAGCGTGAGCGTGAGCGGGACCCGGCCCTCGCTGGTGGACCGCGGGCCGGCTGGGCGGTGGCCTCCGCCGCGGCCGTCCTCGCCCACGGCGGCACGCCGGCGGTATTGAGCCTGCTCGACGAGTGGGGGGCCGAAGGGCGCGCGCCGCGCCTGTTGGTGGTGGATGAGGCGGGCCACGACCTGCTCGGTCGGCCTGTGAGCGCCGAGGCGCTGGCGAGTGCCCGCCGCAGGGCCGATCACGATCATCCTGCGGCCCCGGTGCGGCAGGTGCTGAGCGCCGACGGCCGGACTTACCTGCTCTTCGTGCCGGCGGACGCGGGCAATCGTGGCTGGGAGGGGGTGCCGCCCGGCCCACCGCCGGGCCTTGATCTGCCGGGTCGCCCGCCGGGCCCGCCTTTCGAGCGGCGGCGTCCGCCGGATCGACCGGGGCTGGGCGTGCTGATCGCCAGCGGATTGCTCGCCAGCGTGCTGGTGTCGGCGTTGCTGGCGTGGTATCTCGCCAAGCCGGTCCGCCATCTGCGCTGGGCCTTCGGCGCCGTCGCGGACGGCCGGCTCGACACGCGGGTGAGCCCGCTGATGGGCGCGCGGCGGGACGAGATCGCCGATCTGGGGGTGGAGTTCGATCGCATGGCGGGCCAGCTGCAGGCTCTCGTCGGCGCCCAGCGTCGCCTGCTCCACGATGTCTCCCACGAGCTGCGCTCACCCCTGGCGCGCATGCAGGCGGCCATCGGGCTGGCCCGGCAGGATGCATCCAAGCTCCCGGCGACGATCGACCGCATCGAACGGGAGTCCGTGCGCCTCGACGAGCTCGTGGGGCAGTTGCTCACCCTGGCGCGCCTGGATGCCGGTTCGGGGGATGCGCCGGAGGAGGCCGTGGATCTGATCGATCTGGTGGCTGCCATCGCAGACGACGCCCGTTTCGAAGCCGAGACGCTCGGCAAGACGGTGCATTTCGTGGGGGACGGACAGGCGCTGACGCGTGTGCGCGCCGAGTTGATCCAGCGCGCCTTCGAGAACGTGATCCGTAATGCGGTCAAGTTCACGGCGGTGGGGACGGCCGTCGATGTCACGGCGGGCGTCATCGACGGGCGTTTCCGTCTGCGCGTGTCCGATCGGGGGCCGGGCGTGTCGGAAAGTGATCTGGCGACCATCTTCGAGCCCTTCCATCGCGGCCGCGCGGCGGTGACGGCGGGGGGCTTCGGCCTGGGGCTGGCGATCGCGCGCCGTGCGGTGACCTCCCACGGGGGGCAGATCGAGGCGAGCAACCGGGACGGCGGTGGCCTGGAGATGAGCATCGTCCTGCCCTTGGCAGGCTGAACGGGGGGCTGTCCGCAGTGGGCACGAACCTGTTAGAATTCGGCGTGGCGGGTCTCCCCGCATTGCAGCGCGGTGAACCTGGTCAGGGCCGGAAGGCAGCAGCCACAGCCGTTCCCTGCAAGTGCCGGGGGTCAGGCTCGCCACCCCGAATCGCGGAAAAGGGCGCTCTCAGGAGCGCCCTTTTTCATGCCGGATCCTGGTCGGTCGGCCCGCGCAGGGGGTATCGTACGGACGTTTGCGGGCGGCAACCCGGTCTGGCGCGGAGGTGGTCCGCGCGCTGCGCAACGCCGGGCTGTTCTCCGTGGTTCGGCGGCGCCTGCTGCGCGGCGTGGAGGCGAGCGACAATGCGCGCATCAGTGCTGACGGGCGCCGTGGCGTTTCAGCCGGGAGGAGTTCGCATGGCGATCTATCATGGAAGCTGTCATTGCGGCGCGGTACGTTTTGCAATCGACACGGAGATCATCCGCGTGACCGAATGCAATTGCTCCATCTGCCGCAAGAAGGGCATCCTGCACCACCGGGTGGCGCCGGAGCGCTTCAGCCTGTTGAGCGGCGAGGAGGTGCTTGGCACCTACCGGTTCGGTTCCGGCGTGGCGCGCCATCATTTCTGTACCGTGTGCGGCATCCACGTATTCACACGGCCGCGGGCGGCGCCGGAACTCTATACGGTGAATGTGCGGGTACTGGACGACTACGATGTGACCGCGCGGCAGCCCGAGGTGGTGCCCTTCAATGGTCGGGAATGGGAAGCCAGCGTGGCGGCGTTGAACGCGCCCCGCTAGGACGCTCCGGCCCTCGCCTCCTGTTTTCTGGTACACCGCCCCCGTCGTGACGGGGATGTTCATCAACGGGACGACACCGGTCGTCCTCATCCGGGAGCGTCGCCATGCTTGAACTTCGACCGGGCTGTGAATGCTGTGACCGGGATCTTCCGCCCGACTCCGCCGAGGCCCGCATCTGCTCGTTCGAATGCACCTTTTGTGCGACCTGCGCAGAAGAGGTGCTCGGCGGCCGCTGCCCCAATTGCGGCGGCGAATTGGTGGCGCGGCCGCGGCGTCCGGCCGAGAAGCTCGCCACGCACCCGCCATCCGATCGCCGGGTGCGTCGCCCCGCCGGCTGCGGGACGCAGGACTGATCCGGTCGGGTTGGGGCGGCGCTGCCCGGCCGTTGGGGTGCCATGACATCCGATCCTTCCGATTCCGAACGGCGCAAGCGCCGCGATAGCGAGATCCGTTGCCAGGACGAGGCCATCGGCCTGCACCTGGCCGAGGCCTTGCGGTCGGGTGAGTTGCAGACCGCTGCCAGCTTCGGCAAGCCGATGCCGGAGCCGGAGGGCTGGTCCGAGACCCCGGGCGAGTTCCGCATGGCCTTCAAGATCCTCAAGAATGCCGGTGCGCCGCCGCCGGAGATCGACCTCTTCCACCAGCGCGCGCGCCTGCGGGCCGAGCTGGAGGCGGCGTCCTCGGATGCGCGGCGACAGGCGATCCGGCAACGTCTCAGCGAGCTGGAGCAGGCCCTTGCGCTACGTCTGGAGGGCATGCGGGTGAGCGGCAAGCTGTAGCGGCGTGCCCGCGGCGGGCACCTGAGTGCGTCCGAGGGGCGGATGCGCGGTTTCCCGGAGCAGGCTGCCGGCCTGATAGAATCCGGCCATGGCTTATCAAGTACTTGCCCGCAAGTGGCGCCCGCGCAGTTTCGAGACGCTCGTCGGGCAGGAGCACGTGGTGCGTGCCCTGACCCACGCCCTGGCCACCGGTCGGCTGCACCACGCCTATCTGTTCACCGGCACCCGCGGGGTGGGCAAGACCACCATCTCGCGTATCCTCGCCAAGGCCCTCAACTGTGAGACGGGCGTCACCGCCGCGCCGTGCAACCAGTGCGCCGCCTGCGTCGCCATCGACGCCGACCGCTTTCCCGACTACGTGGAGATGGACGCCGCCTCCAACCGCGGCGTGGACGACATGGCGGCGCTGCTCGATCAGGCCGTGTATGCACCGGTGCAGGGCCGCTACAAGGTCTACATGATTGACGAAGTGCACATGCTCACCGGGCATGCCTTCAACGCCATGCTCAAGACCCTGGAAGAGCCGCCGGAGCACGTCAAGTTCATCATCGCCACCACCGACCCGCAGAAGATCCCGGTCACGGTGCTGTCCCGCTGCCTGCAGTTCAACCTCAAGCAGATGCCGCCGGGGCACATCGTCGGCCACCTGACGCGGCTGCTGGAAGCCGAGGCCGTGCCCTTCGAGCCGGGTGCGCTGCGTCACCTGGCCAAGGCGGCGGGGGGCTCCATGCGCGACGCCCTGTCCCTGCTCGACCAGGCCATCGCCCACGGCGCCGGCAAGGTCGAAGAGCAGGCTGTGCAGGACATGCTGGGCACGGTGGGCGACGATCACCTCTACGCCATTCTGGATGCCCTGGTGGCCCAGGACGTGCAGGGCCTGATGGCTGCAGCCGAAGGCATGGAGGCACGCAGCCTGTCCTTCGATTCCGCCCTGCAGTCCCTTGCCAGCCTGCTCCATCGCATTGCGCTGGTGCAACTGGCACCCACCGCGGTGACCGACGAATTCGAGGCCGCCCGGCTGGCGCCCTACGCCGAGGCCTTTGACGCCGAATTCCTGCAGCTGGCCTACCAGATCGCCATCCACGGCCGCGACGAGCTGCCCCTCGCGCCCGACGAGGCAACCGGCTTCTCCATGAGCCTGCTGCGTCTGTTTGCCTTCCGCCCCGAGCAGCCGCCGGCCCTGGGCAGCGCGGCCGCCTCCGGCGGTGGCGGGACGGGACACACGCGTCCGCTGCCGGCTGCGACGAGTCGAGGCGCGCCTGCGGAGCGTCCTGCGCCCTCTCCGGCGCTGTCGACGGCCACGCCGGCCGCGCTCCGTACGGCGCCTGCCCCGACGCCTTTGCCGGTGGTGGCACAGCGCTCGGCGGTACCCGTTCCGCAGCACGCCACGCAGGTTCCCGCGGTCGCGCCTGCGCCGGAAATGGGCAGCAGCGTGCCGCCCTGGGAGGATCTGCCGCCGGAGGCCCATGGTTTTGCAGCGGCACCCATCCTGGAGGTCCCGCCCGCCCTGCCTGTGGCCGAAGCGCCCGCGCGTCCGGCGGAACCGGCTGCGCTGCCCTCGGCCGTTGCGCCCGACCGGCCCGTCGAGGCGTCGCCTGCAGAACTGCCGTCCGGTGATCTCCCCCCGCTGCCGGCCGGCCTCGACTGGCATGCCCTGCTGGCTGATCTCGGCCTCGGCGGCATGGTGCGCGAGCTGGCCCAGCACTGCGAGCTGACCGGCACTACCGACGGCACGCTGCGTCTGCGCCTCGGTCACACCCACCGCCACCTGCTCGCCATCAACCGCAGCGGTCCCGAAAAGCTGCAGGAGGCCCTGGCCGCCCATTTCGGCCGGCCTCTGCGGGTGCACGTGGAAGTCGGCGAGATCGCCACCGAAACCCCTGCCCAGCGCAACGAGGCCGTGCGGGCCGAGCGCCACGCGGCGGCGGTGGCGGCGCTGGAGCAGGATCCCTTTGTTCGCGAACTGATCGAACGTTTCGATGCGACGATGGAAGAATCGTCGGTCAAGCCCCTTTAACTTCAACGGAGTCAATGCGCCATGATGAAAGGCGGAATCGCCGGCCTGATGAAACAGGCCCAGCAGATGCAGGAAAACATGAAGAAGATGCAGGACAGCCTCGGCGGCATCGAGGTCGAAGGCCAGTCCGGCGCAGGCATGGTGAAGGTGACTATGACCTGCAAGTACGACGTGCGCCGGGTCAGCATCGACCCGTCGGTGATGGACGACAAGGAGATGCTCGAGGACCTGATCGCCGCGGCTCTCAACGACGCCGTGCGCCGTGTCGAGTCCACCACCCAGGAAAAGATGTCCGGCTTCACCGCCGGCCTCAACCTGCCGCCGGGCTTCAAGCTGCCGTTCTGAGGCGTTGGCCGCGTCCATGAGCAGCCCGTCCAGCCTCGATACCTTGATCGAAGCCCTGCGCTGCCTGCCCGGCGTGGGGCCCAAGTCGGCAACCCGCATGGCTTACCACCTGCTCCAGCGCGATCAGCGCGGTGCGGCGCGGCTGGCCACGGCCCTGGGCCATGCGCTGGAGGTGCTGCGCCACTGCACCCGCTGCAATACGCTGTGCGAGGACGAGGTCTGTGCCCGCTGCGCCAACCCGCGGCGCGACGGGACGCAGCTATGCGTGGTGGAGATGCCCGCTGATCTGGCGATGCTGGAGCAGACGCACAGCTACCAGGGCCTGTATTACGTGCTGATGGGGCGCCTGTCGCCCCTGGACGGCATCGGACCGCGGGAGCTGCATCTGGAAAAGCTCCTTGCCCGGGCGACGGACGGCGTGGTGCAGGAGGTCATCCTCGCCACCAATTTCACCAACGAGGGCGAAGCTACGGCCCACATGATCTCCGAGCTGCTGCGCAGCCGCGGGCTCAGGGTGAGCCGCATCGCCCGCGGCATTCCGGTGGGCGGCGAACTGGAACACACCGACACGGGCACCATTGCCCAGGCCCTGGTGGAGCGGCGCGCCCTGTAGGGCGAGCGCTGTGCCGCGGCCGGGCGCCCGATCAGGACCTCCCATGGACAAACCCCTTCAGGGCGTGAAGGTGCTGGAGCTGGGCACCCTCATCGCCGGCCCCTTCTGTACCCGCATCCTGGCCGAATTCGGCGCCGACGTGATCAAGGTGGAATCGCCCGACGGCGGCGATCCCCTGCGCCAGTGGCGCAAGCTGCACGAAGGCACCTCCCTGTGGTGGGCCGTGCAGGCACGCAACAAGCGCTCCCTCACCGCCAACCTCAAGCATCCGGATGGCCTGGCCGTCGTGCGCCGGCTGGCGGCGGAGGCGGACATCGTCGTGGAGAACTTCCGCCCGGGCGTGCTGGACCGCCTCGGGTTGGGCTGGGAGGCGCTGTCGGCGGCGAATCCGGGGCTGGTGATGGTGCGTCTGTCGGGCTTCGGCCAGACCGGGCCCTACAAGGATCGGCCCGGTTTCGGGGCGATCGGCGAGTCCATGGGCGGGTTGCGCTACATCACCGGCTTTCCGGACCGGCCGCCCGTGCGCACCGGGATTTCCATCGGCGACTCCATTGCCGCCCTGTGGGCCGCCATCGGCGCCTTGATGGCCCTGCGTCACCGGGAGGTGAATGGCGGCGCCGGGCAGGTGGTGGACGTGGCGCTCTACGAGGCGGTCTTCGCGATGATGGAGAGCATGGTGCCCGAGTTCGACCTGTTCGGTTTCGTGCGCGAGCGGACCGGCAACATTATGCCGGGCATCACCCCGTCCAACACCCATACCACCCGCGACGGCCGCCACGTGATCATCGGCGGCAACGGGGATGCCATCTTCCTGCGTCTGATGCAGGCCATTGGGCGGCCTGACCTGGCGGGCGACCCGACCCTCGCCAGCAACGCCGGACGCGACGCGCGGGCGGCGGAGCTCTACGCCGCCATCGACGCCTGGTGCACGGCCCATGACGGTGACGCGGTGCTCGCCGCGCTGGAAGCCGCCCAGGTGCCGGCCAGCTCCGTCTTCTCGGTGGCCGACATGTTCCGCGATGCCCAGTTTCTGGCGCGGGGCATGATCGAATCCGCGAACCTGGCCGACGGCACGCCCCTCAGGGTTCCGGGCATCGTGCCCCGGCTGACCGGGACTCCGGGCACCACCGCATGGCTGGGGCCGACGCTGGGTGAGCACACCGATGCCATCCTGGCCGATCTGGGCTACACGCCGGCCGCCGTGACCGCCTTGCGGGAGAATGGCGCGATCTGATGAATATGTGGCGATGTCCTGTCAGGACGACGGGCTATCATTGCGCTTTCTGTTACTTGAATGGAATTTTTCATGCCGACAATCCTGGTGACCGGCGGCGCCGGCTACATCGGTTCCCACACCTGCGTGGAGCTGCTCGCGGCGGGCTACGACGTGGTGGTGGTGGACAACTTCAGCAACAGCAAGCCCGAGGCCCTGAAGCGGGTTGAGGCGATCGCTGGCCGTCCGCTGGCGGCCTTCTACCGCAGCGACATCCGTGACAAGGCCGCCCTGCGGGAGATCTTCCGCACCCATGCCATCGACGCGGTGATTCATTTTGCGGCCCTCAAGGCGGTGGGCGAATCGGTCGCCAAGCCGCTGATGTACTACGACAACAACATCGCCGGCACGGTGGCCCTGGCTGAGGCGATGAGCGACGCGGGGGTCAAGTCCCTGGTGTTCAGCTCTTCCGCCACGGTATACGGCGATCCGGCCAGCGTGCCGATCCGCGAAGATTTCCCGACCGGGCCGACCAATCCCTACGGACGCACCAAGTGGATGATGGAATACGTGCTGTCCGATCTCGCGGCGGCCGATCCCGCCTGGCGGGTGGCGCTGCTGCGCTACTTCAACCCGGTGGGCGCCCACGCCAGCGGGCGCATCGGCGAAGATCCCAATGGCCTGCCCAACAACCTGATGCCCTTTGTGAGCCAGGTGGCGGTGGGTCGTCTGCCGCGCCTGCGGGTGTTCGGCGGCGATTACGCCACGGTGGACGGTACCGGCGTGCGCGACTACATCCACGTGGTGGATCTGGCGGTCGGTCACGTGGCGGCGGTGCGGCGCCTGACCGAACGGCCCGGCGTGCTGACGGTCAACCTTGGCACCGGGCGCGGCTACAGCGTGCTGGAGGTCGTGCAGGCCTTCGAGCGGGCCTGTGGCCGTCCGGTACCCTACGACATCGTCGACCGCCGTCCCGGTGACGTGGCCCAGTGCTATGCCGAGACCACCCTCGCCGCGCAGGAACTGGGCTGGAAGGCCGAGCGGGGCATCGACGAGATGTGCGCCGACGCGTGGCGCTGGCAGAGTTCCAATCCCCAGGGGTATCCCGATTGAGCACCGAAGACATGCCTGTGAGCGACGCCCTCAACGTGCTGGGCGGGCCGCTCCTCGCCTGCAGCTACGATCCGCTGACCGGCTGGATGCGCACCGGCTGCTGCGAGGCGGACCCCGCCGATCTGGGGCGTCACCACGTGTGTGTCAAGGTGACGGCCGAGTTCCTGGCCTTCAGCACGCGGCGCGGCAATGATCTGACCACGCCCAAGCCCGATTATCGTTTCGCTGGGCTCAAGCCCGGCGACCGTTGGTGCCTGTGTGCTTTCCGCTGGCGTGAGGCCTGGGAGGCGGGCGTCGCGCCGCCCGTCGTGCTGGAGGCAACCCATGCGGCGACGCTGGAGGTCATCCCCCTCGAGGCCCTCAAGCGCCACGCCTACCCGCGTTGAGACCCCGCCCCGCTAAAGGTTCGCGACCCACTCCAGCAGGGCGTCCTGGGCGCCCCGTGCCGCGCTGGCGTTGGGGTGGTTGATGAGCAGCACGACACCGTAGCGCCGGCCGTTCCTGGCCAGCACGTAGCCGGCCAGGCTGCGCACGTCGTCCAGGGTGCCGGTCTTCACATGGGCGAAGCCGGCCGTCGTGGAGCCTGCGAGGCGACGGCGGGCCGTGCCGTCGCGCCCGGCAATGGGCAGGGAGGCGATCAACTCCGGCATGGTCGGGCTGTGCCAGGCGCGGATCAGCAACTGGCCGAGGAGGGCGGCGCTGGCCCGTTCCGATCGCGACAGGCCCGAGCCGTTTTCCATCACCAACGTGCGCGTGTCGATGCCCGCGGCCTGCAGCGCAGTGCGGCACGCACGGGCGCCGGCTGCCAGACTGTCGGCGCCGGGTTCCGTCACGGCACCCAGAGTGGCGAAAAGCTGTCGGGCGATGACGTTGTTGGACCACTTGTTCATGTCCCGCAGCACCTCGGGCAGCGCGGGCGAGACGCTCTCGGCGAGGACTGCGCCGCCGTCGGGCGTCGGACCGTCCCGGAAGCGCCCGTCCAGCGTGCCGCCCATTTCCGCCCAGAGGCTGCGGAACAGGCCTTCAAACAGGCGTGCGGGCGTCAGGGGCGCGACGTTCCAGTCGAATGGCGCTGTGCAGTCTTGGGGGACGAACCCGTCGAGGACCAGCCGGGTGCCCGCATCGGCGATCTCCACGCCGGCGCTCAGCCCGGCCGACGGATCGGCGCAGGGGCCCGCGTTCCGGCGGATGCGACTGACAAGGCTCAGCCCGGCCGGCAGGGGCTCGCTGCGGACGATGGCGCCGTCGGTCGTGGGGCTGATGCGCAGGCGCAGCGCGCTGTAATCGACGCTCAGGGCATCGGCCGGCGCGTTGTAGGGGCGCAGCGGCCGCTGGTCGAAGGCACCCGGATCGTAGGGGGGCAGGCTGAAGACGCTGCGGTCGGTGATCACGTCGCCGGCGATGCGCGAGACGCCGGCCATGCGCAGGTCCCGCAGGAGCAGCCACAGACGTTCCCGTGACAGGCGCGGGTCGCCGCTCGCGGTAATGGCCAGATCGCCGTCCAGCACGCCCCGCCGAAGCGGCGCCGTGGACGTGATGCGGGTGCGCCACACGTAGGTCGGCCCGAGCAGTTCCAGTGCAGCCTGGCTGGTGACCAGCTTCATTACCGACGCAGGGTTCATGGCTGCGTCGACACGATGGGTGACGATGGGGCGTGGCGCTTCCAGATCCTGGATCCACACGGCAACCGCATCGCGCGGAATGGACGCACGATTCAGGGCTTCCTGTACGGGCGCAGGGAGCACGGCTTCGGCCCGGACGAATCCGCTCAGGAGGCACAGGAACAGGAAACGGGCGAATGGTGCAGGCATGGTCGGAGTGCGCACGGCAATGGACACGATTATGCCTGCCGAGGGCGCGCCTGCAGCATTGTGCGCCGCAACACAGCGCCCCGGACGGGCCGCGATGGCGCGCCTTTGGCAGCACCGCGGACGCCCAAATTTGCCTGATCCGGCGCGGCTTTGGCCCATAAGGCTTTTTTCAGGTAAGGGTTTTCGCTATACTCCGCGAGTTTTCCGTATTGCGATCTTCCAAGTCTCTTTTATCGAGGTTAGTGGGCCATGAGCGTGGATCAAAAAGTGGATGCGAGCCGGCGCCAGCTCTTGCTGGTGACATCGGCGGCGGGCGGGGTGGCGGCAGCCGCTGCGGCCGTGCCGTTCGTCGCGAGCCTGACGCCGTCCGAGCGAGCCAAGGCGGCCGGTGCGCCGGTCGAGGTGGATATCAGCAAGCTGCAACCCGGTGAGATGATGACCGTGGAGTGGCGGGGCAAGCCGGTGTGGATCATTAACCGCACCAAGGAGATGCTGGACTCCCTGAAAAAGACGGATGCCGAGGTCAGCGACCCGAATTCCGACAAGCCCCAGCAGCCCGAGTACGCCAAGAACGAAACCCGTTCCATCAAGCCCGAGATCCTCGTGGCGGTCGGCATCTGTACCCACCTGGGCTGCTCCCCGTCGTCGAAGTTCAAGACGGGTGCCGAGAGTGGCGTCAGTGCAGACTGGCCCGGCGGTTTCCTGTGCCCGTGTCACGGCTCCACCTTCGACCTGGCAGGCCGCGTCTACAAGAGCAAGCCGGCGCCGGACAATCTGGAGATCCCGCCGCACAAGTACCTGGCCGACACCAAGATCCTGATCGGCGAAGACGGAAAGGCCTAAACGATGACCACCAAAGCTCAAGCATTGCTCGATTGGGTCGACGCGCGGTTCCCGCTGACGTCGTCCATCAAGGGCCACCTGACCGAGTACTACGCGCCGAAGAACTTCAACTTCTGGTACTTCTTCGGATCTCTGGCCCTGATGGTGCTGGTGATCCAGATCGTCACCGGCATCTTCCTGGTGATGCACTACAAGCC
>DAOQMM010000088.1:0-15806 GCA_035335645.1 Rhodocyclaceae bacterium | reverse complement strand
CGGGCGAACCGTCCGAAGGGGTCTCCCGCGGATGCGTGGGGGGTAATGGGCTTTAAGGGGAGGGGGATGCGGCGGATGCGGAGGCTGCGCTGGCGCTCGGGGTGTGGGCGCTGTCCGTGGCATGTTTTCAAGCTATTGAAATAAATATATTTTTTGACGAATTGCAGGGGTGCTGGGTGAGCGCTTTGGGATTTTATGTGAACCGCTTTGTCATGCTTGTATTCCGATTGATGGCGTCTACACTGCATTCATTCCTAACAAAAAGACACACACCCTCAACCCCACTCAGGAGCGCGTCATGGGAGACAAGTTCTATCCGGACAAAGGTGAGCCGCATATCCACGAGCATGGTGGCGGCATCGACTTCACCGACACCCGGCATCACCACACCAAGCTGCTGCATGGCAACGAGTTGCGCGAGCCGGCCTGCATCAAGGTCATCGACGACCTGAAGGAAGATCCCACCGAGCGGGAGCAGCAGATCATCGATTACATCAAGGCCCTCGTCCGAAAATACAAGAAAGGGCGCTGACGGCGCCCGGCTGTCTGCGGCCCGGCGTGGCCGCCCTGCCGGCGGGGAATGGCCTGGGTGCAGTGCCCGGGGGACCTCGCCGGCGTCTCTTCCTTCTTCCTGTCTTCCGGAGTCCACCCATGTCCGATCCCGTGCCGGCCACACCGCCTGTGGTGTCCCCGCCCAGTCCCGTCATCGTCTTCGACACCATGACGTATAACGTCATCGAAGGCCCCGACGACAGTTCGCCCCTGGTGCAGGCGGCGCACGCCCAGATCCTGCAGACCCTCGAGATCGACAAGCTGGTGCGCAACCTCAACCGCACCGACGATCTGCTGCACATCGCCGCGTGCGGCGTGGCGGGCTTCCTCAATCCGGAGTCCGGCAAGTCCCTCAGCGCCCAGGTGATGAACCTGCAGTACAAGCTGCGCGACAAGACCGGTGAGATGAGCTCTGCGCTGCTCAGCTTCGGCGAGGCGGCGGGGCGGATGATCCCGATCCTGAGGGGCGCCTTCAAGGATCTGTACGGCTTCTACGAAGCGGACTGCGTGGGCCGCCTGACCGGCTGCGAGGCTGTGGCGACCAGCATGGCGACGACGGCGGAGAACCTCAAGAGCACCTTCAGGGGGCTCGCCGACGAGGCCCAGAAGATCGCCGAGGACACCACCCAGACGCGGGATCTGCGGCGCAAGGCGAAGGAGGCCGCCCAGGCGCGCCAGAAGGAGATCAAGGCCGATCTGGAAGAAAAGGAGCGCCTGAAGGCCTCCCTCGCGGAGCAGATCCCCCAGGTGAAGGGCTGGTACGAAGAGGCCAAGGCGGCCCAGAACACCGCCGACGGGCGCATGTTCGCCCTGGCCATCGTGGGCAGCATCACCAAGGCCCTGGGGGACGGGCTGGCGGCCGGGCTCCAGTTCAAGACCGCGCCGGTGACGGCGGGCACGCAGCTGGCGACGGCCATCGTCAAGAACACGGCGGTCAAGGAGCCCGACGAGAAGAACAAGAAGACCGACGACAAGGCCAAGGCCACCTCCGAGACCCTGACGGCCCAGGCCGCCTACCGGGTGGCGAAGGACGCCCTGGACCAGGCGGAGGCGAAGCTCACCGCGGCCCAGACGGCGACCAAGACGGCCCAGGGCAAGCTGGACAAGCTGGAGGAGCCCTACATCGAGGCCCGCGACGCCTATGAAGCGGCGCGCAAGAAGAAGCCCAAGGACAAGAAGGACGAGGCCGCCAAGAAGGAGGCCTTCGAGGAGCTGGAAGAGCCCTACAAGGAAGCCGAGGACGCAGTGGAAGACGCCGAGGCGGCCGAGGAGGCGGCCCAGAAGGCGGTGGACGCCGCCAAGGTGAAGGAGAGCACGGCCAAGGCGGTGATGGAGGACGCGGCCGCCAAGGCGCCCCTCGCGGGGGTGGCGGAGGGCCTTCGTTCGGCGGGTGCCAGCGCCCAGGAGATGGGCGCCTCCTACGCGGACATCGCCGCCAACTACGCCAAGGAAAAGGCCAAGTACCTGGACATGCTGATGGACCTGCAGAAGCAGGAGCGGGAGGCGCTGGGCGCAATCGCCAAGTTTGCCGTGCAGATGCAGACCGAGAAGGACACCGAGCAGCTCGAACAGGCGGCGGTGGAATCGCTGCACATCGCGGTGGGCGTGCTCAAGTACGTGGTGGTGATCCTGCAGGACGTCTGCCAGTTCTGGACCCAGATGGCGGCGGCCTGCCGGCGGCTGGCGAGTGCGGACCTGCGCACCGACATCGAGGTGTACATGCGCCGCACCAAGGAAGAGCGGGTGAAGGAATACTCCGCCGAGGATTTCAAGCTGCGCATGCTCGCGGTGGCCGCCCAGTGGCGCGCCCTGAAACGGGTGGCGACGGAATACCGGGCGGCGACGATGCAGGTCTTCGACAAGCTGGGCGTCACCTACCGGGACAACCTGCCCATCGAACAGGCCCGCGCCGAGGCCAAGCGGCTCGCCCAGCTGCTGGACAAGGACGTGAAGGACGAGATCAAGAAGACGGATGACGCCACCCAGCAGATTGCGGCAGCCAAGGCAGAGGCGGACAAGCTGATCGCCAAGGCGGCGGCCGCCTGACACCCGGCACAGTCCTGCGCCCGGGATGCGCCACTTCGCGGGGCCGTGACGGGCCGCCGCGAGGTGGCGTGGGTCGGGCGCGGGCGGGAGACATCGTGATGAAGAGAAGCTTGCACGGACTGGTCGGGCTGTGGCTGCTGCTGTGGGGCCTGGCCTGGGCGGATGGGGCGCAGCTCCAGCGGGTCACACGGGTCTTCGACGCCCTGCACCAGTCGGAAGCGGCGCTGGCGGCGGGCAACACCTCCCGCGCCCAGGCGCTGCTGACGGATATCCGCAGCGCCGCGGACGGTCTGCGTCAGGACACCGAGACCTATGTGAATCGCGCCCGCGGTGCGGCCGACCGGCGTCAGGCGGATGTGCTGCGCACGGTCCAGGAGATCGACGAGACCTTCCGCCTCGAAGGCGAGGCCGACCGGGAGATGCGGGACCGGCAGGCGCGCATCGCGGACCTGGACGTGCAGCTTGCCGAGGTGGCGCGCGTGCGCGTCGCCCTGGACGCGCGGATGGCCGAGCTCCGCCAGGAGGGGCGGACCCGCGATGAATGCAGGGCGCAACCGCTGGAGGGGATGTTCTACAGCTGGGAGTGCTGGCGGCTGAGCTTCGCCGATGTGTTTGCCAATCGCTGGAAGGCGCTCAACAACGAGGCCGCCGACAACCAGCGGCAGCGGATCCAGATCGAGATGGATCGCCAGGGGGCCGGCAACGAGCGCGATAGGGCGCAGCGTTCCCTCGACATGCTGAGGGCCCGCAAGGCAGATCTGCAGGCCCGCCGCAGCCAGCTGGACCGGGAGCAGAACACCCTGCGGGCCGCGGTGACGCGCCTGACGGACGCCGTGCAGTTCTGGCGCGACCTGGGGGTGCTCGTCCAGTCCAACATCGGCACCGTGGCGATGCTGCAGGATTCGGTGCAGCGCCTGGCCCAGCGCGCCAGCACGCAGGCCCCGACGCCGGTGTTCGACCGCTACGACGCGGAGACGGTGCGCAGCCTGGAGGACACGCTGAAGGACTTCGCCCGGAGCATCGACGATGGCCGCAACATCCTGCTGGCCGATGGCGCCTGAGCGGGATCGAGGGGCACGAGGCCGTGCCCCGGCCGCCGGGAGGATCGTGGATCGCCATGGTGGATGAGGCGGGCACGCCGGGATGCGCTGGGCCTGACGGGGCGACGCAGCGCATCGGCGAGGCGGCGGAGAAGGGCGCGCGGGGCGACGTCAGGGGCGCGGACGGCGTAAACGGTGCGCGGGCCGGCGACGTGGAGCTCGCGCGCTGGCTGGACCCCATCCATCGCCTGAGCGAGTTGCTCCACGCCGCGGCCTGCGGGCTCGCCGGGGTCTGTCATCCCCGCACACAGGTCGCCCTCGCGGTGCGCGTGATGCGGGTGCAGTATCTGCTGCGCGAGCGGACCGGCGATCTGGAGGCCGCGCTGGCCCTCTTCGAGGGCGGCGGCCGGCGATTCATGAGCGCTGTCGACGCGGCGCTGAAGGATGCGGCGGCCGGCTATCCGGAGGACGGGCTGCTGCGCCTGGCGCGCTGCACGCCCCACCTCGACTGCATGCGTCAGGGCGTGCAGGGCCTCTGCGGCGAGCTGGACACCGTGCGCGAGGCCGTGGATGCGGCGCTGGCAGCGGTGGCGGAGGTCTATGCTCCGCAGGACGCAGACTGGTCGCGCGAGGCTCACACCCGTGGCCGCGTGTTTGAATGCCGCGCCGACGTGGCGCCCGGATGGGCGGACGATGAATCAGGCGCAGGCGCTGCCCGGCTGACGTCGGAGCGGCGGCCGATCCGATGTGACGCGGAGGAGGCGAGCGCACCGGTGCCTGTCCCGCAGGCGGCCCGGCCCGGGCCCGCCGTCGGCGCGGGCGAAGGACCGGCGCCCCCACACGATGGACCCTCCGGGGCGTTGCCCGCGGTGTGCGAAGCGGACGCCGAGGGCGGCGATGGGGGGGCGTGGGCGTTCGCGGAGGCCGCGCATGAGGCGGCGCTGAACGCCGATCTGAACGCGCTGGCGATGGCGGCCGACGGCGCCGCAGTCGAGGCGGCCGCGGCGCGTCTGCTGTGCCACGCCCGGGTGGAGCTGGCGCGGATGGCCGGGATGCTGACCCGCCTGGGCGGACACGGACAGGTATTGATCGAGGGCGGTCGCCGTCTGGCGGGCGAGACCGTGCCCGGCTGGATCCGTGGCAATGGGCCCCACGGGACGGGCGACACGGACTCGCGTGCGGGCGATGAGCGCGCGCGGGCCGAGGCGCGGGTCCGCGCAGGTTGGCACGCGCAGATGCAGGCCGTGCAGGCGCTGCGCGGGGGGCTCACCGGCCTGCTGCGCGAGATGGGGCTGCGCTATGCGTTCAATCCGCTGCCGGAGGCCGGGCGCCGGGAGGCGGTGGCCTGGGCACGGGCGTGGCTCGGGGCCGCGGATGCGATCCGGTGCGGTGAGGCAGCGCCCGGCGGTGAGGCCATTCCCCCGGCGCGCCTGATCTGAGGGCGCCGGGCGACGCGCTCGCGCCGGGATGGGCGAGGGCCGCGATGGCCCTCTGTGCGCTACAGGGATGCGCCGTCGAAGTGGCGGACCGGCAGGGCGGCCAGATCCACGTTGTCGAGACAGCGCGCGTTGATGGCGACCATGGGGCCGTGGGTCGGGTCGTCGCCTTCGCCGTAGGGCTGGATGCCGCAGCGGGGGCAGAAGCGGTGATGGATGCGGCCGGAAGCGAAGGTGTAGGTGGCGGCGTTCTCCTCCGGCGTGAGGAGGCGGAAGGCGCTGCGCGGCACGAACCACATCAGCGCGCCCTTGCGCCGGCAGATGGAGCAGTTGCATTCCAGGAGACCCGTAATCTCGCCTTCGGCTTCGAAGGCGACGTGGCCGCAGTGACAGCTTCCGGTGTAGCGCATGGGAGATCCTTTCGGGTTGGAGGAGGCAGGGGTCAGGGGCGCCGGACGCCGCGGCGGGCCGCGATGGCGAGGCTGGCGGCGGCGCCCAGGAGGGCGAGCAGCGGTCCATCCACCGCGCCCCCGCCGCCGCCACCCTCGGCAGGCGGGGGCGGGGCCTGGACGTCGAGGGTGGTGTCGACGCTGCCCTGGCGCCCGGCGTCGTCGGTGACGGTGAGGCGCAGGCTGTAAGTGCCGGCCTGCGGGGCGTTGAAGCTGGTGCTGGCGGCCGCCGCATTGCTGAAGGCGGCGCTCGCCGGGCCGGCGGTCTGGGTCCATTGCCATGCGACAAGGGTGGCGCCGGGTGCGGTGGTGCTGGCGGCGGCGCTGAGGGTGACGGCGCTGCCGGCCACCGGCGTGGCGGACACCGCGACGGCCGCCTCGGGGGCCTGTGCGGCCTGCACGGCGGCCTTGGCATTGAGCATGCCGGCGCCGCAGGTGGCGGTGGTGCAGTTGCACTGCCCGTCGGCGGTCGTGGTGGGGCAGGCGGCGAGGCTGGCGTCGCTGGGGAAGGCGGTGGCGGAGGCGCGCAGGCGCTCGCCCAGGGCCGTGACGCCGAGGCCCGGATGGGCGGCGATCATGAGGGCCGCGGTGCCGGCCACCAGGGGGGTGGCGAAGCTGGTGCCGACGGTCTGGGCGGTGAGGCCGGTGTAGCCGTTGGCAGCCGGGACGGTGCTGCCCAGGTTGGTGGCGTTCACGAAGGGGAAGAGGCAGGGCGAACCGGTCGCAGTATTGACGCAGTTACCCGCCGGGGCACTGAGGCCCACCTCGGCACCGAAACTGGAATAACCCACCTTGGTGCCCACGTGGCGTACGCCGGCCACGGCGAGGACGCCGGCGCAGTTGGCGGGCTCTTCGACGGGGCCGGTCTCGTTGCCGGCGGCGGCGACGATGAGGGTGCCGGCCGCGCGGATCTCGGCGATGGCGCTGGCGTAGGCGGCGCTGCAGCTGCCGCTGCCGGCCAGGCTCAGGTTGATGACGCGGGCCGGATGGGTATTGGCCGGCACGCCGGGCACGCTGAGGCCGGCGGCCCAGCGCATGCCGGCGATGATGTCCGAGTCGAAGCCGCCGCACTTGCCCAGCGCGCGCACGGGCAGCACGCGGGTGGCGCCGGCCACGCCGGCAATTCCCAGGGAATTGTTGGCTTCGGCGGCGACGATGCCGGCGATCTGGGTGCCGTGCCAGGAGCTGCTGGCGCGGCTGACGCCGGGACAGAGCTGGGTGAAGGCGCTGTTGGCGAGGTCGGCGCTGCTCACGAAGTCGCCGGGATCCGCGGGGTCGGCGTCGCGGCCGGGTTGGCCGTCGCCGGCGTTGAGGTCGTCGCTGATGAAGTCGTAGCCCGGCAGCAGGCGGCTCATCAGGTCTTCGTGGTCGAGGCGCACGCCGGTATCGACCACCGCCACCACCACGCCGCTGCTGCCCGCGCTGAGCGTCCAGGCGCCGACCGCGTCGATGGCGGCGGGGTGCGTGGTGTCGGGCGTCTGCAGCATCCACTGGGCGGAGAACAGGGGGTCGTTGGGCAGGGCGGCGGCCTGCTTGAGGCGGTCCGGAACGGCGAACTCCACGTCGCTCTCCTGGGCGAGGCGGGCGGCGAGGGCTGCGGTGCTGATGCCGCGGGCGTGCATCACGTGGAGCTCCGGCGCAGGCTGCCCGATGAGGGTGGCCGTCACGCCAAGGCGCTGGGCCAGGCTCTGGACACGACCGGCTGCGGCGATCTGCTTGAGGGCGGAACTGCTGCGGAACTTGACGATGACGCGGCCGCCGACGGCGTCGTCGGCGCGGGCCGCCCCAGGGAGCAGGCTCAGGCCGGTGAGGGCGAGCAGGGCCAGGCAGGTCCCGCGGAGGGTGGACGTCATGGGGTGTCCTTGAGGTGGTCGGGGGTGACGCTGCGGATGGCCGGCGCGCGGCGCAGGGCGTCGAGGGCGGCGCTGCAGGTGTCGTCCTGGGGCGGGCAGGCGAGGCGATAGGCGTGGGTCCGCCCGGACACCGCCGTCACGTAGCGGACCGGTACACCGCCCGTGGCTTCGAGGAAGGCCCGCGTGGCTGGCGCGGCGCCGTCGGTCGGGGTGGTGAATTCGACGAGGATGCGCACGCCGGTCGCGGTGCGGGTCGGTGCGTCGGCACAGGCCGTCGCCATCAGGACGATCAGGGCGGTGGCCGCGAGGGCGGCGCGGGTCGGGGGCATGGCAGCTCCGCGGAACATGCAGCCCGCGTACTGTAGCACCGCGCCGCGACGATCAGGTGTCGCCGGCGTGACGGGGCGGTGCGGTGGGGAGCATGCACCAGCGGTTCTTGCCGGCGTCCTTGGCCAGGTACATGGCGGCGTCGGCGCAGGCCATCAGGTCATCGGGCTGGCGGGTGTGCCAGGGGTAGATGGCGATGCCGACGCTGCAGCCGAGGCGCAGGTCCTGCCCGGTGTAGCGGATCGGCATGCCGGCGATGGCTTTGACGAGGCGCTCGGCGAGGAGGGTGATCTCCTCTTCGCTGACGTCGGGGACGAGGACCGCGAATTCGTCGCCGCCGACGCGGGCGAGGCATTCGCGGCGGCGCACCTGGGCCTGGAACTCGCTCGCCACCTGCACCAGGATGGCGTCGCCGGCCCGGTGGCCGTAGCAGTCGTTGATGCGCTTGAAGCCGTCCAGGTCGATGAAGCACAGGGCCAGGTTGGCGTTGCGTTCGCGGGCGGTGCGGGCCATGCGGTCGAGGGCGAGGTCGAAGCCGCGCCGGTTGTAGAGCCCGGTGAGGGCGTCGCGCTCGGCCTGGTCGGCCAGCTCGGCGGTCTGGCGCTGGTGGGTGATGTCCTCGTAGATCCAGATGCGGCCGACGGAGGTGCCGGTCTCGTCGAGGACCGGGGAGGTGGTCTGGGTGACGATGCGGTGGTCGAGGAGGCGGAATTCGGCCAGGTCCGCGTCCGCCAGCGGGATGGCCATGAAGCTGCCGGTGTCGTCGAGGAGGCGCTCGACGTAGGGGCGCAGGCGCAGGGCGGGCTGATGCACCAGCCCGGCTTCGGGTGGGATGCGCCAGATCTGGCCGAAGGTGGCGTTGTAGTAGACGACGATGCCGTCGTTGCCGACGAACAGGATGCCGGTCTTGAGGGCACTCAGCAGGGAGGCCAGGCGCGCCCGTTCATCGCGGGCGTGTTCGTAGTAGCGGCGCTGCAGGGCCTCGCTGAGGACCAGTTCCTCCACGCGGACCTTGATGGTGGCGGCCATGCGCAGGAAGGCGGTGCTGAGTTGGTCCACCTCGTCGGAGCCGCTGCTCTCCAGCTCCACGTCGTAATGGCCGACGGCCAGCTGGCGGCTGGCGTCGGTGAGGCGGGCCAGGCGGCGGGTGAGCCACAGGGAAACCCAGCCCAGGGCGAAGAGGGCCACCAGCAGCACGGCGGCTCCCAGTTCCAGGCTTTCGCGGATCAGGCGCTGGCGTTCGTCGTGCAGGAAACGCGTGGACAACCCGAAGCGCAGGGTGCCGAGGGCCTGGCCGGCGAGATCGATGTGCACCTCGGTATGAAAGACCCGGTCGGGGCGGTCCAAGTCAAACTGAGCGGGCGGATCGATGGCGGGGAGCGGTGTGCTGGCCGGGCGTCCCTCGCTTGCGATGACCTCGCCGCGGTGGTCGAGGAGGACCAGGTAGGTGAGCATTTCGGGGGTGCGGGCTTCGTGCAGGATCTGGCGCAGGGTCGCGTAGTCCCGCTCGGCCAGAGGGGCGTTGAGGGCGGCGTTGAGGAGGGGGCGGGTCTGTTCCAGTTGACGGTTGAGCTGGCCGAGCAGGCTGGCCTCGATGAGGCGTGCGCTGTGGGCGATGAGCAGGGCGAGGGAGATGCTGCCCACCACCAGGCTGGCGACCAGCAGGCGGAAGCGGAGGGAGGCCGGCCACAGGGCGTTCATGGTGCCTGCAGGATCTGGCGGGCGTCCGGCAGATGGATGTCGAGGGACTTCATGAGGGCGTCGTCCACCGTGGTCAGGCCGCTGAAGCCGGTCAGCTCGGCGAAGCGTCGCCCGTCGCTGCTGCCCGGAAAGCTCTCCAGGCAGCGACGCAGGCGTTCGAGGGCGTCCGCGTCCAGGCGCGGGGAGGCGAGGACGATGAAGCCCGGCACCTCGGCGACGGTCTGGACGACCTTGAGGCGGGCACGGATGTCTTCGGGGATCATGCGGAACTCGCCGCCGCTGAGCACGGCTGCGGTCGCGTCGCCACGCAGGAGCAGGTTGCCGACGCTGTCGTCGGTGGGCACGCTGATCAGGCGCAGGTCCTGGCCCGGACGCAGTCCGGCTTCGGCGAGCCGGTGCAGGCTCTGCAGGGCGACGAGGGAATGGACGTTGGGCAGGGCCACGATCTTGCCGCGAAGATCGGTCAGGCGGCTCACGGGGGCATCGCCGCGGGTGACCAGGAGGGCCGGGATGTCGGGCGTGAAGCGGCCCACGGGGATCAGGCCGGCCTCGACCTGCTGCAGGCGCGCCAGATGGGCGGCGGTGACGATGAGGTCGTAGTCGCCTTCCAGCCCGCGACGGGTGAAGCGCGACCAGTCGGGCGCCGTGGCGATGCGCGCGGGGCGGTTGAGGCTGCGCGCCAGGGCGTCGCGCAGGGGGGCGTACTGGGTCATGAGCACGCGGGTGCTGAGATTGGGCAGCACGCCGATTTCCAGATCCCGCATACCGTCGGCGGACGCCACGCGGGCGCACAGGGCGAGACTGAGGAGGAAGAGGGCACGGAGCAGGGCTGGCATCGAACTGGAGAACCGCTCGGGACGGTCCGGCGTGGGCTGGAATGGCAGGTTACCGCGATTGCCGAACGTGCTGCTGGCGTTTTACACACCGTTTCGTGACGCAGGAAACAGGGGGCCGTGGCCGATTGCACGGCGGGCGATGCGGCAGGGATAATCCGTCGCTCCTGCCTTCCACCGCGAGCCGTGTGCCGTCATGACCCAGCCTTCACCCATCCTGTCCGCCCTCTACCGCTATCCCGTCAAGTCCATGGCGGGGGACGCCCTGAACGCCAGCGCCGTGTCGCGGCTGGGCTTGCCCTTCGACCGCATGTGGATGGTGGCCGATCGCAGCGGGCGCTTCGTCACCGGGCGCCAGCTGCCCCAGCTGGTGCGGGTGCGCACGGAGCCGTCGGCCGACGGGGTCACGCTGACGATGGCGGGGCGCGAGGCCTTGTTCGTGCCAAACGAGGTCTTCACCGAGGAGGTGTCGGCGGTGGTGTGGGGCAGCCTGTTCCCGGCCTGGGGCGGTGCGGCGGCGGCGGATGCCTGGCTGTCCGACGCCCTGGGCGCGCCCTTGCGTTTCTTGTGGACGGGCGCGCAGACGGCGCGGCGCGTGCGTGTCGAGCCGGACGTGCCCCTGTCCTTCGCGGACGGTTTTCCGCTGCTGCTGATCGGCCAGTCCTCCCTCGACGATCTGTCGGCCCGGGTCGGCCGGCCTCTGGAGATGGCGCGCTTCCGTCCGAATCTGGTGGTGTCGGGGGCGGAGGCCTTTGCGGAGGATGGCTGGACGCGCATCCGCATCGGGACGGTGAGCTTTCGCCTCGTCAAACCCTGCGAGCGCTGCGTGTTCACGACCGTCGATCCCGTGACCGGCGAGAAGAGCCTGGACCAGGAGCCGCTGCGCACCCTGGCCCGCTACCGCAAGACTGCGGATGGCGTGCTGTTCGGGCAGAACGTGATCGCGGACGGGGCCGGCGAGCTGGTCTGCGGGATGCCGGTGGACGTGCTGGAATAGCCCGCGGGCTGGACTTCTCCGCCAATTGACGCTGCGGCAATCCGTCAAATGGGTGTCGCAAAAAGGCTGCACGGTGCCCGTTTTGGGTTGATGTACATCAAGGGCTCGTCAATTTTGGGTAGTGATTTCCCCTTTGAAATTGTCCCGCCGGGTGTCGGGTGATCTAATCGGTCCGACCCCTACGGAGGAATTCACGTGTTCAAAAAATTCAAAAATCGTGTGCGGGGCGCGCTGGGCCTGCTGCTGCTGGGTTTTGCGGCCCTGGCGATGGCCGACGATGCGCCCCCGACGCCCGAGGAGCTGGCGAAGATCCGGACCGCCAACGCGGAGTGTTTCAAGTGTCACTCGGAAGCCGGGCTCCGCACGCCGGTCAAGGAGGGCATGGATCTGGCCAAGCTGCGCACGCTGCTGGTGAATCCGGATACCTATGCGGCATCCGATCACGGCGAGATGGCGTGCAGCAAGTGTCACGGCGACGGCTTCGACGAGCATCCCCATGCTCCCAAGGCCAAGGAGGACCTGGCCGAATGCCAGGACTGCCACGCCCGCAAGGCCATGCGCATCGAGCGCCAGTTCGACAAGTCGGTCCATGCGGAGAACCTCAGCGACCGCTTCAGCTGCGCCACCTGCCACAACGCCCACACCATGAGCTTCGCGGCCAAGCTCCGCGATCCCCACAAGATCGTGGCCCAGGACAACAAGATCTGCCTGGACTGCCACGACAACGACGAAGCCTTCGCAAAGATGGCGCCGGACAAGAAGAAGCGCCCGGCCATCGACGACATCCACAAATGGCTGCCCAACACGCGCCTGCACTGGCAGGCGGTGCGCTGCATCGAGTGCCACACCCCCACCGACGACAAGCTCTCCCTGTCCCACGAGGTGCAGAACAAGGACAAGGCCGAGAAGAAGTGCGTGACCTGCCACAACCCGGACTCGTCCCTCAAGGTGCGGCTCTACCGCCATCTGGCCAAGGAAGAGCAGCAGAAATACGGCTTCCTCAACAGCGTGATCCTGAGTAATTCCTATGTGGTGGGGGCGACCCGCAACCCGACCCTGGATCTGCTGCTCATCGGCGCCTTCGTGGCCACCGTGCTCGGTGTGCTGGGCCACGGTCTGCTGCGCATCATCACGACCCGCATCCGCCGGAGCAAGAAAAATGACTAAGCGCGTCTACATGCTCGCCCCCTGGATCAGGCTGTGGCACTGGGGCAATGCCCTGGCGATCATCACCCTGTCCATTACGGGCATCAGCCTGCACTTCTCGGGCTCGGAACTGGCCCTGGTGGAGTTTTCCATGGCCGCCCGCATCCACAACGTGGCCGGCGTGTGCCTGGCGGTGCTGTACTCGGTCTTCGTGATCGGCAACATCGTCACCGGCAACTGGTGGCAGTACGTGCCCAAGCCGCCCGGCGTGCTGGGGCGCTGCCTGAAGCAGATGCAGTTCTACGGCAGCGGCATCTTCAAGGGCGAAGAGGAGCCTTTCCCGCCGACGCCTGAAGTGAACTTCAATGCCCTTCAGGCCGTGACCTATTGGTCGATCATGTATCTCGTCGTGCCGACGGTGATCGTGACCGGCCTGATCTTCCTGTATCCCCAGTTCGCGCCGGACCAGATCTTCGGCATGGACGGCCTGCTGCCCATCGCCCTGGTGCATTACCTGGCGGCGGCGGTGATCCTGCTGTTCATGGTGAGCCACATCTACCTGGGCACCATGGGCCCGAAGGTGAGCAGCCTGTTCAAGATGATGATCACCGGCTGGTACGAACACTGACCCCGTTTCACCCAATCACAACATTCCGTTCTCAAGGAGCGCCCCGATGAAGATCCGTACCGTCTGTCTTGCCACCGCCGCCCTGGCGACCGCGCTGTCCGCCGGCAGCGCCCTGGCTCTGGACGCTGACGCCGCCCAGGCCCTGGCCAAGAAGGAAGGCTGTACCAAGTGCCACGCCGTGGACAAGAAGAAGGAAGCCAAGTCCCTGACCGAGATCTCCAAGTCCCTCAAGGGCAAGGCCGATGCGGAAGCCAAGCTGCTGCATCACCTCACGTCCGGCGAGATGGTCAAGTTCGAGGATGGCAAGGAAGAGGAGCACAAGATCCTCAAGACCAAGGACAAGGCCGAGATCAAGAATCTGACCGACTGGATCCTGTCGCTCGGCAAGTAGCCCGCGTTTGAACGACCCGGTGTCGCGACGGAGCGCGGCGCCGGTCATGCAGCAGTACTAGGGAGATCATCATGAAAATTTTCCGTAAGTTGTTCGCGTCGTGTGCCGTGTTCGGCGCACTGGTGGCCGCCCAGGCAAGCCTGGCGGCCGATGCACCGGCTACGCCAGCCGCCAAGCCGGCAGCCAAGGATCTGGTGCTCAAGGGGGACGCCAAGTGCACGTCCTGCCACGACGAGACGGATGAACCCAAGCTGCTGCATATCGGCAAGACCAAGCACGGCTCCGTGGCCGACGGCCGCACGCCGAGCTGCACCAACTGCCACGGGGAAAGCGACCTTCACACCAACAACCCGGCCAAGCTGAAGGAACGTCCGCCCACGGACCGCAACTTCGGCAAGCTGTCCAAGCTCAGCGCCGAGGACAAGAGCGCGGCCTGTACCACCTGTCACCAGGGCGGCAAGCACATCAACTGGAACACCAGCGCCCACGCCAACCGGGACGTGTCGTGCACCTCGTGTCACCAGATCCACTCGCCCAAGGACAAGGTGCGCGACAAGCGCCAGCAGGCGGAAGTCTGCTACACCTGCCACAAGCAGCAGCGCGCCGAGGCCAACAAGCCCTCGCACCACCCGATCCCCGAAGGCAAGATGACCTGCTCGGACTGCCACAATGCCCACGGTTCGGCCGGTCAGAAGATGCTGGTGAAGGACACCACCAACGCCACCTGCTTCACCTGCCACGCCGAGAAGCGCGGCCCCTTCGTGCATAACCACCAGCCCGTGGTGGAGGACTGCGGCAACTGCCACAACCCCCACGGCACCACGGCCGAAGGCATGCTCAAGTCCCGTCAGCCCTTCCTCTGCCAGCAATGCCACGGCGACAGCTCCCACCCCGGCAACGTGCCCGGCGTGCGCAGCCTGATGCCCAACGCGGTCAGCACCAACATCGGTCCGGGCATGGCCCAGGCGCGCGGCTGCATGAACTGCCACACCAACATCCACGGCAGCAACAGCCCCAGCAATGCGACGAGCAGCGGTCCGACCCGCTTCTTCCGGTAATCGAGGAGGATGATCATGAGCACCCAGCAACAATTCCGGCAGACCGCCCTCGTTATCGCCCTGTCGGCCGTGTTTCCCCTGAGCAGCGCATGGGCGGAGGATGACGACGTCGCCCAGCTGATCAGCCCCAACGTGACCGAAGTGACGGTGAACGTGCCGTGGGTCAACGAAGTTAACCCCCTGTATCGCCAGTACAACGGGATCAACAACCAGGGCGTCAATGCCAACCTGGACCTGAACATCGTGCGCCGCAGCGACGACGCCGAGTGGTTCCGCCTCAACGCCCGCAACCTGGGCCTGAGCACCCAGGAATTCGGCGTGAGCATGGAGAAGCAGGGCGACTGGGCCCTTGGCCTCAACTACGACCAGATCCCGCGCTACGCGCCCTACGCCATCAGCACGGCGGTGTCCGGCATCGGCACCAACACCATTACCCAGCCGAGCTACGCCAACAGCGCGTTCACCAGCGGGTCGCTGACCAACCCGAACCTCTACGACGTCACCCTCAAGACCGAGCGGGACATCGTGACGCTCAACGCGAGCAAGTTCGTGGCCAAGGACGTGAAGCTCTCCTTCATGTTCAAGAACGAGGAGAAGAGCGGCCTGCGCATGGACGGTGTGCGCGGCGTGGCGGGCACCAACGGCAGCACGGGCGGCACCGCCAACCGCTACAGCGGCTTCCTGTTCTCGCCCGAGCCCATCGGCCAGACCCACAAGCAGTTCGAGGCGACCCTGGACTTCACGAACGAGAAGTACCAGATCACCGCGGGTTTCTACGGCAGCTTCCTGAATACCCGGGACAATTCCCTGAACGTGATCCCGGGAACCAACACCCAGCTGGTCACCACCACGGCGCCGCTGCTGTCGCCCATCGCCCTGGCGCCGGACAACTCCATGCAGCAGTTCTTCGTGAGCGGCGCCTACAACTTCTCGCCGGATACGCGGGCGAACCTGAAGGTGTCGTATTCCGACGCGCGCCAGAACGACGGCTTCTTCTCCGGCCAGCCGACCATGACCGGCATCGGCACGAGTCTGAACGGAGAGGTGCGCACCACCGAAGTGTTCTCGTCGGTCACCTCACGCATCAACAAGAACCTCAAGCTGCTGGCCTCCTGGCGCTATGAGGACAAGGTGGACAAGACGCCGATCCGTCAGTACGTGCCCACCTCCTTTGGCGAGCCCTATAACAATCCGGAATCCCACACCGCCAACTGGGGCAAGCTGGAAGCCGACTACCGTCTGGGCGGCGGCTACAGCGTGACCGCCGGGGTCGACTACACCAACAAGGCGAGCCTGGAATGGGAGCGCAACAAGGTGTCCGAGACCACCACGCGGCTGGCCGTGCGCAA
>DAOQMM010000087.1:14949-16067 GCA_035335645.1 Rhodocyclaceae bacterium | reverse complement strand
TCGGAGCGGTCGCCGCTGCCCACCAGGCTCTTGCGCGTGGCGGCCTCGCGGGCCTGCTGCTCACGCACCTGCACGTCCTTGATGCGCGCCGCCAGCACGCGCAGGGCCGAAGCCTTGTTCTGGTGCTGGGAGCGGCCGTCCTGGCATTCGGCGACGATGCCGGTGGGCAGGTGGGTGATGCGCACCGCCGAGTCGGTCTTGTTGATATGCTGGCCGCCGGCACCGGAGGCACGGAAGGTGTCGATGCGCAGGTCGGCCGGGTTGAGCTCCACGTCGCCCACCTCGTCGGCCTCGGGCATCACCGCCACGGTGCACGCGGAGGTGTGGATGCGGCCCTGGGTCTCGGTGGCGGGCACGCGCTGGACGCGGTGGCCACCGGATTCGAACTTGAGCCTGGAATAGGCGCCGGCGCCGCTGACGCGCACGATCACCTCCTTGAAGCCGCCCAACTCGGAGTCGCTGGCGGAAATCGTCTCCACGCGCCAGCCCTGGCGTTCGGCATAGCGGGTGTACATGCGCAACAGATCGCCGGCGAACAGGGCGGCCTCGTCGCCACCGGTGCCGGCGCGAATTTCCAGGAAGAGGTTGCGCTCGTCGTTGGGGTCGCGGGGCAGCATCGCGGTCTGCAGCGCGGCCTCGATGCGGGCCTGGGCGGCGCGGGCGTCGTCCAGCTCGGCGGCGGCCAGGTCTTTCATCTCCGGGTCGGCAAGAAGCTCCCGCGCGGCCGCCTCGTCCGCCACGGCGCGGGTGTACTGGCCGTAGAGGGCCACCACGGGGCCGATCTCGGCGTGCTCGCGGGTGAGCTTGCGGTAGCTCTCCATGTCGCCGGCCGCTTCGGGCGTGGCGAGCAGGCGGTCGAGTTCCTGGAGGCGGTCGGCGAGGGTGTCCAGCTTGTCGCGGATGCGCTGTTTCATGGGCGAGACGGCCCGCGGGCGCGGGCAGACGGGCGCTGCCGGGCGGGGCTAGCGGTCCTTGTGGAGGTTGAAGAGGCGCTGCACCAGCTCGGCGCTGTCGCCCAGCTGGTCGCCGTCGGCTTCGTTGAGAAAGCGCGTGGGCGCGTGGAGAAACTTGTTGGTGAGGCCCAGGCTGAGGGCTTCGAGGACCTTGCGCGGGTCGTC
>DAOQMM010000087.1:13064-14849 GCA_035335645.1 Rhodocyclaceae bacterium | reverse complement strand
CGCACTTCCTTGGCCACCGAGAAGGTGCGCTGGAAGAGCTTGTGCATGGTGGCGCCGAGGGTGCCGGCCTCTTCGGCCTGGCGCACGGCGTCCTTCATCTGGCCGAGGATCTGGGGCTCGCCCAGCACCATGGAATCCAGCCCGCTGGCCACGCGGAAGACGTGGCGCACCGCGTCACGCTGGGGAAAGGTGTAGAGGTAGGGGGAGAGTTCCTGCAGCGCCACCCGGTGGTAGTCGGCGAACCAGTCGGCGGCGGACTGGGGTTCGCCAGTGGCGAAGTACATCTCGGTGCGGTTGCAGGTGGACAGGATCGCCGCTTCCTTCACCGGCTTGCGCTGGACGAAATCGCCGAGGGCTTCCACCAGGCGCTCCGGACGAAACGCGACCTTCTCGCGGATGGCGAGAGGCGCGGTATGGTGGTTCAGTCCGAGAGCAAACAGTTGCATGCGCAACGCCCGGCGACGGGCAGGATTTTCCAGCGGGCGATTATATCACCCGCGCTTTTCAGCGCTGCCAGCCCCCTCCACGGCACCGGACGTCCGCGCCAGCTCGGCCCGCAACCAGTCCCGGAAGGCCCGCACGGGACGGCGCTCGGCCTGCGCTTCGGCGGTCACCATGTAATAGGCGTAGGGCGAGGCGAGGCGCTCGGGAAAGGGCTGGCGCAGGCGCCCGGCAGCGATGTCGGCCGCCACCAGGGGCGCCAGGGTCAGCACCACGCCCTGCCCGGCGAGGGCCGCCTCCACCGCCAGCACGGCACTGGAAAAGCGCGGCCCGCGGCTCACGTCGGCGTCTGCCACGCCGACCCGGCGGAACCACTCGGCCCAGCTCGGGCGCACACTGGCGTCCGGGATGGACTCGTCGTGGATCAGCGGATGGGCCAGGAGATCGGCGGGCTGACGCAGGGCCGAAGCGGCCACCAGATCGGGGCGCCCCACCACGATGTAGTCCGGCGTCAGGACGCGCTCCACCCGGAAGCCGGGGTAGCGGCCGTTGCCGAAGCGGATCGCCAGCACGTCCGGCTCTGCCGCCAGATCGGCGAGGCGGTCTTCGGGCGGCGCGCCGACACCGTCGATATTGGCCCCATCGCTCGCCACACGCAGGGCGATTTCCGGATGGGCCGCAGCAAAGCCTGCCAGCCGCGGCACCAGCCAGCGCTGGGCGAAAGAGGGTGGCGCGTGCACCGTGAGCCCCCCTTCGCCGGCCTCCCGCGCCGCCTCAATGGCCGCGGCGAAACATTCAAAGCCCTCCTGCACCCGCGGCAGCAGCGCGCGTCCCTGGGCCGTGAGCACCACCGCGCGGGGCAGGCGCTCGAACAGGGCCACGCCGAGGTAGGACTCCAGGGCCTTGATCTGATGGCTCACCGCTGCCGGCGTGACGTGCAGCTCCCGTGCCGCCAGGGCAAAACTCAGATGTCGCGCGGCGGCTTCGAACGCCCTCAGGGACGAGAGGGGAGGCAGACGGTAGGCCATGACTGCACACCTTAGAAAAACTAAGCACTTCCATCATAAAGAGTCGTTTGTTGCAGCGCAACATCGCCCCTATAGTGAAGTCATGGAAACCCCGACGGAGAGTCCGGAACCCGGTCGCAGAACCGGGCGTACCGGATCGGGCGCTCCCCTGTTTCAACTTTTCAGGAGTGACCATCATGAAACTCGATTCCCTTTACGACCACCTGACGGCCGAACTGGATCACCGCGTCGAAGTGGAACGCCACAGCCTGAGCATCGCCGCCCACGAAGCCGGCGAGTACGAAGCCTACTTCAAGGAAGTCTTCGGCGGCTCGGT
>DAOQMM010000087.1:0-12964 GCA_035335645.1 Rhodocyclaceae bacterium | reverse complement strand
GCCCGCGGCGGAGGCCTGCCGGCACGCCCCGCGGCTCCGCTCCCCCTTGCTCCGCTCTTCCCGTCGCCCCGCCGCATCGCTATAGTCGGGCCCCGCGGTCTGTGTACCGCATGCAAGCCTGACTCCCGGCGCGCGCCCCTGGGGCGTTCACCGGACCCATCATGCCGGGGCCGACCTCCCCGTCCCGGCGGCGGGTGCTGCGGCGACGCACACCCTTGAGGAGCGAACCATGATTTCCGTGCCCTTCCCACGGCGCGTGCTGCTGCGCGCCGCTGCGGCGACGCTGCTGGCCGCCGCAGCCGGCCTGCCCTGCGCCGCCTTCGCCGAGGACGTCCTGCGCGTCTCGGCCATTCCCGACGAAGCCCCCACCGAACTGCAACGCAAGTTCGCCCCCCTCGGCGCCTACCTGGAACAGGAAACCGGCATGAAGGTGAGCTTCGTGCCCGTCACCGACTACGCCGCCGTGGTCGAGGCCCTGGCCACCCGCAAGATCGACATGGCGTGGCTGGGCGGTTTCACCTTCGTACAGGCCAAACTGCGCACCCACGGCACCGCCGTGCCCCTGGTGCAGCGGGCCGAGGACGCCAAATTCACGTCCAAGTTCATCACCGCCCAGGACGGCATCAAGAGCCTGGCCGACCTGAAGGGCAAGACCTTCGCCTTCGGCGCGCCGTCCTCCACCTCCGGCCACCTGATGCCGCGCTATTTTCTCGGCCAGGAGGGCCTCAACCCGGACAAGGATTTCAAGACCGTCGCCTTCTCCGGCGCCCACGACGCCACCGTGGCCTTCGTCCAGGCAGGCAAGGTGGACGCGGGCGTACTCAACGCCTCCGTGTGGGACAAACTGCTTGAACAGAAGAAGGTGGACACCGCCAAGGTGCGCGTCTTCGCCACCACGCCACCCTTCTTCGACTACAACTGGACGGTGCGCGGCGACCTGGATCCCAAGCTCCAGGCCCGCATCACCCAGGCCTTCCTCAAGCTCGACCCGGCCAACCCCGCCCACAAGGAGATCATGGCCCTGCAGCGCGCCAGCAAGTTCATCCCCACCAAGGCCGAAAACTACGCCGGCATCGAAACCGCGGCCCACGCCGCGGGCCTGCTCAAGTAAGCCCCGGCCGGACGCCGGCAGCGCGCCGCCGCCCGACCGCCGAAAGACCGCCATGGGCTTCTCCCTCAAAGGCGTGGGCCTGGTCCACGCCAACGGCCACCGTGCGCTGCAGGGCATCGACCTGTCCATCGCCGACGGCGAGCGGGTGGCCCTCGTCGGCGCATCCGGCGCCGGCAAGACCACCCTGCTGCGCCTGCTGGCCGCCGCCCGGCGCCCGACGGAAGGGTGCCTGCACCTGCTGGGCGCCGACCCCTGGAGCGCCTCGCCGGCCGCCCTGCGCCGCCTGCGGGCACGCATCGGGCTGGTGCACCAGTCGCCCCCCATCCCGCCGCGCCAGCGCGTGGTGACCGCCGTGCTGGCCGGCCGTCTCGGCCACTGGCCCCTGTGGAAGGCCCTCGCCTCCCTCGTCCTGCCCGCCGATGCCCCCGGCGCCGCCCGCGAGCTCGCCCGCCTCGATCTGACCGACAAACTCTACGAACGCTGCGACCGCCTTTCCGGCGGCCAGCTCCAGCGCGTCGCCCTGGCGCGGGTGCTGTACCAGCAACCCGACCTCTTCCTCGCCGACGAGCCGGTCTCCGCCCTCGATCCGGCCCTGTCGGAACTCACCGTCGCCCTGCTCAACGAAGAAGCGACCCGCCGCGGCGTCACCCTGGTGGCCAGCCTGCACGCGGTGGATCTGGCCCTGCGCCACTTCCCGCGGGTGGTCGGCCTGCAGGACGGCCGCATCCTCTTTGACCTGCCCAGCCGCGAGGTGAGCGCCGCCCAGCTGCGCACCCTGTACGCGGCCGAAGGCGGGCTGCCCGTCGCCAGCATTTGTCCGGCCGGGCAGCCTTCGAGGCGCTGCTCGTGAATCGCCCCGGCAAGGACCCACGCTACGTGCCGTGCCCCGATCAGCCCGGACGCCAACCCACGCGCGCCGGCCCACCGGCGCTCCACCCGCGCACCGCCCGTCTCGCCTCAACCCCATGAGCCCCACCCCGCGCGACCCGGCCGCCCTCCCCCGTCTGGGCGCCACCGTTCTGGCCCTGGCGCTGCTGGGGCCACTGCTGCACCTGACGGACTTCCGCCCCGCCGCCCTGTTCGAAGCCGGCAACCTGCGCACGGTGGGCCAGTTTCTCGGCGGCTTCCTGCCGCCGGCGCGCGATCCGGACTTCCTCGCCCTCCTCGCCCGCGCCACCGTGGAAACCCTTGCGATGGCCACCGCCGGCATGGCCGTGGCCTTTCTGCTCGCCTTACCGCTGGGCCTCGCCATGGCCCGCAGCCTGTCCGTGTCGCGTCTGGCCGACGCGCGGGGCAGCCGCACCGGCGCCCTCCTGCGCGCCCTCGTCCGTGGCCTGCTGACCCTTCTGCGAGGCATTCCGGAACTGGTCTGGGCGCTGCTGTTCGTACGGGTCTTCGGGCTCGGTCCGGCGGCCGGCGTGCTGGCCCTGGGCATCACCTACGGCGGCATGCTCGGCAAGGTCTACGGCGAGATCCTCGAATCCACAGACGCCCGCCCGGCCCGCGGCCTGCTGGAGGCCGGCAGCGGACGCCTGGCGGCCTTCAGCTACGGCTTGCTGCCCCTCGCCGCCCCGGAGCTGGTCTCCTACACCGTGTATCGCTGGGAATGCGCGGTACGTGCCTCGGTGGTGATGGGCTTCGTCGGCGCCGGCGGACTCGGCCAGTTGATGGACCAGTCCATGAAGATGCTCAACGGCGGCGAGGCGGCCACCATCCTCGCCAGCTTCCTGCTCCTCGTGGTGGCTGCCGACGCCCTCTCGGAGTGGCTGCGGAGCCGGCTGGCATGAACGTACGCACCCCTTCTTCCCCACGCGTGGCCGGCGTCACACCCGGCGGCCTGCTCGCCGGTCTAGCGGTGCTGGCCGCGGTGGCGGGGAGCTTCGTCTTCCTCGACCTGCCCCTGACGGCCGTGTTCACCGGCGCGGCGGCAACAGAGGCGCTGGACTTCGCGGGACGCTTCCTGCCACCGGAGACGGACGCCGGCTTCGTGGCCAAGGTCGGCGGCGCAGCGCTGGAAACCCTGGCCATTTCCCTCGTCGCCACCCTGCTGGCAGCGGCGGGCGGCGCCCTGCTGGCCCTCCCCGCCTCGGGCCGCCATGGCCGTCCGGCGCGGATCGTGGCGCGCTTCGTGCTCAATCTGCTGCGCTCGGTGCCCGAACTGGTGTGGGCGACCCTGCTGGTCCTGGCAGCCGGGCTCGGCCCCTTCGCCGGCACCCTGGCGCTGGCCGTGCACACCACCGGAGTGCTCGGCCGACTCTTTGCCGAGGCCCTCGAAAACGCGCCGGCCGCGCCCGCCGAAGCCCTCACCGGCGGCGGCGCGCCCGCCCTCGCCAGCTTCCTCTACGGCACCCTGCCGCAGGTGGGCGACCAATGGCTCGCCTACGCCCTGTACCGCTGGGAGATGAACATCCGCATGGCTGCCATCCTCGGTTTCGTAGGCGCCGGCGGGCTGGGCGGCCTGCTGTACTACAGCCTGTCCCTGTTCCGCGAGGCCGAAGCCGGCACGGTGATCCTGGCCATGCTGGTCATGGCGATCGCCGTGGACAGCGTCAGCGCCTGGCTGCGACGGGCGCGCTGAAAGTCTCCGCCCCGCAGCCCTGCATGAGCCGCAGCGAGCCGGCGCAATCGCGCCGGATCAATGCTGGTTCAGCTGGGCTTCCGTGAGCTGCCGGAGGCGGTCGGCCACATTGCGGGTGTGGTCCGCGTTGCCCGCGGTGCGACTGCTGATCCCCGCGATATCCGTGAGCAGGGACGACAGGCGCGTGACATCGCCGGCCTGCTGCTCGATCTGCAGGGCGACGCGACCGATCTCGCCGGCAAGGGCGGAGATGTCGGCGCCGATCTCGCCGGCGCTGGTGCGGGACTTCTCCGCCAGCTTGCGCACTTCGTCGGCCACGACGGCAAACCCGCGGCCGGCCTCGCCTGCCCGCGCGGCCTCGATGGCTGCGTTGAGGGCCAGCAGATTGGTCTGGTCGGCGATCTGCTGGATCACCTCCACCACGCTCTGGATGCGGTTGCTGGCGCGGGCCAGGTCGCGGGCGCTGCCGGCCGCATCGGCAGCCTGGCGGCTGAGGTCGGACACCCGCCCGCCGGCATCGTGCACCACCCGCTCCTGTTCGTGCACGTCACCTCCGAGGGCATCCATCGATGCGTAGAGGTCGCCCGCGCAGGCCTCGAGCTGGCGCGCCGTGTCGTCCCGCAGGACATGGGACGCCTTGAGGGTCTCACCTAAGGTGTTGAGCCCATGGGCCACCAGCGAGATGTTGTCGTCGAAGCCCGACGGGTCGAGCTGGCTGTCGAACTGCCCGGCCTGGTAGGACAGGATCTGCTGGACGATGACGCGCGAGAGGCCGGTGAGCTTGTTGCTCTGGCGGCGCAGGAAGAAGGCCTTGAACTCCCCGTAATGGGCCACGAAGTTGTCCACGAACTCGTCACGGAAGCCGGCGCCCTCCGCCGCCCGGAAAAAGAAGATCGCCGTCAGGGTCTGGTTGAGGTTGAGGCCCAGGATTTCGCCGAAGGTGGAGAAACCTGCCAGCGACGGACTGGCCAGCACCGATCCGAGCTTGCCCAGCTCCGGCCCGTTGTAGAGGCGCCGCAGGATGCAGTCGTTGAGGATGCCGGCCACCGGCTGGCCTGGCTTGCCCTCCATGAAGGTCCGGAAGTCCCGCTCGGTGCTGTGCACCAGGCTGGTCCGACGCACCAGCAGCAGGTCTTCACCCGCCGCGATGTCACAGTAGAAGCCCACCCGCCCGTGGGCCAGGTCGATGCCCGAGACGGAGCGCACGAACAGTTCGTCGCCCACCCGGATGGCGAAGGAATAGTCCGCGAGGCGCGCGTCCAGTTCGTGAGGCGTACAGCGCAGCTCCTCGCACAGGGCGTCGATGAAGGACACGATGCGCCCCTCCTTGTCGATCACCTGGCGCACGAAGCGCTGCTCCAGCGACGCGCCAATGACCGGGAAGTGCGCCCCCGCCTCCTCGAAGTTGTGGCTCTTGAACACCCCGAAGCGCATCCCCCGGGGCAGCTTGAGGAAGGCGATGAGGGCATGGTTCTCCAGCTTGCGATGGCCGTCGTGCAGCCAGGTGTGGCGGAAGTCCAGCTTGCCGCCCGCCGACCCTCCCACGAACAGACAGGGGAAACGCCCGGAATCGTAGAGGGCCTCCATGAAGAAGGACTCGGACGCGGACAGTCCGTCGAACAGGATATAGGCCAGCGTGTCCCGATGGTCGATATCCATCTCGACCTTCAGGCTGCGGATCTCCTCGCGCAGGGTGGCCACCCGCTCACGGACGTCCTGATCGCACCGACCGCCCCGCAGGTCTTCACACCTGAGCGGCACGGCCACCACTTCGGCACGGGCGATCAGGGTCGCGTCGAAGAGCTGCACCACCACCCGGTCCCAGGCATCGCCGGTCGGGCAATACAGGTCACGCCCCGTGGCGCACAGTTCGCCCGCCGTGGAGCACAGCATCACCGGTACGCCGGGAAACCGGGCGGTCACCGCCCGTGCCACCGGTTCCAGGTCCACATGGGGCGACACGAAGCCACAGACGAAGGCCGGCGGCGCCGTCACCGCGGCGAGGCGTGCCGACAGTTCGGCACTGCGGCACTGGAGCGTCTGAACCTCGGCCACCGGCCCGCCCAGAAACCTGTCGAACAGCTTCATGTCTTGTCTCCTCTTGTTCTCATCGTGGGCCCATTCGGCGCGTTACGCCTCCTATCGGCGGCCATCCGGCGACCTTGAATGCCCGAAGCAGGCGCGCACAAGACCACCCCACGCATGCGGCATCGGAGCATGCCCGGCGACTTGCCCGGACCTGCGCCAGGACCACGCAGGCATCAGGATCTGCGGCCATCGGACCGTCACACGCCTGCCCGCCGCGACGACCGGATTCATGTTTGCCTCAAGACGGTCGTTATTCGCTCCACGCCCCTCGCCCCTTGGACGCCCGTCACCCGCCCCCAGACCGACCATGCCCCTGCACCCTCTGGCTGACCGCAGCACCGGTCATCGCATCGACGTCGCCCCCCTTGCCCCAGCCGTCAGCCCGACACGGAGAATCACGCCATGAAGCCGCTCACCATCCGCCGTCGCCTGGCCCTCGGCTTCGGCTTCGTGATCGCCCTCGGCCTCGCCGTGGCGGTCAACGCCATCTACAACCTGTACGCGCTGCAGCAGCAGTTCGGTGCGTACGAAGCACAGATGGTGGCGCGGGAACGCCTGGCCCTGCGCGGGCAGGCCATGCTCGGCAATGGCATCCACTATTTCAAGAACACGGTCTTGCGGGGCGGCGACTACCCGGCCAAATTCGCCCAGAGCATGGACGCGCTGGAACGCATCGCCGACGAGTACCGCGCCCTTGGCCCGGTCGGCGCCGAGGCCGAGGCGGCGCTCGGCGAGATCCGGGCCGGCAGCGTCCGTTACCGCAGCGCTGTGGCGCGGGCCATGGAGCTGCGCGCCGGCGGGGCGTCCATCGGCGACGTGGACAAGGCCATCGCCGGGGCCGACAAACCGATTGGCGCCGCATTGGCGACCCTGATCGACACCCAGTCGGCAGATACCCGCGCAGCCCGCGAGGCCTTCGACGCGGCCGTCGGCCGCACCGCCCGGTTGATTGGACTGCTCGCCGCCGGGATGGTCGTCGCGGGGGCGCTGGCCGCCTGGCAGATCAGCCGCAGCGTCGTCCGCCCCCTGAGCCAGGCTGTCGCCATCAGTCAGGCAGTCGCCGCCGGCACCCTGCCCGAGCGCATCGACATTGCGACGCGGGACGAGACAGGCCAGCTCCTGGAAGCCCTGCAGCAGATGGTTGGCACCCTTCGCGGCTTTGTGGACGCCCAGCGGGAGAACGCCCACCAGCACGATCTGGGCATGATCGACCAGCAGATCGACGCGGCCCGCTTCCCGGGCGTCTACGGCGACATGGCGCACTCCATCAACGCTCTGGTGCAGGCCCATATCGCCGTGAAGATGCAGGTGGTGGAGGTGGTCAAACGCTACGCGGTGGGCGACCTCTCGGTGGACATGGCGCGCCTGCCCGGTCAGAAGGCCCAGATCACCGCGGCCATGGACAGCGTCAAGGGCAACCTGCAGCGGGTAAACGCGCAGATCCAGACCCTGGTGGATGCCGCCGCGAGCGGCGATTTCACCGCCCGCGGCGACGCCGAAGCCTTTGACCACGCCTTCCGCGCCATGATCCTCAGCCTCAACCGACTGATGGATGTGGCCGACACCGGACTGGGCGACGTCTCGCGCCTGCTGGGCGCACTCGCCCAGGGCGACCTGACCCAGCGCATCGACGGCCAGTACCAGGGCACCTTCGCGCGGCTGCGGGACGATGCCAACGCCACCGTCACCCAGTTGCAGAAGCTGGTGGCGGGCCTGCAGCAGAGCGCCCAGGCCATCGCCACCGCCGCGGGCGAGATCGCCGCCGGCAACGCGGACCTGTCTGCCCGCACCGAGCAGCAGGCGGGCAGTCTGGAAGAGACGGCCAGTTCAATGGAGCAACTCAGCGCCACCGTGCGGCAGAACGCGGACAGTGCGAGACGTGCCCATGACCTCACGCGCCAGTCCTGTCACGTGGTCGACCAGGGCGGCAGCACTGTCAAGCGGGTGGTCGCCACCATGGCGGACATCCGCGAAAGCTCGGGAAAGATCGCCGACATCATCGGCGTCATCGACAGCATCGCCTTCCAGACCAACATCCTGGCCCTGAACGCAGCCGTCGAGGCGGCCCGCGCAGGGGAACAGGGTCGCGGCTTTGCCGTGGTCGCCAACGAGGTCCGCCAGCTTGCCCAGCGCAGCGCGGTCTCGGCCCGCGAGATCAAGGAACTGATTGCCGTCTCGGTGGGCAAGGTGGAAGACGGCTCGGTCCTGGCCGACGAGGCCGGGCATGTCATGGAAGAAGTGGTCGAGGTCTTCGGCCAGGTCACCACGCTGGTCACCGACATCAGCAATGCCAGCCGCGAGCAGAGTGTCGGCATCGAGCAGGTCAGCACCGCCGTCGGCCGCATGGACGAAGTCACCCAGCAGAACGCCGCGCTCGTCGAGGAAGCTGCCGCTGCCGCACAGAGTCTGGATGAGCAGGCGGCGAATCTGGTGGCCGCCGTCGGCCGCTTCCGCCTGCCCGCGCGTCCGGCCAGCGCCGCGCCGCTTCAACCCACCGGCGCGTCGCGCCGCGTACGCAGCGCCTGAAAGCCACATCCGGAGCGCCCGGCAGCCGACACGGGCCCGCAAGAACATCGTCATCCACGGCCCCTGTCCGGCCCTGTCGGGCGTAATATCCGCTCTCGCTGATATTCCCGTCTGTCCGGAGCCTGCCATGTCTGCCCGCCGTTTCTCCCCCCCGCGTGCCATCCTCGTCGCGCTGCCCCTCTCCCTGATGCTGCTCGCCTGCGGCGGCGGCGGCGGAGGCACGTCCGTACCGGTCGCTTCCACCGCCAGCTTCAACCTGCAGGCCGTGCAGGCCGCCGAGTTCACTACCGCAGCCGCCCGCCCATTCACCCTCAGCGGCACCGCCAGCGGCTACGCCGTCACGGGCAGCGGCACCGAGGTCGCCGGCAGCGTCACGGCCGGCACCTTTGAAGGCCTCCCGGCCCTGCAGCGCACCACCACGGTGACCGGGTCCGTGACGGTCAATGGTGTCACCACCCCCCTCACCACCTCGACGGTGGACTGGAGCGACACCCACTACGTGCCCGTCGGCGCCGTCGGCGGCGAGTACGTGGTGGTGCAGGGCACACCGACCCTGCCCAGCGCCGCCCACGTGGGCGACGCGGGCCTCGTCGCCACCGCCAATCGTTACGCCGATAGCTCCAAGACCAGCCTGCAGGGCACGGTGCGGACCACCTACGGACTGGCCGCCGACACCGCCACCACGGCCATCCTGTCCCTGACCCAGACCTACTACGACACGTCCAGCGCGCAGGTCGAGGTGGTGATCACCCAGTACCGCATCGACACGTCAAACGGTTTCACGCCGCTGCGGGCGTCGGACACCGACTACACCCGCAACGTGTCCCTGCTGATGACCTACTGAGAATCACCCGGTGGGGGCCCCACGCCCCCGCGGTCGGCTCACAGATAGCCCAGGTGGCGCGGCAGCCACAGGGCCAGGTCGGGGATGAAGGTGACCAGGAACATGGTGCCCGCCATCGCCGCGATCATCCACAGCACCCAGGGCACCGTGGACTCCATGGACACGCCGGCCATGCGGCAGGTGACCATCAGGTTCACGCCCAGGGGCGGGTGGAACTGACCCAGAGCCATGTTCATCGTGATGATGACGCCGAACCACACCAGGTCCCAGCCGAAGTGCTGGGCGATGGGCACCAGCAGCGGCAGGAAGATGAAGTAGATGGAGATGGCGTCCAGGAACATGCCGGCGATCAGCAGCAGGAGCTGAATCGACAGCAGCATGGGGATCTCCGACAGCCCGGTACCCAGCAGCGCCGCCGCCAGGTGGTCGAAGGTGCCGAGGGTGTTGCTGGCCCACGCAAAGACGCTGGCCAGGGCCACCACGGTGAGGATCACCGACGAGATCTCGGCGGACTCCACCAGCACCTCGACGATGTCCCGCCAGCCGAGGCTGCGGTAGATCAGCACACCGACCACGACGCCGTAGAACACCGCCACCACCGCCGCCTCGGTGGGCGTGAACAGGCCGCTGCGCATGCCGCCGAGGATGATCACCGGTGCCAGCAGGCCCCAGCCGGCGTCCTTGAGGCTCTGCCAGAAGGGCGGGCGCTCGTCCGCCACGTTCGCCTCGAACCCATGCCGCACCGACAGCCACCAGGCGACCAGCACCAGGGTGAGGCCCGACAGGATGCCGGGGATCATGCCGGCGGCAAAGAGCGCCGGCACCGAGGCCTGGGGCACCAGCAGGCTGTAGATGACGAAGGCGATGGAGGGCGGGATCAGGATGTCCGTCGAGCCCGCCGCGGCGATCACCCCGGCGGTGAAGGCGCGCGGATAGCCGGCCTTGAGCATGGACGGCAGCATCACCGCGCCCACCGCGGCGGAATCCGCCGGACCGGAGCCCGAGATTCCGCCCAGGATCATCGCCACCAGGATCGCCACGATGGCCAGGCTGCCGCGCCGCTGCCCCACCAGGGCCGATGCGAAGCGCACGATGGTGGCCGCCACGCCGGCCCGCTCGAAGATGAGCCCGGCGATGACGAAGACCGGGATCGCCATCAGCGGGTACTTGGCGATACCGGTGTAGACGTTGGTGGGCAGGGACAGCATGCCCAGATCTGCCACCGCCACCACCGCCACGCCGGCCAGGCCCATCGCCACGGCCAGGGGCACGCCCGCGAACATCAGCAGGGCGAAGAGCCCGAAGAGCAGCGCGTCCATCATCGCGGCGTCCTCCGGAAGCACAGCAGGGCCAGACGCACGACGATCAGCACCGACAGCACCGGCAGCCAGACCGTGTACCACCACTGGGGCACACCAAGGGACGGCGACGTCACCTCGAAGCTGTAGTCATCCCAAGCCATCCGCGTGCCATACCAGGCCAGCAGGCCGAACATGGCCAGCCCGCACAGCACGGCCAGCCGCTCCGCCGCAGGACGCAGCGCCGACCAGCGATCCACGAAGAAGGTGATGGCGATGTGGTGCCGCGTGGCAAAGGCGTGGGACGCCCCCACCAGGGTCATGATCACCAGCAGGGAGACGGAAATCTCCTCGGTGAAGGCGAAGGAGAAGTCGGTGAAATAGCGCACCAGCACGTTGGCCATGGTGAGCAGGCACAGCACGCCCATGGAGGCGGCCATCAGGAAGCGTTCGACCCGCGCCAGCGGCGAATGGCCGGCGGGGGTGGAGGAATCGGGTTCGGACATGGGGAAAATGCCGTGAAGCACCGGAGCGGTCGGCCCGCTCCGGCATTGAAGGGGGACGGACGGCGCTCAGCGCCTGGCGATGGCGGCTTCGGCCTGCTTGACGAGGTCTGCGCCGATGGTCCGGGACCACTTGTCATAGACCGGGCGGGTGGCCTGCACGAAGGCGCTGCGCTGCTCTGGCGAGAGCTGCGTGACGGTGACGCCGGACGCCTCGATCTGCCTGAGCACCGCGGTGTCATTGCCGGCGATGCCCTTGCGCGCCTTGTCCACGTTCTCACGGCCGGCCTGGATCGCCGCCTGGCGCACCGCTTCCCGGTCGGCCGGAGTCCAGCTGTTCCAGACGTTCTTGTTCACCACGAAGATCAGCGGATCTGCGACGTAGTGCCACAGGGTCAGGTGCTTCTGACCGACCGTGGGCAACTTGGCGGCAACGAACACCGACAGGGGATTCTCCTGGCCGTCCACCGCGCCGGACGCCAGCGCCGGCTGGGCGTCGGCCCAGCTCATCTGGGTGGGGTTGGCGCCCAGGGCGGTGAAGGTCTCGTTGTATAGGGGCGAGCCGACGACACGCAGCTTGAGCCCCTTCAGGTCTGCCGGCGAGGCCACCGGCCGCTTGGAGTTGGATAGCTCACGGAAACCGTTTTCGCCCCAGGCCAGGGGGATCACGTCACGTTTTTCGAGCACCTCAAAGAGGGCCTTGCCCACCTCGCCGTGGGTAAGGGCGTCCATCGCCTTGTAGTCCGGCATCAGGAAGGGCAGCGAGAACAGGTTGAGCTCCTTGACCTGGGGCGACCAGTTGATCGTGGAGCCGATGGACAGGTCGATCACGCCCTGGCGGATCGCCGTGAACTCCCGCGTCTGGTCCCCGCCCACCAGGGAATTGCCGGAATACAGCTTGATGTTGATCCGGCCCTGGGTCTTCTCCTTGACCAGCTCGATCCAGCGCTCCCCCGCCTGCCCCCACGGGAAGGCCGTGCCGAGGGTGGTGGACAGGCGATACTCCGCCCGATACCCCGGCGCCTGGGCCTGGGCCAGACCGGCGGTCAGAAGGGCGGCAGTCGCCAGGACAAAGGATCGGCGCAGCATGGGGAACTCCTCGGAAGGGAAAGAGGACGATTATCGGCGTCGCACATGCGGGCGGGCAAGCGCGGGCTGCCGCCGCCGTGCGGGGATCTGCGCCCGGAGCTCGGCGGAGGCGGATGTCCTGCCACCGCGCCCCACCCGCAACGTGGGGGCCAGACACAGAGAATGCCGGCGTCAACGTGGGTCAGGGCACGCGACGAGCGCCGCTGCATCAAACGGCTGCAGCAAGGCCTGGGCTGCGACGGCAGACTTGCAACGCAGCCAGTCCCCCCACGCCTCGTCGGGCAGGATCACCACCGCCCGCTTTTCGTCGCCCGGCTTGTGGAAGCGTTGGAACAGCGGCTCGTCATCCGCGTTGATGGTCAGCATGGCCATGGACCAGGACGGTCGTCCGTCGCCATGCAGGCGTCGCTCCCAGATCCCGGCGATCCCCATCGGCTTGCCGTCGATCCGCTCGACGCGCCAGCGCACCGCCCTGCCGGACTCGTAACAGGGCTCAAAGATCGCGGCGGCCGGAATGATGCAGAGCTGGCCGCGCGTCCATGCACTGCGAAACGAGGGCTTCTCGCCCACGGTCTCCGAGCGCGCGTTATACGTGGACCGCTGGATCCGCGCATCCTTCGCCCACGCAGGCACCAGACCGAAGGTCGCCGGCACCCACAGGCGCGGCGCAAAGGTGGTGACGACCGGTACGATGCTGCCAGGGTAGGCTTCGCCATAGGCGAAATCCGGCGGCGCCAAGGGGAAGGCACTCAGCGCTTCGCGGGAAGACGGTCGAAAATTGGCGCACATGGTTCAAGCGTAGCGCGTCTGTCGGCCCATCACCGGCTTCCACAAGGCACCTGGCGACGCATTGGGGAACGAACCGGCCCAGACAAACAAAAAGCCCAACCGGTCACGGCTGGGCTTTTTGTCTGAAATATCTGGTGG
>DAOQMM010000086.1:0-16434 GCA_035335645.1 Rhodocyclaceae bacterium | reverse complement strand
CTCCCGTCATCGTTGATCGATGGCGGGACGCCGCACGCCTCCCCCTCACGCCCCGCCGCCGATCGCCTCCCAGGCGATTCTCCTCTCCCGCATCACGCGCGCGCTGCGCACATCACGACCCCAGCCCGGCATCTCCGGCGCATCGACGTGACGCCCGCCCCTTCCTGGCGCACCCCCCTGGAATCAACCGCCCGGGGATTGCCGCACGCGTTGCGCACGACCGCCCGCCCCGAGGCCCGAGCCCGTCCAGCCACGGCCCGCGCGCCCCACGTCGGCCTCCGGGGGAGTGCCGCCCGCCCCGCGTAAATTCAGAACAATCTGATACACATCAAGCTTCTACCGACGCAATTCGCGTAAAACGATGCTGTAAGATTCACAATTTAACATCAACCCCATTGACAAATACATGAATGTCATGAACTGAAACCCAGCCCCCGCGCCGATTCAGGCGGGCCGCACGGGCGCCTTCGGCACGCGATCCCACTGGAGCCTGCATCAACCGGCTTGCGGTCGGGGCGCATCCGGATTCCGGATTTTTCCGAATCCGGCCAAGGAGGAATTACGTCACGAACCGCAATCGGAGACATCCGCCTTGCAGGCATGTCGGGATTTACACTTGTTTGCTTTCCGCATACACCTTTTTTCGTCCACCGTCCCCTGATCTGACCACCATGACCCTCGCCATCGACACCATCCTGAGTATTGCCTCCGCAACGCCCAGCCTGCTTGAAGGCAATGGCGCCAGCACAGCGTTCGAATTCACGGTGACCCGCAGCGGCAGTGCCACGGGGGCCGTCAGCGCCACCTGGACGGTTGGCGGAGCGGCGATCGGTGCGGAAGATTTCGTCGGCGGCGTCCTGCCCGGCGGCGTCGTCAATTTCGCCGACGGCGAGACCACCAAGACAATCACCGTGAACGTCGCCGGTGATCTGGGTGTCGAGGCGGACGAAGCATTCTTCGTGAAGCTCACGGGCGCCACCGGCGCGCTCATCGGCACCGACACCGCCTCGGCGGTCATTCTCAACGACGACACCGCCCTGGGCATCGCGGCGCTGACGGGCGCGCAGGCCGAAGGCAACAGCGGCAGCACGCCCTTCACCTTCACCGTAACCCGCAGCGGCAACCTGAGCGGCAGCGCCAGTGCAGCCTGGGCCGTCAGCGGCGGCAGCGCCAACGCAACAGACTTCGTCGGCGGCGTGTTGCCGACCGGTACGGTCACCTTTGCGGCGGGCGAGAGCAGCAAGACAGTCACCGTCAACGTCGTCGGCGACACGGTCGGCGAGGCCGACGAAACCTTCAACGTCACGCTGGCCAACGTCACCGGCGCCACCGTGACCACCGCGACAGCCAGTGCCACGATCCTCAACGACGACGCCCTCCTGAACATCGCCACCGTCACCGCCTCGGCCGCCGAGGGCAGTTCCGGCAGCACCCCGTTCGGCTTCACGATCACCCGCAGCGGCAACACCGCCGGTGTCTCGTCGGTCAAGTGGGCCGTTTCCGGTGGCAGCGCCGTGGCGGCCGACTTCAGCGGCAGCGTCCTGCCGAGCGGCACCGTCAGCTTTGCCGCCGGCGAAACAACCAAGACGATCACCGTCAACGTGGCCGGCGACACCGCCCTGGAAGCCGACGAAAGCTTCAACGTGGTGCTCTCGGCGGCCAGCGGCGCAACGCTCGGAACCGCGACGGCCAGCGCCCTCATCCTCAACGACGACGCCCAGCTCGCCATCGCCGCCGCTTCGGCCAACATGGCGGAGGGTACCGGCGCGTCGGCGACGCCCTTCACCTTCACCGTCACCCGCAGCGGCTACCTGGGCGCCGCAGCCTCGGCGAACTGGGCCGTGTCAGGCGGCACCGCCACCGCTGCGGATTTCACCGGTGGCGTCCTGCCCACCGGCACGGTGAATTTCGCCCCCGGCGAGAGCAGCAAGACCGTCACCGTAAACGTGGCCGCCGACAGCCTGGTGGAGTCCAACGAGACCTTCAACGTGGTGCTGTCCGGCGCCACGGGCGCCAGCCTGGGCACCACCACGGCCACCGGCACCATCGTCACTGACGACACCCAGCTCGACATCAAGGCCGGTGTAGCCAGCAAGGCCGAAGGCAATACGGGCAGCACCCCGCTCACCTTCACCGTCACCCGCAGCGGCATCACCACCGGCGCATCGACGGCCAACTGGGCCGTGTCCAGCGCCACGGCCGATGCCACCGACTTCACCGGTGGCGTGCTGCCGAGCGGAACCGTCAGCTTTGCCGCGGGCGAAACCTCCAAGACCCTCACCGTCAATGTGGCGGGCGACAATCTCATCGAATCCGACGAGACCTTCGCGGTCACCCTCTCCGGCGCGACGGGTGCGACCCTGGGCGCGGCCAGCGCCAGCACCACGATCCTCAATGACGACGCGACGATGAGCATCGCCGCCGCCGACGCACGCAAGGCCGAGGGCAGCGGCAGCACCGCCACCCCATTCACCTTCACCGTCACCCGCAGCGGCTCGCTCATTGGCGCCTCGACGGTCAAGTGGGCCGTCAGCGGCGGAACGGCCACGGCCACCGACTTCTCCGGCAACACCCTGCCGACCGGTACTGTCAGCTTCGCCGCCGGCGAAACCTCCAAGACCATCACGGTCAATGTCGCCGCAGATTCGCTGGTGGAAGCGGACGAGACCTTCAACGTGGTCCTGTCCACACCGACCGGCGGCGTCATCGGCACGGGCACCGCGAGCGGCACGCTCCTCAACGACGACGCCCAGCTCGCCATCGCCGCCACATCCGCCAGCAAGGCCGAAGGCACGGGCGCCACCGCCACGCCGTTCACCTTCACCGTGAGCCGCAGCGGCAACCTGGCCGGCACCTCCACGGCCAACTGGGCCGTCTCCGGCGGCACCGCCACGGCGGCGGACTTCAGCGGCAGCGTGCTCCCCACCGGCACGGTGAGCTTCGCGGCCGGCGAGAGCAGCAAGCTCATCACGGTAAACGTGGCTGCAGACAGCCTCGTGGAAGCCAACGAAACCTTCAACGTGGTGCTGTCGGCGCCGTCGGCCGGAACCAGCCTGGGTACGGCCAGCGCCGCAGGCTCCATCGTCAATGACGACACCCTGGTTTCCCTCGCCACCAGTGCGGTCAGCAAGGTCGAAGGCAACAGCGCCAGCACGGCCTTCACCTTCACGGTCTCCCGCACCGGCGTCACCACGGGCACGTCCTCGGTAGGCTGGGCGGTCACCGGCGGCACCGCTTCTGCGGCCGACTTCACCGGCGGCGCGCTGCCGACCGGCACTGTCAGCTTTGCCGCGGGCGAGACCTCCAAGACGCTCACCGTCAATGTGGCGGGCGACAACCTCATCGAAGGCGACGAAACCTTCACCGTCGGTCTGACCACCGCCACCGGCGCGACCATCGGCACCGCCACTGCCAACGCCACGATCCTCAACGACGACGCCCTGGTCGGGATCGCCGCGACGAGTGCCGTGCGCAGCGAAGGCAACAGCGGCAGCACGCCCTTCACCTTCACCGTCACCCGCAGCGGCACCCTCACCGCCGCCTCCACCGTCAATTGGGCGGTCTCGGGCGGCGCCGTCACGGGCGCCGATTTCACGGGCGGGGCGCTGCCGACCGGCAGCGTGAGCTTCGCGGCCGGCGAGACGGCCAAGACGATCACCGTGAACGTTGCGGGCGATGGAAATTTCGAAGGCGACGAAGCCTTCACCGTGAGCCTGACCGGCACCAGCGGCGCCCAGGTGGACGCGACTGCCGCATCCGCCACCGGCACGATCCTCAATGACGACGGCGCCGTGGACATCACTGCCGACACGAGCCGCTTCGTGGAGGGGAACGTGGGCAGCTCGACCGCTTCCTTCACCCTGACGCGCCGCATCAACACAAGCAACACCGCCAGCATCAACTGGGCCGTCTCCGGCGGCACGGCCACCACCTCCGACTTCATCGGCGGCGTCCTGCCCTCCGGCACGGTCTCCTTCGCCGCCGGCGAGACCACCAAGACCATCACCGTCAACACGGTGGCCGATACCCTCTACGAAACCGACGAATCCTTCAATGTCGTGCTGTCCGGCGGCGTGGGCACCGGGATCGGCATCGGCTCCGCCACGACGGTCATCCTGAACGACGATCCGGTCCTCAACATCGCGGCGATCAACCCGGCCCAGGTCGAAGGCTCCGGAGGCGGTTCCACCCCCTTCGCCTTCGCCGTCTCGCGCGGCGGGAACCTCACCGGCACCATGGCCGTACGCTGGGCGGTGGCCAGCCCGAACGCCTCCGGTGCCGATTTCGTCGCCGGCGTCCTGCCGAGCGGCACCATCACCTTTGCCGACGGCGAAGCGCTCAAGATCATCAACGTCGATGTGCTCGCCGACGACCTCCCGGAGAACGACAAGTCCTTCCTGGTCGGCATCGCCGGCCCCTTCGGCGTGTCGGTCGGCAAGAGTTCGGCGACGGTGACCCTCGTGGACGACGACAACTACCTGGTGACCGACGTGGCGTCCCCCACCGTGGTCCTCCAGGGGACCATGGCCGACGATGTGCTGACCGGCGGCGCCGGACCCGAACGGATCATCGGCCTGGCGGGCAAGGACACCCTGACCGGCGGCGGCGGCGCGGACCAGTTCCTGATCACCGCGCCGAGCGATGGTCCGCACACGATCACCGACTTCTCCACGGCTGACGGCGACAGGATCCAGATCCTCGCCACCAACTTCGGCCTCATTCCCAATTCCACGCCCGTCCTGTTGAGCGGCTCCACCCTGCCGACGCCCAGCACCAGCGGCGGCCAGTTCCTGTATAACGCGAGCAATGGCGCGCTGTGGTTCGACCGCGATGGCGCCGACAGCGGCTTTGCCGCGGTCCAGGTGGCCACCCTCAGCAACCGGCCCACCCTGAGCGCCAGCGACCTCCAGCTCGTGCTGGCCTGAGCATCCTCCTGCGGGACAGGACCAGGCCCTCGGGCCCGGTCCAGCCCTGCTTGCCGGCCCTCGTTCCCTGCTGACCATCACGGGACACCGTCCATCGATGGATTCCCTCACGCCCTTTGAGACAGCACTCAGGAGCCTCACCGCGGTGGCCCGGCACCACCGCGTCAACACCTCTCCCGAGCAGATCCGGCGCGCCCATCCGGCGGCGGCCGGCACGCCGGCCGACGCGCTCCCGACGCTGGTGGCGGCGGCCCGCGCCATCGGGCTCAAGGCGCGCAGCCTGAAGACCGACTTCCCGGCGCTCCCGCCCCTGCAGGACACCTTTCCGGCCCTCGCCCGCCTCAACAATGGCAACTGGGTCGTGCTGGTCGGACTCCGCGGGCAGGGCGAGGAGGCCGCGGTGGCCGTGCTCGACCCGTTGGCCACCCCGGCGGACGCGGTTTTCCTGATCGATCGGGCGCGCTTCGAGGCCGCCTGGTCCGGCGATCTCGTGCTGGTCACGCGCGTGTACAGCCTCCATGACGAGAACCGGCCCTTCGGACTGGGCTGGTTCGTCCCGGAGCTCCTCCGCCAGAAGGCGTTCCTGCGGGACGTGGCCGTCGCCGCCCTGGTCCTGCACGTGCTGGCCCTGGCCATGCCCGTGTTCACCCAACTGGTCATCGACAAGGTGATCGTGCACCAGGGCTACTCCACGCTCTACGTGCTGACGGCCGGCGTAATCCTCGCCTTGCTGTTCGAGGCGGCCTTCTCCTACCTGCGTCAGACCTTCATGCTCCAGGCCACCAACCGGCTGGACGTCCGGCTGGCCCGCAAGACCTTCGCCCATCTCCTGCGCCTGCCCATCACCTTCTTCGAGACGGGCACCGCCGGCGTCATCACCCGCCACATGCAGCAGGCCGAAAAGATCCGCCAGTTCCTCACCGGCCGCCTCTTCTCGACCCTGCTCGACGCCTCGGTGCTGGTGTTGCTGCTGCCGGTCATGTTCTTCTACTCCGGACTGCTGGCCACCCTGGTACTGGCCTTCGCCGCCGCCATCGGCGCCGTCGTGGTGGCCCTGATCCCGGCCTTCCGTGCCCGCCTGCAGGCCCTGTATTCGGCCGAGGCGGAACGCCAGTCGCTGCTCGTGGAAACCATCCAGGGCATGCGCACCGTCAAGGCCCTGGCGGTAGAGCCCCTGCGCCGCGACGACTGGGATGCCCGCTCCGCGCGCACGGTGGCGCTGCACTTCCGCGTGGGCCGCATCTCCCTGGCCGCCCACACGGCCATGAGCCTGCTCGAAAAGCTGATGGGCGTCAGCGTCATCGCCGTGGGCGCCAACCTGGTCTTCGACCAGACCCTCAGCGTCGGGTCCCTGATCGCCTTCCAGATGCTCTCCGGGCGGGTCGTGTCGCCCCTCGTTCAGATCGTGGCGCTGGTCCACGAATACCAGGAGACCGCCCTGTCCGTGCGCATGCTCGGCGAGATCATGAACCGTCCGGTCGAAGGCCAGCGGGCCTCCGGCGGCCTGGAGCCCACCCTGGAGGGGCACATCGCCTTCGAAAACGTCAGCTTCCGTTACGCCCCGGGTGCCGCGGCGGCCCTGGAGCAGATCAGCTTCAGCCTGCCCGCCGGCAAGGTGGTGGGCGTCGTCGGCCGCAGCGGGTCGGGCAAGACCACCCTCACCCGCCTGATGCAGGGCCTCTATCCGGTGCAGGACGGCATCGTCCGCTTCGACGGCATCGACCTCCGCGAGATCGACCTCGCCCACCTGCGCCGCCAGATCGGCGTGGTGCTGCAGGACAACTTCCTGTTCCGCGGCACGGTGCGCGACAACCTGTCCATCACGCGGCCCACTGCCGGCTTCGACGAGATCGTCGCCGCCGCCCGCCTGGCCGGCGCCGACGAGTTCATCGAACGTCTGCCCCAGGGCTACGACACCCTGCTGGAAGAGAACGCCGCCAACCTCTCCGGCGGCCAGCGCCAGCGCCTGGCCATCGCCCGCGCCCTCCTCAACCGGCCGCGCATCCTGATCCTTGACGAGGCTGCAAGCGCCCTCGACCCGGAATCCGAGGCCATCTTCCTGAACAATCTGGCCGGACTCACCGCGGGCCGCACGGTGATCATCGTCTCCCACCGCCTGTCCGCCCTCACCCGCGCCGACGCGATCATGGTCCTCGACCGGGGCCACATCGTGGATGCCGGTCGCCACGAGGAACTGCTGGGCCGCTGCGCGGTGTATACCCAGCTCTGGAACCAGCAGACCCGGCACCTGTGACCATGGACCGCCGCACCCTCCGCGCCGCCCTCACCGACTTCCTGCCGGAGGTCCACGCGCTGGAACACGCCGAACCACCCCACGGTCCGCGCGTCCTCCTCTATGCCCTGCTCGCCCTGGTGGTCACGGCACTGGTGTGGGCCAGCGTCTCCGAGATCGACATCCTGGCCATCGGTCGCGGCCGCCTGGTCACGCCCCTGCCCAATCTGGTGGTGCAACCCCTGGAGGCCGGCATCCTCAAGAGCATCGACGTGCGCGTCGGTCAGCAGGTGCGACAGGGTACGGTGCTCGCCACCCTCGACCCGACCTTCGCCCAGGCCGACGCCGGTCAGCTCGGCGCCCGCCGCGACAGCCTCGCCCAGCGGGCGCAGCGCCTGGAGGCGGAACTCCACGGCAACCCGGCGACCCCCAGCACTGCGGCGGGCCAGGAAGGCGTTCAGGCCCGCCTGATGGCAGAGCGCCAGGCCGCCCACGCCGCGCGCCTCAAGCAGTACGACGAAAGCATTGCCCGCCTGCGTGCAGCGCTAGAGACGAATCGCCGCGACGAAGCCACCCTGGCTGAGCGCGTCCACAGTCTGGCCGAGCTGGAAGCCATGCAGGCCGAGCTGGAGGCCCGCCAGTTCGGCTCCCGCGCCAAGGTTCTGGAACTGCGCGAACGCAAGCTGGAGGTGGAACGCGACCGCAACATCGCCGCCCACCGGGACCAGGAACTGCGCCGCGAGATCGCGGCGGCCGAGGCCGAGCGTACCGGCTACCTGCGTACCTGGCGCCAGGATTCCCTGGAAAAGCTCTCCCAGACTGTCCAGGAGCGGGACGAGGTCACCGCCCAGCTGGACAAGACCCGCCTGCGCACCGACCTGATCCGCCTCACGGCGCCCCAGGACGGGGTGGTGCTGGAAATCGGCAAACGTTCGGTCGGCTCCGTCCTCAAGGAGGCCGAGCCCCTGTTCACCCTGGTCCCAATGAACGCGCCCCTGGAGGCCGAAGTGGAGATCGGCCCCGGCGACGTGGGCCTGATCCGGCCGGGCGACACCGTGCGCATCAAGTTCGACACCTACCCGTTCCAGAAGCACGGCACGGCCCGCGGGCGGGTGCTGCACGTGAGTCCCGACGCCTTTTCGCGCCAGGGCCCCGGGGGCGCCACGACGTCCTACTACCTGGCCCGGGTCGCCCTGGACGACACCCGCCTGGACGGGATCGCCCAGCCGACGCTGCTGCTGCCGGGCATGAGCCTCACCGGCGAGATCGTCGTCGGCCGACGCTCGGTGATCGCCTTCTTCCTCTATCCGCTGATCCGCACCCTCGACGAATCCCTGCGGGAACGCTGATCGCCGCAGCTCCCGCCACGCAAAAAAACCGGGCACACGTGCCCGGCCAAGTTGCGACAGCGGTCGCGCGAATCGCCGGTCTCCTGCGGACCGGTCCACGCGGTTCAGATCACCTGTGCGTGCTGCGATAGCGGCTCCACGAACGCCCCGAGCCGTCATCCACGCCCGCATAGGCATCAGCGTCCTCACGGCCTGCAGCCACGGCGGGATTGCGGATCTTGCGGGCGACGAGCACGCCGCTGCTGTCCAGATAGCCCTCCACGGCCACCGTAACGCCGTCCAGCGTCGCGGCCGTGACGCCGGCAAACACCGTCTGGTCGCTCCACTGCACCGTACGGGTCGTGGTGGCGGTGCCGGTCGTGGTGAGCACGAAGGTCCTGACCGTCGTATTCACCGTGCCCGCCGTGCCGCTGGCGCTCAGCATCGTATAGGTCGTCGCCGAGGTGCACCCCAGGCTGGTGGCCTTGACCACATCGGTGCCGCTCTGCACCGTCGCCGTCACCTTCACCACCGTGCCCACCGCCAGGGTCACGCCCGGGCAGGCCGTGCTCAGGGTGATCGCCGAGGCGTCCACCGGCACGCCGCGCACCACGAAGGACGTCTGATCCGACAGGCTTTCGATGGCGCCGATCAGGCGCACGCTGGCGGTGTCGTCGGTGGTGCTCTGCTGGCGCACTTTGATGCTCGTCGCGGTGATGGACGCGTCACTGCCGACGGTCCCGCTCACCTGCACGTAGGCGCCGTTGGCGATCGTCGCGCCGGTCGGGCTGAGAGTCGCGCTACCGACGATCACCTTCACGCCTTCCAGCTCAAAGGTTCCGGCGCTGACGCTGTAGTTGCTCACTACGCCGCCGAGCTGGGTCGCGCCACTGGCGCTGTCGTCAGCCAGACCGGCATTGAGCACGCGCACCCGCGAGGCGGTCAGGCTCAGCCCCGAACTGCCGCTCACCAGGGAGTTCTGGGCGCCCCAGGCCACCACGGTGACGCCATCCGCAAGGGTGGCGGTGGTGGGCGCCAGGATGGCGGAGCCATAGGCCACCGTCAGGCTGTTGATGGCAAAGGTCTTCGCCGTGGTGTCCAGGCTGGCGATCTTGCCCATCACGCGCACCGCCGAGATGGCGGATTTCTTCTCGATGCGGGTGGCCTGTACCACGTACACCTTGGCCGTGCTGTCGTACACCGCGCTGCCATGGATTTCCACCAGGTCCCCGGCGGCAATGTCGGAAAAGGCCGTGTAGCCGCCGCCATACACCGTCAGCGGGCCGGACGTGCTATCGGAATTGGCCTTGACCGACTGGCCGGCCACCGTAAAGGTGAGCGCCGTCGCGTCGACGCTCCCACTCGCTACCGTGCCGATCACGGCGGCATCCACAGTGACGGTGGACGCCGTACCGGTGGCATCGTGGGCCACGCGCACGCGCTGCCCCAGTTGCGTGCTGGTCAGGCTGTAGCTGCCATCCGCGTTCTCCACGCGGGTCACGGCTTTGGCGTCCTCCAGCTCGACGCCGTCGACGAACACGCTGCCGAAGCCCGTCACGGTGCCACTGGAAGATTCGGTGGCGGTGCTGCTGGATGACGCGGACGCGGACGACGTGCCGCCGCCACCGCCGCAGCCCGCCAGCGCCAGGGCCAGCGCCACGGGCACGACGCCCAGGACCCGCTCCCGGCGGGGCAGGTTAAAGAATAGATTCATGCTCGACTCCTCATGTCGGTCAATGTCGGTTCATGTCGGAAATGGGCCGACCCGCCCGGCGCTTCAATCCTCCAGGCGGACCTTGCTGAGTCGCAACGTGCTGCTGCCTTGATCCATCACACCCTCAACCTCGACCCGAAGGCCGACCGGCAGACTGGCGGGGCGTTGTTCGAAATAGGTTTGGGCGTCCCAGGTCCCGCTCACGCTGGCACCTGAAACATCGACGCGCAGCGTGAGGGTCCGGGCGCTTGCGTCGATGGCCGCAATCGTCCCGGTGTAATCGACCGTCGCCGAACCGGGCACGCTCTGGCTGCACTTCACGGAATTCGCCGTCACCGTCGCCGCCGACTGGGCCAGGGCTCCCCTCACCTCCACATAGACGCTGGCCGTCGGACTCACCGACCGGCAGGACGCGTCGATCGCGGCGGCGGCGGCCACGATGGGCGTGTCCCGCAGGGTGAAGCTCACCGCCGTCGCGCTCCAGTCGATGCCGCGGGTGACGCCCTTCACCTCCACGGTGCGGCCCAGATCCGCCCCAGCCGATCCGCTGCGCTGGGCCACGGTGCTTGCCACCAGCGTCGAACCCGACGCCGTCACCTGAACGGTCACGAACTCACCACGGGCCAGGGCGGCACTGTCCACCGTCATGCTGTCCGGCAGCTTCACGCGCACGCCCTGGATGCTCACGCTGCGGCTGGCCGGATCGTACTGGGAAGCGAGGCCGCTCAGGGTTCCGCCGGCCGTGCCCAGCTCCGACGCCGTAACACCCTGCACCGCAACACGCCGTGCCACCACCGGCGACGCCGCCAGCGCACTGCGCGCCGCCCACACCCGCACCACCTGGCCCACCGCGATCTCCGCCAGATCCGACCCGCTCACCTGGGTGCCGGTCGCCGAGTTGAGGCGCAGCGTCCCGCTGCCTACGGCCGTCACCACCCCGCCCAGTTGCACCGGATCCGCCGCGACGCTGCGCTTCTCGACGCGTGTCGCCACCAGCACATTGCTCGCCACGGCACTGTCGTACACCCAGGCGCCATGCACTTCCACCTCGTCGCCCACTGCGATCGCCGTCACCGCCGCATAGCCGTCGAGCACCGTCGGCGTGCTCTGGCTGGCATCGCTGACGCTCGTCACCACGCGCACCGGCTGCCCCATCACCGCAAGCCGCCCGTCGCTGCCCGGCGCGGCCGTCACCGGCCCCAGCAACTGGGCGATCACCTCGATGCGCTGGGCCACCCGACTGCCGGAATAGTTCAGCTGAACCTGCTGGCCGAGCTTGACCGGCGCATTGGCCAGACTGCCCGTCGCGTCCTCGCTTTGCCGGCTGGCGCTGCTGTCGTCGTATTCCACACCGTCCACGATCACCGAGCCGAAGCCCGTCACCGTCCCGGAAGCCACCCCGCTGCCGCCGCTGCCCACACCGGCCACATCGAATGCCCCGCCGCCGCCACAGGCACTCAGCAATGCGATGAGAAACATCGCGGCAGACAGGCGCGGGCGGGCGGCCCAACGGGCCAGACGCCCCGACACCGGCGCTAGAAATCGGGTCTTCATACGGGAGGATCCTTTTCGTCCGCCGCCGCGTCGGGCGCGGCAGCGCCGGCCATGGGGGCCGAATAACAGAACATGCCCAGGCGGATGCGCTGATCGCCCCCCGCCGCTTCATCCTTCTCGCACAGGGGCACGGCGGCCTGCACCATGGCCGTCAGCACGTCCTGCCACAGGGCGTTGGCAAGCTGCTCCAGGGCCCGCGCCGACTCCGCCGACAGCCCGTCGGCAAAGACGCTCTGCTCCAGGAAGCGGCGCGAACCGTCCTCGGTGAGGTTATGCACGCCGGCCGCCAGGTGATCCGCCACGCTGCCAGCCATCAGGCGCCGCGTCTCCTCGTGGCGGGCATCGGGCACGAAAGCCGCCTGACGCAGATGCACCGCCCCGTCCGCCTCCTCGACCACCCCCAGGCGGATCAGCTCCAGCAGCACCGCGCGAGGGTGGAAATCCTGGGACACCGAACGCGCCAGCGCTTCGAAGGACGGCTCCGGACCCGCCACCGGCAGGCGCTCCGGCCAGCCGTTGGTGAGCCAGCGCGTGGCCACCTGACTGGCAGGCGACGGTTTGCCGAGGGCCGCGGACGGGTCGGCGGCGCCCTGCAGCACCGGCACGAGGGCCCGCACGTCTTTGCGATGAAGACCGGACAACAGGCTGAGGGCCGAATCCGTGAGCTTGGTGCCGCCCCGCGCCACCTCGGCCAGGGCCATGTCCAGGAACACCGGCTTGAGCGCTGCTGCGAATTCCCCGTAGCCCACGCCCGAGCGCAGCAGCCACGCCACCAGCGGACGCAGGATGACCAGGGCGTGATCCAGCACCGCCCGCCCGGCGGGCGCCACCGACCTTGGGTAGGGAGGCATTTCCATAGGGAGACTATATATGGGAAATTTTCCCATGTATAGTCAACTTTCCTTTTCAACCCGGACCGGCCGCCTCACCCGCAGCGGTCCCGATCATGGAGCCCACCATGCGCCTCTCCCCACTCGCGTCACTCGCGTCACTACTAACCGGCGCGCTCGCCGTCGTCGCCACTTCCACGGCCCACGCCGACACCCCCAAGCGCTACATCGTCCAGTTCCAGGACACCGCCGTGCAGGCCCCACCCCGCGGTCCGGTCCACGACCGACGCGCCGACGAAGATCCCCGCGGCTGGGGCTACGTGGATAGCCGCGTGATCGAGCGCGTGCAGAGCACCGAAAGCCGCCACGGCATCCAGGCTCTCCACGCCTACAGCAGCGTCATCAAGGGCTTCGCGGCCGCCCTCAGCGATGCCCAGGTGGCCCGCCTCAAGGCCGACCCGACCGTCCTCAGCATTGAAGAGGACCTGCCCATGCATACGACGGCCCAGACCATTCCGTGGGGCATCTCCACCACCCGCGCCACCCTGTCCTCCACCCTGGCGGGAGACGGCTCGGGCACCGTCAGCACCGTCAATGTGTACGTGATCGACACGGGGATCGCACCCCATGGCGAGTTGAACAAGATCAACCACGTGAACTTCACCGGCGACGGCAAGAACACCGACTGCAACGGCCACGGCACCCACGTGTCGGGCACCATCGGCGCCCGCGACAACACCGCCGACGTGGTGGGCATGGCGCCCGCGGTGGCGCTCACCGGCGTCAAGGTGCTCGACTGCACGGGTTCCGGCAGCACCTCCACCGTGATCAAGGGCATTGACTGGGTCACCGCCAACGCCGTCAAGCCGGCGGTGGCCAACATGAGCCTGGGCGGCAGCGCCAGCACCACGCTGGATGCGGCCGTCACCAAGGCGGTGAACGCGGGCATCGTCTTCGCGATTGCGGCCGGCAACAGCGCCGCCAACGCCTGCAACTATTCGCCGGCCCGCGTGGGTGGCAGCCTGGCCGGCGCCATCACCACCGCCGCCACCGACAGCGCCAACAAGGAAGCCTCCTTCAGCAACTACGGCAGCTGCGTGGACACCTGGGCGCCAGGCGTCTCCATCCTCTCCACCTACCTCAACGCCGGCATGGCGACCATGTCCGGCACCTCCATGGCCACGCCCCACGTGACCGGTGCCGCGGCCCTCTACCTGTCCCGCAATCCAAACGCCACGCCGGCCGCCGTGGAGGCCGCCATCAAGCAGGCGGCCGTCGCGCCCGGCACCGTCAGCAAGGACGGCCGGGCCATCACCCGGCTGGACGTACTGGGCTTCTGAGTGCTTCGGGCGGCGACGCCGACTCCGCCGACGTCGCCCGCTCCGAGCCCACCCAGGTCCGGGCCGCCAACGCCCGGACCAGGCCAGCGGGATGCGCCACCCCCAGCGCCCGCGCCATGTCACCCAGGCGCCGGGCCCCCGCCGCCGGTCCCAATCCCCAGGCTTCCATCAGCGCCCCGTGGATGAGCGCCACGTGCCGGCCCACGGCCGGAGTGACCGCGATCGCCCGTGGACCGCTCCGCTCGATGCAGCGCTCGTGCCACCCCATCGCCCGCGCCGAGGCCGCTGCGGCGATCCGTCCGGCCGCCCGCACGGTCGCCGTCGGCGCACGGGACAACCCCAGACGGCGCGCCTCCCAGCGGGGCTCGAGAAAAGCCTCCAGCCAGTTCTGCTGGGCCACCCGGTCTCCCGCGCGAGCGCCCAGGGCCGAGCGGAACAAGGCCCAGTCCGCGCCCAGCAGCTCCGCCGGATCGACGCACCCCTGCGGCAGATGCACCGGCGCCAGGTTCACCAGCCGCGCCAGGGCATCCCCGTGGAAGAGCACCGACACCGCCCGTAACGGGCACAGGTTCATCAGCGTGACGGGGCGCAACCGCGGTCCGCTGAGCACCCACGACGGCAGCACCTGCGGCGGCGCCAGACCGTCCCCCAACAGCACCGCACGTCCCTCGGTGAACACCGTCAACGCCCATTCGTTACCTGCTGGAATGGAGGACAGCCAAGGCATGTCGGTCGGCCACGACTCGTCCAGCGTCGAAGCGAAGAGGTAGCCCGCCACCACCTCGGCGAGCCGCCCCTGAGGGCGGATGTAGGTCAGTTGCATGATCGAATGTCACAAACCGGATGCAGGCCGGATTATGCCCCGGACGGGCCCGTCGCGAGCCATTACAATGCGCCCCGCCCCTCCATCGTTTCACCGGACGCCCGATGCCCATCCAGGTTCTGCCCGACCACCTCATCAATCAGATCGCCGCTGGCGAGGTGGTGGAACGTCCCGCCTCCGTCCTCAAGGAAGTCCTCGAGAACGCCCTCGACGCCGGTGCCACCGCCCTCGACGTGCAACTCGACCAGGGGGGCGTGCGCCGCATCCGGGTGGCCGACGACGGCGGCGGCATCCCCAAGGACGAACTGCCCCTCGCCCTGGAGCGCCACGCCACCAGCAAGATCGCCAGCCTGGACGATCTGGAGCGGGTCGGCACCATGGGCTTCCGAGGCGAAGCCCTGGCCGCCATCGCCGCCGTCTCGCGTTTGAGCGTCACCAGCCGCGCCGACGGCGCCCCCCACGCCTGGCGCATCGACGCCCACCCGCGCGAACTCGCCCCTGCCGCCCTCAACCACGGCACCGTCGTGGATGTCGCCGACCTCTACTTCAACACCCCCGCCCGGCGCAAATTCCTCAAGAGCGAAGGCACCGAATTTGCCCACTGCGACGACGTCTTCCGCCGCGTCGCCCTGGCCCGCCCGGACGTGGCCCTGCAGCTCACCCACAACGGCCGCGTCGGTCTGCGTCTGCCCGCCGGCCCGCGTGAGGCCCGCGTCCGCGCCCTCCTCGGCGACGACTTCCTGGCCGCCGCCCGTGCCGTGGAAGCCGCCTCCGGGCTGCTCCGCCTGCACGGCTACGCCTCCCTGCCCGCCTACGCCCGCAGCAGCCGCGACGCCCAGTTCTTCTACGTGAACGGTCGCTTCGTGCGCGACAAGCTGATCGCCCACGCCATCCGCGAGGCCTACGCCGACATCCTCCACGGCAGCCGCCACCCGGCCTTCGTGCTGTTCCTGGAACTCGACCCCTTCGGCGTGGACGTGAACGTCCATCCCGCCAAGACCGAAGTGCGCTTCCGCGACGCCCGCGCCGTGCACCAGTTCGTCTTCCACGCCCTCACCCGCGCCCTCTCCGCCTCCGGCGCCGCCCAGACGGGTGAACCCGACCGCGACGGTGCGGGAATCACGCCCCGCCCGGTCCCCAGCCACGCAGGCGGCGCACCCTATGCGCCGGCACCCCAGCAAGGTCGCCTCGCCATGGAGCCGGTCTCCCGCGCCTATTTCGACTTCGCCGCCGCAGCCCGGCCGGCGGGCCCTGCACCCGTCGGCGCGTCACCCGGCGTTTCTGCCGGCGCCGTTGGCAACGGTCCGGAGACCCCGCACGCTCCCCTCCCCGCCAGCGACCTCGCCCCACCCCTCGGCTACGCCCTCGCCCAGCTCCACGGCGTCTACATCCTCGCCCAGAACGAAGCCGGCCTGATCCTCGTAGACATGCACGCCGCCCACGAACGCATCCTCTACGAACGCCTCAAGACCCTCCTCGACGGCACCCCCGGCGTCCAGCGCCTGCTCATCCCCGCAGTCTTCGGCGTCGGCGCCCAGGACATGGCCAGCGCCGAGGAACACGCCGAGCTCCTGGCCCGCATGGGCTTCGAAATCGGCCCCGCCGGTCCCCAGGAACTCGCCGTGCGCAGCATCCCGGCCCTCCTCGCCGCGGCCCCCGTCGGCGAACTCGTCCGCGCCCTCCTCGC
>DAOQMM010000085.1:0-16482 GCA_035335645.1 Rhodocyclaceae bacterium | reverse complement strand
CCACCTACAACTTCTGCGTGGTGGTGGACGACTGGGACATGGGCATCACCCACGTCATCCGCGGCGACGACCACGTGAACAACACGCCGCGCCAGATCAACATCCTGCAGGCCCTGGGCGCCCAGGTGCCGCTTTATGCGCACCTCTCCATGATCCTCGGCGACGACGGCCAGAAGCTGTCCAAGCGCCACGGCGCGGTGAGCGTCACCCAGTACGACGACGACGGCTTCCTGCCGGAGGCGGTCATCAACTACCTGGCGCGCCTGGGCTGGAGCCATGGCGACGACGAGATCTTCAGCCGCGCGCAACTGGTGGAGTGGTTCGACCTGGACCACATCACCCCGTCCGCCGCCCAGTTCAACACCGAAAAGCTCAAGTGGCTCAACGCCCACTACATCAAGCAAAGCGACACCGCCCGACTCGCCGCCGACGTGGCCCGCCGCCTGGCCCGGCGTGGCGTGGATCCGGAGCACGGCCCCGCGCTGGAGGCGGTGGTGGCGCTGTACAAGGACCGGGTGTCCACGCTGGTGGAACTGGCGGACGCGGTCGAGCCCTATTACATCGACCTGCATCCGGCGCCGGAGCTCCTCGCCCAGCACCTCACCGACGCCGCCCGCGCGGCCCTCGCGACCCTGCGCGGCAAGCTCGCTGACGTGGCGTGGGAGAAGGCCCTGCTCAACGCCGCCATCAAGGAAACCTGCGCCGCCCACGGCATCAAGATGCCCCAGGTGGCGATCCCGCTGCGCGTCGTCCTCCTCGGCCAGCCCCAGACCCCGTCCATCGACGCGGTGCTGGAGACCATGGGGCAGGCGCTCGTGCTCGGGCGCCTGGACCGGGTGCTGTAAGGGCGCGACGCGCCGATCAGCGGTTGGCGGGCGGTGCGGCGGCGGGCGGGGGGCCATCGGGCCCATCGCCGGCCTTGTTGCCGCCGCGGACCAGATCCCGTGCCCGCAGCAGGCCGTTGACGGCCTGGACCCAGAAGGGTGTGCCGAGACCGAGCATCACCATGGTCAGGATCAGTCCGGCGAGCCAGCGCAGGAAGTTGCCGGCATCCACGTCCGCGACCTCACCGACGCGGCCCACAAAGGCCTCGATGCGCGTGCGCAAGCGTGCGTCGGCGTCCGTCGCTGGCGACGGCGGCGTCAGCCCTCTGCAGCGGGTGTCCGAGGCGCCTGCCGCGCAGAAGGGATAGCGGTCCCAGCCCACGGGCAATCCGGCCGTCGCGTCGGCAACGGTCTGCAGGGCTTCGTTGCGGGCGGTCTGCAGCGTGTCGATCGAGGTCCGCATTTCAAGCGCCTTTTGCTCGATGGCATTGGCGAGGGGGAGGTCCTTGGCCTTCCGGGCAGCGTCGGCGGCGTTGCGCAGGACCGCGTCGAACTGGGACGCGACGGCAGGCACCGCGGTGGTGGCGGTCGCCCCGCCGGCGGGGAGGGACGATCCGCTGGCCGCATGCTCGTAGCGGCTGATGATGGCGGCCCGCAGGACGGGCTGGGCGAGGTAGTTTTCCAGCAGGTTGAACGCGTCGATGTTGGCCAGTATCACCAGGCCGGCGGCGCAGCACAGGCTGTGCAGCCGGGCATCCTTGGCGAAGGCTTCGCTTGCGGCATGCCCGTAGGCGATGAACTGGCCATTCAGCGCGTCGAGCCGGGCGGGAAAATGCGCCTCGTCTGCGGCGCAGAGGGCGGCGCCGAGGGTGGAGTGGGTAAAGCGCGTGCGGAACTCCTCGTCGCTGAGGGTATCGAGGGTGAATGCCCGCGCACGCCATCGGCGAAAGGCGTGAAGCAGCCGGTCGGCAAGGTGTGCCATCCGGCTCGGCACCGACGCGTCGCGCCCGGAGTCCCCGTTCGACGGGGCTTCGGCGGGGGCGAGGTCGGGCAGCAGTCGTCTGTAGGCCGCGCGCCTCGCGTCGCCTGTCAGGGCCGCGCAATCGGCCAGAGCGGTGGGTTGCAGGCACATCTCGGCGACGAAGCCGATCAGGGCGTCCGGTGCATCACGCTGCGCGCAGAATGTCTGCCACGGGTCCTCGGATCCGGCGGATGCGGGTTTCTCGATGTTCTTCACCGCGAGCAGGAAGGTGCAGCGCAGCAGCGACTGCAGGCCACGCGCGCGGGCGCGGCGCAGGCGCTGCCAGGTGCCGGCCAGGGAGGACACGCCGGTGGTGAGGACGATCATGGTCAGGCCGAGGGCCAGAAATGCTTCGATCAGGGGCAGGAAGCCCATCGCATGTACTCCGTCAACAGGTCACAGCTTCGTCGCAGCGCAACGTCATGTGCATGCTGTCCACAGTAGCTGAAGCATCTGGCGGCGCAAGCGCCGTGGCGAGCGCCCGCCCTTAAACACGACGGCCCCACCGATCGGGAGATCGACGGGGCCGCGGACAGGGGAGGCCCGGACGGGCCGGTCTGTCAGAAGCTGCTGCGGGGCGCGCCGCTGGCGGGCGGGGCGTAGGGGAGGATCTCGCCGTTGTGGAGGCGCACCCGGTCGCCCTCACGCCAGGCGGGGGCCTGGCTCTGGGTCAGGACGCGGCGGGTGCCGTCGTCCAGGCGGACGGTGACGTCGTAGCGCACGGTGCTGCGTTCGCGGCGCTCGACCTCGTTGCCGGCGAATCCCCCCAGCACGGCGCCACCGATGCGGGCCAGCTTCTTGCCGGAGCCTTCGCCGACCTGGTTGCCCAGGATGCCGCCGAGGAGGGCGCCGCCGACGGCACCCAGGCCGGACCCTTCACCCTTGACCTGGTGGGTCTCGATGCTCTCGATCACGCCGCAGTCGCGACAGACCGGCGGCGGCGGCGGGACATCGGCCACGGGGCGGCCGGCGGGGACGACCGGCTCCGCACCCTGGGCCGTGGCTGCCGGCGCCGGCGTGGTCTTGGCGGCCGCCTTGGGCTTCGGCGTTTCGTGACGGGGTACCGGTGCGTGGTCCACACGGGCCGGCGGTTCGGCCACGGGTGCATCGGCGACCTTGGGCGCTGCCGGGGGCGCGACGGGTGTATCGGCCGGGGCGGGCTGGACGGCCACGACCGGCGCGGGTTCGGGCGACGAGGCGGGCAGCAGTCCTGTGAGTCTGGCAACGCCGGCCAGACTGAGGGCGGTCACCGAGGCGGCGGCGACCCACAGCATCGGATGCAGTCCGGGGCGGGGGGAAGAGGTGTCCATGGTGATGTGCTCCTGCGGAATGTGTTGATCAGGATAACGCGCGGCAGGTCGCTCAGGTGACGTTTGAAATCGGCGCTTACAATGCTGCAGCGTACGGATATTCGTGCCGCGCGGGCACATGGGTGCGCAGACGGAGGGCCGGCGCGGACGTTCAGCCGTCCTCGCCCCGCATGGGGCGCGGCGGCTTGAGCAGGTAGCGGGCGGGATCGATGGCGTCCACGAGATCCCGCTCCAGAGGCAGGGGATCGCCGTTCAACTGGCTGGCGAGGAGTTCGCCCATCAGGCTCGCCCACACCAGGCCGCGGGCGCCAAAGCCGCTCACCGCGAAGAGGCCCGGCTGGCGGGGAATGTCGGCGAGGGGCGTGGTCCTGTCGACGGACGCCACGGCCGGGATGGCGCCCACCATGGGCAGGCGGTCCGGCGAGGCGGGGCGGAAGCCGACGCGACCGTCGAGGGTGGCGGGATCGTAGTCCGCAGCGTAGCCGGGCAGGATGAAATCCAGTTTGGCGAGGTTGTCCCGGTGTTCGCTGTCGCGCAGTTGCGGGTCCAGGTCGTCGGCGACGAAGGTGGCGCCGGCGCAGCGTACGCCGTCCACCTCCGGGCTGACGTAACCCAGCCTGCACACCACGATGCCGGGCGCGCTGCCGGACGCGGCTGGCAGGTGGGAGACCTGTCCGCGGGCAGGGCGCACGGGCAGCATGGCGGCTTCCGGCACCGCGCGCAGGCCGACGCCGTTGGCCAGAATGGCGATCGGCGCGCGGGCGATCTCGTGGCCGTCCGCGTCGAGGGCGGCCCATTCGCCGTCGCGACGTTCCAGGCGGGCGAGGGTGCGGCCGAACAAGGGGATGATGCGTGTGCCGCCCGCCGCCAGACTGGCGGCGCACAGGCTGGGCGGCTGGATCCAGCCACCGCCGGGAAACCACCAGCCGCCGGCGCTCACGGGCCAGTCGGCGAGGCGGGCCGCCTCTTCCTGCGTGACGTAACGCAGGTAGCCGTCGGGGGGCTGCTGGGCCTCCACGACGGCACGCATCTTGTTTTCCTGCTTGGCGTCGCGGGCGAGGTGGAGCACCCCGGTCGGAGCCCAGCGCACTGGATGGCCGCGTTCGGCCAGCTGGGTGAGATGCTGCCGGCCGTACAGAAAGCCGGCGCGGGTGAGGCGGGCGAGGCGGTTGTCGTCCAGGCTGGGCTGCGGCCGGAAGACCCCCGCCCGGTTGCCCGAGGCGCCCTGGCCGGGCGCGTCGGCGCTGTCGATGAGGGTGATCTGCCAGTCACGGGTAGCGAGGCGTTCGGCGACCGATGTACCGGCGACGCCGGCGCCAATGACCAGGGCGCGGTGGGAATCCGGGATGCCGGTGCTCGTCGGCCCCGGACCGGGAAAACGGCCCGCAAGCATGTGGCGCTTGCCGCCGAAGCCCGGCTGTCGTTCGACGATGAAGCCCGCCTCCTGCACGCCGCGCCGCACGTGGCCGGCGACGCACCAGGTGGACAGGGTGGCGCCGGGGGCGGCGAGGCGCGCCAGTTGGGTAAAGACGGCGGGGGACCACATGTCCGGGTTGCGGTCGGGGGAGAAACCGTCGAGGTAGAAGGCGTCGGCCCGCATGGTCAGCTCGGGCAGGACCTGAAGGGCATCGCCCAGGGCCAGACTGAGGACCACCCGACCTTGCTCAAAGGTGAATCGATGAATGCCTGGCACCAGATTCGGCCATGCGTTCAGCAGGTGTGCCGCCTGCGGTGCGAGTTCGGGCCAGTCACTCAGGACGCGCGCCAGATCGTGCCGCGTGAGGGGGTGCTTCTCCACGGAGGCGAAATGCAGGTGCTGACAGCGGTCTGCATCGGCTGCCCAGGCGTGCCAGGTGGCGAGAAAATTCAGACCGAGTCCGAATCCCGTTTCGAGCACCGTGAAGGTCCGGCGGCCCTTCCAGCGCGCTGCGAGTTCGTTCCCCGCGATGAATACGTGGCGGGCCTGGCCCAGTCCGCCCGAGGCAGTGTGGTAAACGTCATCGAATTGCAGGGAGTAGGGTGTGTTTGCCGGGCCGGGGGTGAAACGGGCGGGAATGAGGGACATGGAATCTAGCTACAGTGAAGACGTCGAGATGCTGTGCCTGAGTCGTCGGGCGCGTGAACTCAGGCGCCCCGCACTGCACATGGGCGCGGGGCCGGGTCGAGGAAGGCCGGGGTCGAGGATGACTGGCCAAGATGCTATACTCTTCCCGCTATTCTGGATAACTGTCTGATTTTCTGTCTGACTGCGCCTTTTCGGGCCTTCCCGTCATTTTCCCCACGTGCCTTGCTTGCCAGATTCAGCGTCGCGCCCGAATACGGGCAGCCTGGCGCCGGAGTCCCCCGGATCGCCGGAAGTGGCCATTCTCATGGGCTGCTATTTTGGGCAGGACTATCTGGCGGCGCAACTCGATTCGATCCAGGCCCAGTCGTATCGTCACTGGAAGGTCTGGGCGGCGGACGACGGTTCCACCGATGCCACGCCGGAATTGCTCGAGCGTTATCAGGCGTCCTGGGGGCGCGACCGGCTGGCGGTGCGACGGGGGCCGCAACAGGGATTCGTCGCGAATTTCCTGGCCCTGGTCTGCGATGACGGGATTCAGGCCGACTATTTCGCATATTCGGACCAGGATGACGTGTGGGCGCCGGAAAAGCTCGCCAATGCCGTGGCCTGGCTGGCGTCTGTGCCGGCTGGAATACCGGCGCTCTATTGTTCCCGGACGCGGCTGTTCAAAGGGGCGCGGACTGTTGGCTGTTCGCCCCGACATCGGCGGCCGCCGTCCTTTGCAAATGCGCTGGTTCAGAATATTGCGGGTGGCAATACGATGGTCTTCAACCGGGCGGCACGTCGCCTGCTGGCACACGCCGGTCCCGACGTGAAGGTCGTCGCCCACGATTGGTGGACCTATATTGTCGTGACTGCCTGCGGCGGACAGGTGCATTTCGACGAACAAATGACCGTTGACTATCGCCAGCACGAGGACAATCAGATTGGTGCCGGCAATGGCTGGGCATTCCTCGTGCGCCGTATCGAAGGATTCTTCAACGCGCGCTTCCGGTGTTGGGTGGATGGCAATCTCGTGGCCCTCGAGCGCCTGGGTGCGTGCCTTTCACCGGAAAGTAAGCGGATTTTTGCCTTGTTTTCGGCCGCTCGGAAAGGCGGGTTGTCTGCGAGGCTTTCGGGGTTGCTGAGATCCGGTGTACATCGGCAGACGGCTGGCGGGAATTGCGGACTGCTGATCGCCGCACTCTTCAACAGGATTTAGCAATGACGGCTCACGGGAGGCGCGGGCGGAAGCTGAGCGATCGCACGACCGGCGCTGGCAGAGCCTGAGAGGTTTGAATGCAGAAATTCACGTCCAGTCCCGCGGGGATGCTCATGGGATTCTGGAGTCACCGGAATCTCCTGATGGCCCTGGCCAGGCGCGAGGTCGTCGGGCGCTATCGGGGCTCCTTCATGGGCATCCTGTGGTCCTTCATCCACCCGGTCTTCATGCTTGCCGTCTACACCTTTGTCTTCAGCGTGATTTTCCGGGCGCGCTGGGGGGGCGGCAGTGAGGGGCGGGAGGAGTTTGCGCTGGTCCTGTTTGCCGGGCTGCTGGTGTTCAACGTGTTCTCGGAATGCGTCACACAGGCGCCGGGGCTGATCCTGAGCAACGTCAACTACGTCAAGAAGGTGGTCTTCCCCCTCGAGATCCTGCCCGGCGTGACTCTTGTATCGGCGCTCTTCCATTGCGGCATCAGCTTTGTGGTATGGCTGGTGGCCGACGTCCTGCTGTTCGGCGTGCCGCCGGTGACGGTGCTGCTGTTTCCGCTCGTCCTGCTTCCCTTGTGCCTGTTCGTGATGGGCCTGTCCTGGCTGTTGGCGTCCCTGGGCGTGTACGTGCGGGATCTCGCCCAGTTCATCGGGCTGGCGACCTCGGTGCTGATGTTCCTGACGCCGATCTTCTACCCGGCCACGGCCCTGCCGGAGGCGTACCGGGCATTCCTTTTCCTGAATCCGCTCACCCCGGTCATTGAACAGGCGCGCGACGTCCTGTGCTGGGGCAAGGGGCTCGATGGCGCGGAATATGCCCTGACCCTGTGTGCGAGCGCGCTGTTTGCGTGGGCCGGATTTGCGTGGTTCCAGAAGACCCGGAAGGGGTTTGCCGATGTCCTCTGAGGTCGTCATCCGCGTGGCGGGGCTGAGCAAGTGCTATCACATCTACGACAAGCCCCATCACCGCCTGATGCAGATGCTGTCCCGGGGCAGGCGCACGTATTTCCGGGAATTCTGGGCTTTGCGCAACGTCTCCTTCGAGGTGCGCAAGGGCGAGGCGGTGGGCATCATCGGGCGGAACGGCTCAGGGAAGTCCACCCTCCTGCAGCTCATCTGCGGCACCCTGAACCCGACCTCGGGGAGCGTTGAAACCCGTGGCCGGATCGCCGCCCTGCTGGAGCTCGGGTCGGGATTCAACCCGGAGTTCACCGGGCGGGAAAACGTCTTCATGAACGGCGCCGTGCTCGGGCTCACGCGGGAGGAGATGGAAGCCCGGATCGCCGACATCGAGGCTTTTGCGGATATTGGCGAGTTCATCGACCAGCCCAGCAAGACCTATTCGAGCGGGATGCTGGTGCGGCTGGCCTTTGCGGTGCAGGTGTGCATCGAGCCGGAGATCCTGATCGTCGACGAAGCATTGGCGGTGGGCGATGCCCTGTTCCAGAAGCGCTGCTTCGAGCGGATGGAGCATTTGCGCAGCAACGGGACGACGCTGCTGTTCGTGTCCCATGATCAGGAGTCCGTCCGTGCGCTGACCAATCGCGCCGTCTTCCTTCATCACGGGGAGGTCCAGCACACCGGGAACTCGGCGGACGTGCTGCTGGAATATCGCCGGCTCCTGCACGAGGAGGAGACGCGCGCCCTGGGCGAGGCCGCCGCGCGCCTGCGCAACCGGGCGGCGGAGCAGCGCGCTCAGCAGGCCGCCCGCCCGGTGGCACCGGCCACGGCGGCGAGCCCCGCAGCGGTGGACGCCCCGGCGCCCTCCCGCTCGGCGGAGCTGTCCTTCGGCGACATGGACGCTGAGGTGGTGTCGGTGTCGGTGTTCAATGCCGGTGGCGAGCCCTGTTCCCATTTCGATCCGCGGGATGTGGCGCAGGTCGTCATCCAGTGCGTGGCGCGGCGCGATCTCGACCGGCTCAATGTGGGTCTGCGCATCCGCAACAAGGAAGGCGTCAAGATCTACTCCTGGGGCACGCTCAACCAGGACATGGCGATCCGCGCCGGGCTGGCGGACGGCGAGGTGTTCTGGAACCGTTCGTTCAAGGCGGGAGAGGTGTTTTCGGTGAGCCTGGATTTCGTCGTCGGGCTGGGACCGAACCTGTATGAGATCCAGGCCAGCATCACTCAGGAAGGCAAACCGTATTACGCCGAGCAGCGCATGCTCCACTGGATGGACGAGGCGGCCTTCTTCACGGTGGCGACGGATCCGCGCACCTACCATTTCGGCGGCGTGGTGGACATGCGCATGTCCAGCCGGCTCCTGGGGGGGGCTTCATGAGCGGAACGCCCGCCGGGGGAATGACCCCCGCGCTTGCCGATGCGGTGATCGAGGAGGTCCTGCTCGCCTGCGGGGGCGGAACGCTGGCGGTTGTCGGTCAGGGCGCGGCGCACTGCGTCCGCGCCGCCCTGCGCATCGGGATCGACGCCCGGGGGGTGGAGGTCTCCGATGCGGGCGCAGTTGAATGGGCGCGAACGGCGATGCCGGGTCGCGTCGTGGCCGGCTCGGTATGTGCGCTCCCCTACGCCGACGGCGCTGTGGATACGCTGGTTGTCCTGCACGGCCTCGAGACGCTGGACGAAGACGACGTCCCGACGGCCATCGCGGAGATCGGTCGGGTGGCGTCCCGCGCGGTCTATCTGAGGATGGCCACATCCCCGGCGTCCGGTGCCGATGGCGTGTTCCGGTCGCGGGGCGGGTGGGAGCAGCCACTGTTCAGTGCCGGTTTCCGCAAGCACCCGTCTTACTACCGCGTCAATGCCTACGAGGCGCTGGAGGGGGAGGCGGGCGAAATCACCATCGTCCTGGAAAAGCTGCCCGCGCCCGCGCTGAAACGCTATCCGCTGGCCGCGCTGGCGGAAGAGCGCGATCTGCATATGGACATGCTGCGCGAGACGGGCGCCCGCTCGGACGCCCACGTGGCCCGCTATCAGTGGGCTGCGGCCTTCGTGCGCCCCGGCGACACCGTGCTCGACGCAGCCTGCGGCCTGGGCTATGGCAGCTATTTCCTGCAGACCGGGACCGAGGCGGCGTGCACCCTCGGTATCGACGGCAGCGCGTACGCGATCGATTACGCCCGTGAGAACTTTTCAGCGATCGTGCCGGGCCTGGAGTTTCGCGAAGGCTTCCTGCCGGGCGCGCTCGCATCGATCCCCGATCATTCTGTCGACGTGGTGGTGTCCTTCGAGACGCTGGAGCACGTGGATGACAATCTCGCACTCCTCGCCGAGTTTCACCGCGTCCTGACCCCTGCCGGACGCATCGTCGTCAGCGTGCCCAACGACTGGAGCGATGAAACCGGCGAGGACCCGAATCCCTTCCACGTGCACGTCTACACACTGGAGCGCCTGCGCCGGGAATTGGGGGCACATTTCATCCTCGAAAAGCTCGTGGCCCAGTCGGCCAGCCAGCACAAGAGCGGCCCCGACCGCACGGCCTGGACGGCGGCCGGGCGCTCGCTGCGGGACGTATCGCCGGACGTGGCCGACGATCAGGCCCCCGACGCGGAATGGTGGCTTGCCGTGGCGATGCGTTCGCCCCTGGAGGGGCAGGACGTGCCGTACCGGGAGACCCAGTTCCCGCAGTTTCCGTCGCCGGACTGGAACGTTACGGCATTCGGGCGGGATTACCGGAATCCCTGGCTGGTCCGGGGCATGGTGGATATCGCCCATCGGCTTCAGGCGCCCGGGGCATTGCACGTGCTCGCCGAAGAAGTGGCCGCGACGGCCGCCCTCGATACCGCCGACGCGGGCGCTGCCTTATGCGTGCTGGCCTACCAGATGCTGGATGCACCGGAAACCACGTGCGCCGCCGTGGAGGCTCTGGACCGTCGCGTGATGGTCTACCTGGACGAGGATCCCCCCAGTCCGCACGGCCAGCGTTGGTGCGTGTCCTTGCAGTTCGTGCTGGGGCGGCTGTGGATGGGCGTGGGTGATTTCGCCCGTGCGGCCGAATCCCTGGAAGGCTGCATCGCGCGGGGGTCGGATCGCTTCAGTCCGCTGCTGGACAACCGGGTGGTGGAAGCCTGCCTCATTCTTGGGCAGTTGAACCTGCACCAAGGGCATCGCGACTCCGCACTGCGATGGTGGTCCACCGGGATCGAGCGGGCCCGCAGGGCGGTGGGGGGGGATTGGTCAGGCGCGATCGGCGATCTGGCCCATCCGGCCGAATTCGGCTTGCCGGAACTGGCGTCGATTCTCGAATATGCCAGTGCGTGCGCCTATGCGCTCGTCCATGTCGATGACGTGGACGTCAAGCCCTGGTGGTGGCTGCATCCCCGGCGCGACCGTCTGTCCCGGCACGCCGCCGTGTTGCGCGAGCTGGTCTGTCAGCGCGAGCAACTGGCGGTCCGTGATCGGGAGCTGGCTGCCTACCGTGCCCAGTCGGATGCATACCGCGAGCAACTGTCGCGGGCCGTCGACGCCGCGCGCGACACGGCGGCCTACAGCGAACGTCTGGCGGGAGAACTGGGAAGCTATCAGGGTCAGTCCGATGCCTACCGTCAGCAACTGGACGCGGCCCAGACGACGACGCGCGAGCTTTCAGGGTATGCGGAACGGCTGGTCCGGGAGCTGGCTGCGCTGAAGGCAGAGTCGGAAGAATACGCCCGCAGCGTCCGCAAGGCGCAGGCCGATGTCATCGACGCGACGGCCTCCCGGGCGGAGGTGGAGCGCGCCTTGAGTGAGAGCCGGAACGTCGCTGCCACGCTCGAACGGCGGCAGGCCGAGGCCGAGGCCCGGCTGAGCGCGGCTGATCGTCTGGTTGCGGGCTTGCAGGGCGAGGTGGCGGCCTATGCGCGGGAGTCCGCGTCGTACGCGGAGCAGATCCAGGCTGCCGAGGCGCGCCTTCAGGAAAGCGCTGCGTACGCTTCAACGCTCCTGAGCCAGATCGAGGCCTACCAGCGTCAGTCGGTCGAGTATTGCGAGCAGATCCGGGGCGCCGAAACGCAGCTCCAGGCGGCGTCCGAGCACATCGCGAGCCTGCAGGATCAGGTCGTGGCGTACGAGCGGCAGGCATCGCAGCACGCCGAACAGAGCCGGGCCGCGGAGGCGCGCCTTCAGGAAGGCGCTGCGTACGCTTCAACGCTCCTGAGCCAGATCGAGGCCTACCAGCGTCAGTCGGTCGAGTATTGCGAGCAGATCCGGGGCGCCGAAACGCAGCTCCAGGCGGCGTCCGAGCACACCGCGAGCCTGCTTGAGCATGTGGCCGCGTGCGCGGGCGAGTCACAGGCTTACCGGACCCAGCTTGATGAGGCCGTCTCGCGCCTGAGCGAGTTTGACGCCTATGTCCGGCGGCTGGAAGCTGAATTGACGGCCTATCAGACCCAGGCCGATGTCCATGAGAAACGGCTTGCCGCAGTTCAACAGGACGCGGACAGTGCCGCGGCATCCGTCCGGAATCTTGAGCGTGATGCCGTCAGGATGCGCGATCAACTGGATCGTGAGGCCCGACGGCTGGGTGTCTCCGAGGCGACGCGCACGGCGCTCGAACGCAGTCTGGCCGATGCCGAAGGGAGGGTTGCCACATTCATCGAGCAAGAAATGGTGCACCGCAGTAGAATCGGGGCGCTGGAAAGTCAGGTCGAGTGCCTGGAGCAGGAACGAAATGCCCATCAGGTTCAATATCGATCCATGCTGACGCTGTATTCCAGCCGGATGGCAAGTCCCCGTTTCCTGTTGCGCCGTTTGTGGCACCTGATCCTGGTGCGGGTAGGCCTGATCCGCCGTCGTGAGAGTGAAGAACAATGAAAATAGTATTGACTGTCCATCAGTTTCCGCCGGAATACATATCCGGGACCGAAGTCCTGACCTTCAGCGTCGCCAAGGATCTGATGCGTCGCGGCCATGAAGTCCGCGTGCTGACGGGGGCCCCTGCCAAGGCACCCCTGCGGGACGCCGAACGCTTCGATGAATACGAGATCGAGGGAATCCGGGTCTATCGGTTCACACATGAATTCGTGCCGATGGGTGACCAGAACGTGATCATGGAAATGGAGTACACCAATCGCCTGGTGGCCCGCTATTTCCAGTCCTTACTGGACGAATTTCAGCCCGATCTGGTGCATATCTTCCACATGTCCCGCCTGGGAACGTCGATCATCGACGTGGCCACCGGGATGAAGATTCCCACCTACTTCACGCCCACCGATTTCTGGAGCGCCTGTCCGACCAGCCTGCTCATGCTGGACGACGGCACCCCGTGCAAGGGGCCCGAGGGGGCCGGCGGCAATTGCGTGCGCCATGTGGCCATGCGGGCGCGCTGGAGCCGGATCGCCAAAGCTGCCAAGTATGCCCCGGATTTCCTTGCGGATCAGGTCGTCACGCTCGCGCGCAAGGGTTGGTTGCCGCGACAAATGCCGTTCCGCAACGAGATCTCCGCGCTGTCGAGGCGCCATGAGTTCGTGATCTCCCGTCTCAACGCGCTCAATGGCATTGTGTCGCCCACCAATCTGATGACCGATGCGCTGACGCGTAACGGGGTGCGTCCCGAGTTGATCCGGCAGCACATGTACGGGATCAACATCGACAATTACAACGACGTGATCCGCGCCCATGTGCAGGGCAGGACGTTGACATTCGGATTCATCGGCGGGCTGTCATCCCATAAGGGCTGCCACGTCCTGATCAAGGCGATCCGGAAGCTGGCCCGTGCGGATGTCCGGTTGAAGATCTACGGCAATCCGAAGGATTCTCCGGCTTACTTTGCCGAGCTGCAGTCACTCGCCGACGGGGCTCCGTTCATTGAGTTCTGCGGGACGTTCCCGAATGGCAAGATCGCGGAGGTCCTGAGTGGAATCGACGCCTTGGTGGTTCCGTCCGTCTGGTTCGAGAACGCGCCCCTCGTGATTCATTCGGCGCTGGCGGCCCGGTGCCCGGTGGTGGCGTCCAATTTTCCCGGCATGTCGGAAGTCGTCCGGCACGGTGAAAACGGATTGCTGTTCGAGCCGGGCAATCCGGACAGTCTGGCGGACACGCTGCGCCGTGTCCTGGAGGAGCCGACGCTTCTGAGCGAGCTCAGCAGCCGGTGCCGGCCGCCGAAGTCGATTGCCGAATATGTGGATGAAATCCTGGCCGTCTATGCTTCGCCTCCTGCGCCTGAAGGCGGGCGGGGCATCGTGGAATTCCGCCGCTTCGAGCCCATGGATCCACGCAATGAGGCCAGTTTTGTCTCTGGCTGGTGCATTGCGAAGGCCGGTGAGCCGATGTCTGTCGAGATTCGCGTCAATGACCGGGTGGTGGCCCAAACCCGTCAGTTCGCGCCGAGGCCCGATGTACGGGCAGGATTCGGGGGCGCAGGACTCGTGATTCGGGGTGAGCAATTCGGCTTTGCGCTCAGTTTTCCGGCGGGTATCCAGCGGATCAATGCCAGTGTGCGGATTGCCGCACCCGACGGACAGACGCGGGATCTGTCCATGTCCGAGCTCGCTGCGGGCAGCATGGTCAAGGTGGGCGATGATTTCTTCATCGGCCTGGACCAGGAGTGTTTTTCCTGAGCAATCAGGGTGATTGCGGGCTCGAAGGATTTTCGCCGGTTTATATAAGGGGTTGTGGCTTGAAAGTGCAGGGATACTCGTTGGACGGCAAGCCGTGGCTGCAGGCCTTGTTTTTTGTGCTCTGTGCCGGCGTTTACCTGTTCTTGATGAACGCTCACAAGGCGGCAGAGCTCGCGGACGATGGCGCATTTTTCCTGCGTTATGCAGTGAATATGCTGCACGGACATTTCTGGGTATGGAACATCGGTGAGGCGCCGGTGTGGGGTGCGAGCGCGCCCCTTTTCCCGGTCTTCCTCACCCTTCCCCTGATGTTTGGCTTCGATCCCGTGACGACGGTGATGAATGCCGGAATCGTGGCTGGAGCGGCGGGCCTGTCAGTGATCGCCTGGCTGCTGGCGAAACGCATCAGTCTGGTGGCCGGTCTGGGGTTTCTCGCTTTCAGTGCCACCAGCAGCCAGATCACCTACTGGGTGGGCTCAGGCCTGGAGACGCCACTCACGATCATTCTTCTGGCCTTTGCACTTTTTTCGATTTTTGGAACCGATCGGCCATGGATCGCAGGTGTGGCTGCCGGGCTCCTCATGATCCACAAGCTCGACATGGTGCCTGTCGGACTGCTCGTCCTGGCTGCGGCGTGGCTGCGGGATCGGCGTGTTCCAGCCACGGCGGCGGTCATCGCGCTTCTCCTCAGCGGGGCGTGGTATCTGTTTGCGTGGTGGTATTTCGGGGCGCCGGTACCGAATTCCTTCATTACGAAGGCCTTGCACCAGAGCCACCTGGTCCCGATCATCGACTGGCGATGGTATGGCCAGTTCGTGCTGCTGAGCGGTATCAACAAATACGCGAGCGTCTGCCTGCTCGGACTTGCGTGGGCGATCAGGCCCTCACGGCCCGTCCTGTGCCTGTTCGGGGGGCTCCTGCTCATTCATCTCACCGCCTATACGATCAAACACCCCGTCGAGCCTTACGCCTGGTACGGGATGGGCGCGATGACTTCGCTCTTCGTGCTGGCATCGGTCGGACTGGACGGGGTTGCGCGACAGCTTGCCAGGCTCCGGTCGGGTCATCAGGGGGCCCTCTTGGGGGACGCGGTGGTGCTGGTGTTCCTTGTGACGGCGGTCCTGGCGGTACAGCGTCACGAGCGAGGCCTGTCAGAGGGTTTCAAGGTCTGGGCCGACAACTATGAGCGGGACCGTGCGGATGCCGGGCGATGGGTGGCTGCACATACGCCGGAAAGCTATGTCGTGATGGCAGGGCATGGCAACCCCGCCTATTTCTCCGGGCGTAAGGTGATCGACAGCTCCTACCTCAACCGGCGATACGAGGCCGGGAACGTGCTGGAACGTCTTCGCCCCGAAATCTACATCTCGCCGGGGAATCCATCTGACCCGGATTTCTCGAAGCCGCTCTTCAGTGATTATCAGGTCGTCAAGATATTCGACAGGACGTTCTCGAGCGGGGTGGACTCCAAGTACTGGTTTGCGGTGCTCGCCCGCAAGGACGCGGTCGGGCGGATGTCCGGCCTGAATGCCGGTCCGACTGCCCCGGTGTCGGTGGAGAAGTATGTGTCGGATGTTTCCTTGGGTGACCAGTTTGGTGTGCTGAGGTCGGAGGGCAGTGACACGCTGTTCATCCATCCCGGCGCGACGACACCCACAGGTTTCGATTTCGATGCCAGCGGCTTTGCCGCCGGGTACGGTGGTCGAGCCCTCCAGGTGACGGTTTCAGTGTCCCCGAAGGTGCCTCCGGAGGCCGTTGCGCGGGGCGCGGCTGTCGCCAGGGTGACGTTCTCGAGGAAGGGTGAGGTGGCGGCGCAATCCATCGTCAAAGTGGGATCCCCCTTTCATTTCACGATGCCCGCAAACTCGGGATGGCGGGTGGTCGTCGACAATTACAACGGTCCGGATACGGACTGGATCTTGATTTCGTTCAATTAGGTGAGGAGTCTTGAAATGCGTCTGAAGAATCTTAAGAGTCTTGTCGTGGCCGGCTGTTTCGTCGCAGGGCTGGTGGCTTGTGAATCCGGTCCGAACGTTCCGGCGGGCGAGGAAAGCAAGTTTCTTTTTGCACTGAAGACGTCCGAAACCATCGGCGATCAGGTCGGGAATGTTGCGCTGAATGAAAATGGGATCATGATCCATCCGGGCGCCACTGCGCCCACGTCTGTCAGCTTCAATTTGGACGGGAAATTGCGTGCCATCGGGATCAAGCCTTACATTGCGCCCCTTAATGAAGAAGGCAAGGCGCATGCCGATGCAGGTATTGTCGGCGTAGAATTGCTGGTCGATGGAAAATCCGTCGATAAATTCACGGTCGATCGCAACTTCAGCCAGGAAAAGACCCTTGATGTAAAGGGCGCGAAGTCGCTTGAAATTCGTGTCGACAATGGAAACGGCACGCCGATCTGGGACTGGTTCCATGTAAAGGTGACGTCCGTCAAGTAATCAGGTCTTTGGTTCCCTGATTTCGGGTCCGTATTTGAGGTGGAAGATGCGTTGTCTGGTAATTGGCGGGCGCGGGTTCATAGGGTCGCATCTGGTGGATGCGTTGCTGGACAAGGGATATGCGGTCAGGTGTT
>DAOQMM010000084.1:0-16515 GCA_035335645.1 Rhodocyclaceae bacterium | reverse complement strand
CCAGCGCCGGCACGAACACGTCCATGTTCAGCTTGTTGGCGTGGGAGAGGTCGGGCCGCTGGCGCCGGCCGACCAGATAGCCGAGCGCGGTGAGGGCGAAGAGGGGGAAGAGGATGGAAACGATGCGCAGCAGCATGACCGGAAGGGGAATCTCCGGTCGGATGCCGGCGGACCGCCATTGTAGGGCCGACCCGGCCGCCACGGGGCAGCCAGGATACGCACGCGGCCCCGCGCCCCGGCACGCCGCGAAGGGCGCGCCGGACGCCGCGCTTACAGCACGTAGCGGGCCAGGTCCTCGCGCTGGGCAAGGGTCTCGAGGCGTCCGTCCACGAAGGCGGCGTCGATGTTGACGGTCTGGTTGCCGGCGCGGCCAGCCTCGAAGGCGAGCTCTTCCAGCAGCTTTTCCATGACGGTATAGAGCCGGCGCGCACCGATGTTCTCGGTCTTCTCGTTCACCTGGAAGGCGATCTCGGCGAGGCGGCGGATGCCGTCCGGCGCGAAGCTCAGGCTGACGCCATCGGTGGCGAGGAGGGCCTCGTACTGGCGCGTGAGGCAGGCGTCGGTCTGGGTGAGGATGCGCTCGAAGTCCTCCACGGACAGGGACTCCAGCTCCACGCGGATGGGGAAGCGGCCCTGCAGCTCGGGGATCAGGTCGCTCGGGCGGGACAGGTGGAAGGCGCCGCTGGCGATGAAGAGGATGTGGTCGGTCTTCACCATGCCGTACTTGGTGCTGATGGTGGTGCCTTCCACGAGGGGCAGCAGGTCGCGCTGCACGCCCTGGCGGGAGACGTCCGCGCCGTGGCTGTCGGAGCGGGTGGCGATCTTGTCGATCTCGTCCAGGAAGACGATGCCGTTCTGCTCCACCCGGCGCAGGGCTTCGAGCTTCACGTCCTCGTCGTTCACGAGGCGGCCGGCCTCCTCGTCGGTGAGGAGCTTGAGGGCTTCGCGGATCTTGAGCTTGCGGGACTTCTTCTTCCCGCCGCCCAGGTTCTGGAACATGCTCTGGAGCTGGCCGGTGAGCTCTTCCATGCCCGGCGGGGCGAGGATCTCGGCGGTCATGCCGGGGGCGCTGACCTCGATGTCCACTTCCTTGTCGTCCAGGTCGCCCTCCCGCAGCTTCTTGCGGAATTTCTGGCGGGTGGCGTTCTCCTCGGCGCTGGGCGCTTCATTGCCGAAGCCCATCGTGGGCCGGGCCGGCGGCAGCAGCACGTCGAGGATGCGGTCCTCGGCGGCGTCCTGGGCGCGGTCGCGGACCTTTTTCATGGCCTCTTCCCGGTGGGACTTGATGGCGATCTCCACCAGGTCGCGGATGATGGTGTCCACATCGCGCCCCACGTAGCCCACCTCGGTGAACTTGGTGGCCTCCACCTTGATGAAGGGGGCGTTGGCGAGGCGCGCCAGGCGGCGGGCGATCTCGGTCTTGCCGACGCCGGTGGGGCCGATCATCAGGATGTTCTTGGGGGTGATCTCGCTCTTCAGGGGCTCGGCCACCTGGCTGCGCCGCCAGCGGTTGCGCAGGGCCACGGCGACGGCGCGCTTGGCGCGGGACTGGCCGACGATGTGCTTGTCGAGTTCGGAGACGATCTCCGGCGGGGTCATCTGGGTCATGGGGTCGGGATCAGGGCTTCAGAACCTCGATGGTGTGGCTCTGGTTGGTGTAGATGCACAGGTCGCCGGCGATGCTGAGGGCCTTCTTGACCACGTCTTCGGGCGCCAGCTCGGTGTTCTCGACGAGGGCGCGGGCCGCCGCCTGGGCGTAGGCGCCGCCGCTGCCGATGGCAACGATGCCCTGCTCCGGCTCCAGCACGTCGCCGTTGCCGGTGATGATCAGGGAGTTGTCCAGATCGGCCACCGCCAGCATGGCCTCCAGGCGGCGCAGGGCACGGTCGGTACGCCAGTCCTTGGCGAGCTCGACGGCGCTGCGCAGCAGGTGGCCCTGGTGCTTCTCGAGCTTGGCCTCGAAGCGCTCGAAGAGGGTGAAGGCGTCGGCAGTGCCGCCGGCGAAGCCGATCAGGACCCGGTCCTGGTAGAGCCGCCGCACCTTGCGCGCACTGGCCTTGATGACGATGTTGCCGAGGGTGACCTGCCCGTCGCCGCCGAGGGCCACGTGGCGGCCGCGCCGGACCGAGAGGATGGTGGTGCCGTGATATTGTTCCATCGCGGAAATATGGGGTCGGTGAGAAGGAATGCAAGCCCCCGCGAACGCGGGCAGCCAAGGGCGCCCACCCGGTGGGCGCGAATTCAGCCGCGCAGCTCGATGCGCGCGACTTCGTGCAGGCTCATCACCTGCATCAGTGCCGCCACCATGCTATTGACGCTCTTGAGCACCACCAGGCGGCCCTTGCTGTGCAACTGGGAGACGATGTTGAAGAGGTTGCCCGCGCTGACGAAGTCCATGCGCCGCAGGCGCCCGCAGTCCACCTCGATCTTGTTGCGGTCGTTGGCAAAGGCGGCCAGCTTGCGCAGCGCTTCGGCATTGGGGCCGACCACTTCGCCTTCCAGCACGAAGATATCGTTCATGCCGACCGCCTCGACCGCCTCGGTCTGGCTCTCCGTGACCATCGGCGGCTCCCAGGACGGTGGCGATTCCTCGAAGGTCATGGCGTAATCCACCGCCAGTTCCTCGAAGCGCTCCTGCTGGTCGGTGTATTGCAGCGCCTCAAGCAGCAACAGCCACTGGGTCTTGTTGTCGGCCCGTCCGCGGACCACCTGCCCGGAGACGAGATTCACCAGATGGGGGGCGCCCACCAGAGACAGGCGGATGCGCGCCTTGCGCAGGCCACGCACCGCACGCAGGAGCAGCTCGGCCCCGGCCTGGTCGATGCTGCGCAGGCGCGTGAGGTCGATGCGCAGGGCCCCCGAGCGCATGCCGACCTGGATCAGCTGGGCGAACTGCGCTGCCGCCTGGCCGGACAGGGCGCCGGAAAGATTGACCAGAGGTGTCTTGCTGGCCATCGGACGGGCGCTCTGGCTGGACAGATCCTGCCAGGCCGGCGGCGAGCGTTCGAATTCGGTGGCGAAGGCCAGACTCAGGGCATCGAACTGCTCGCGCTGGCCGGTGAGCCGCAGCAGATCGAGGAGCATCACCCACACGCCCAGGCGCGCATCGCTGGACCCGGTGGTCTGCAGGGCATGCTCCAGCACCGAGCGGGCCTCGTTCCAGGCACCGTTGGCATACAGGATGGCGGCTTCTTCTGCAGGCGGCGACATCTCGTCGACGCCTTCCTCCACATGCACACGGTCGGCACACTGGGCCAGCACGCGCTTGATGTCGCCCCCGGCGATGGTGAAGTCGAGGGAGGACGTTTCGTTTCGATCGGGCTGGGGCAGGCCCGGACGCGCCGCCGCCGCGGATGATCCGGACGGACTCCGCGCACTCGAACGGGGCGTGCTGCTTCCGGCAGGCGGGGGCTTCTTGCCGAAAAACGGTAGCACCACGACAACGTACTCCAGATGAATTCAACAGGGGATGAACGATTAGGATAACACCGTCAACACCATGACGAACCGTGAATTACTTGCGCTCACAGGTGTGAATTATGACTGCCGTCCGATCAGGCCGACGAGGCCTGACAATAGCACCAGCAGAATCGCGCAGACCGGTCCGAAGGGCTGATCGAACACCAGCGCCAGGGCGAAGGCCGTCACATAACCGCCCATCCCCACCACGGCCGCCACCAGCAGGCCGACGCGCCAGCCCGGCGCCCGCGGAAACACCACCATCGGCGGCACGAACACCAGCGCGAACGCTGCCATCACTCCCAGGCTCACCGTCGCCAGGGCCACGGACAATCCCGCGATCAGGTCGAACAGCACCAGCCGCGGCCGCTCGTCCAGGCCACGGGCGCGGAAGAACTCGGGAAAGAAGCGTCCCAGCAGCAGCGGACGCGACAGCCAGGCGAGCACGGGCATCGCCACGATCACGGCAATCAGGGCGGCCAACAGGTGCGCCCCCCCGGTGAAGTACAACTGCCCGTCGAAGAGGGCATGGCCGGCCTGCTCCGCCAGGGGATGGTTGGCCACCAGGAGCACGCCGCCGCCCCACCCGAGAAGCATCATCAGGGCATAGGCGCTGGCCCCGGCGCGGGCCGCGAAGCCCTTGACCAGGGCCGCCAGCAGCGCCGCCACGGCGCCGCCCAGCAGCATGGGCGCATCGGCCACCATGGCCACCAGCGCCCCGCCTGACGCCATCTGGGCGAAGGCCAGCGCGGCCAGCCATTCGTTGCGCAGGCGCAGGTACATGCCCAGCACCGGCAACAGGCCCGCCAGGGCGAGTCCGGTGAGGAAGGGCAGGCGGAACAGGGGATCGACCAGAAATTCGAGGCTCATGCCGCCACCTCCACCGCGTCCACGTGCAGGATGCGCGTACACACCTGCGCCATCAGCGCCGCATCGTGGGAGACGATCACGATGCCCTGATCGCCGTGAGCCCGCCCAAGCCAGTCCGCAAGATAGGCGACGCCGGCCGTATCCAGGTTGTTGGACGGTTCGTCCAGCAGGATCAGGTCGGCCGGCGCGGCCAGGCAGGCCCACAGGCGCAGGAACTGGAACTGGCCGCCGGACAGCCGGTCGAGGCGCCGGTCGAGGCGCTCCTGCACCCACGGCGGCAGGCCGTCCGGCGGTGCGCCGGTCAGGCGCAGCAGCTCGCGCCCGGACAGGGGCACCCCACGCAGATCGTCAAAGCCCTGGGCCTGGTGGGAAATGCTCAGGCCGGGCGCCTTCTCCACGGCGCCGGCAAACACCCGCACGCCGCCCCACAGGGCCTTGAGCAGGGTCGATTTACCGGCCCCGTTGGGACCGGCGATGCCGAGGATCTCGCCCCGCTTCAGCGTGAAGCTGACCGGAGCCGTCACCGGCTCGCGGTAGCCGGCCACCAGACCGCTCACCCGCAACAGATGCCCGGACATCGCCGCCCCCTTACTTCAGCGCGGCAAGCAGGCGCCGCACCGTGTCGTCGAAGAGCCCGAACAGATCCTGCGCCTCGGCCGAGCCGCCCACGGTGAAGGGCAGCACCACCGCCGGAATGCCGGCCCGCTCCGCCAGCCAGTCGGACGCAGTGGCACGGGCATAGGCCGGGCGCAGCACCATGCGCGCCGGCATCGCCTTCTGGCGGGCGAGCACATCGGCAAGCTGGGCGCTGCCCGGCTCCACGCCAGGCTTGGCCTCCAGGGCGCCGACTTCCTTCAGGCCAAGCCACGCGGACAGGTAGGGAAAGGCCCGGTGCTGGACCCACACCGGTACACCGCGCAGGGGCGCCGCCGCCTGCTCCCAGCGCGCCTGGGCGGCCCGCCAGCGCTCGCCGAAGCGGGCCAGATTGGCCTTGTAGACCTCCGCGTGGGCCGGATCCACCTGGGCCAGCCGCGCCGCCAGGGCCTCGCCCACCCGCAGGATGTTGCGCGGATCGAGCTGGAGGTGGGGATTGCCGGCGGGATGCACGTCCCCGTCAGCCCGGTCCAGGCGGGTCGGCACTTCCAGCATGCGCACCACCGTCGCCGCTTCGAAGTAGCCGGGCTGGCCGGGCTGCACCGCGGCGTTGCCGGACTCCCGCAAGACCATGGGCAGCCAGCCGATCTCCAGCTCGGCGCCGGTGGCCACCACCAGCCCGGCGCTGCGGGCGCGGGCGATCAGCGAGGGGCGTGCCTCGATGCGGTGCGGGTCCTGCAGGGCCGTGGTGGCGGCGAAGACGGTCACCTGATCGCCGCCGATCTCCTTGGCCAGGGCGGCCCATTCGGGCACGGTGGCGAAGACGTTGAGGGCCGCCGACGCAGCGCCGGCGGACGTGAACAGCACGAGCGCCACGAGGCGCAACAGCAGGGTACGGAGCATGGTCGTGTTCCTCAGAACTTGTGGGCGCCGTGGGCGCCGAGGCTCATGATGTATTGCAGCCAGAGCTGGTGATCGGTCTCACCGGCGCGGGAGGTGTCGCGGGCCAGCTGCAGGCGCAGGCGCGAGAACTCCGACGGCGACCAATCCACCATCGCCGACTGGCGGCTCGGGTTGTAGACCACCAGGCCGGGGAGCTCCGTCGTGCTCAGGCTCCCCAGGTCGATGCTGCCGGCCCGCAGCCAGTCACCCCGGACCCCGGCGCGCCAGTGGGGCATGAACTGGTAGACCGCCTGAAGATAACCGCCGGACTGGCGGAAACTTGCCGCCGATGCCTGCCCGGCACCCGCCAGGTCATAGGTGAGATCCCCGTCCTCGCTGCGCCGGAAGAATTCACCCTGCAGCTTGAGGTTGTTGACCGTCGGATTGCCATCCGGCGCCCACTTGTAGACGAAGTCGGCAATCCACAGCCGGCTGCGGCCCGAGAAGGCGTTGCTTACACCGCCGTCCTCGAAGGTCCGCGCGCGGGGATTGGCATGGACGTGGGACAGCCCGACCTGCCACGCCGACGAGGCACCCACATCGCCGCCCACATGGGCGAAGGCCGTCCACAGCCCGGCCCCGTTGGCGGCCCGCTCGGCGCCCGGATATTTTTGCCCGCTGGCCAGCTCACCGCCCAGTTCGACAAACAGGTCCGTCGGCGCCACCCAGCGCAGCTGCACCCCGTCGTTCTGCAGACGCGGCCCGAGGAAGGCCTTGTAGGCGAGGGGCGCGTCGGTGAAGTCCCACTCGTGGGGATGCTGCACGTTGAGGTAGCCCACGCCGGACAGGAAGCGCCCGGCCTTGAGCTTGAGGCCCTCCGGCAGGGCCAGGGTCTCGATGTGTGCCTCTTCCACCTCGACCGTCCCGCCGGCGCCGTCATCGGCCAGGGAGAAGCGGGCGTTGCCGCGGAACAGATGATCCACGTTGGCGGAGACCGCCAGCTCGGATTCGCCCAGGCTGAAGCCCTTTCGCGGCGGCCCCACTTCGCCGCCCGAGGGGATGAAGCCGTCGAGGCGGTACTTCGCCGGATCCTGCTGGAAGCGCGTGAACTTGCTGTCGAGAATCAGCGACACGGCGGGGTTGAAGGCCCCTTCGCCGGAGGGCGGGGTGGCGGGCGCGATGGCCACGTCAGGCAGGGCCGCGGCCTTCTGCTCGGCCTGCTCCGCACTGCGGGCCGCCGCGGTGGCGGTGGTTTCGGCGCGCGCTGCGCGGGCCTCGCTGTCGGCAAGGCGCTTTTCGAGGGCGTCGATGCGTTGCTGGTAGGTGTCGCGCAGGGCACGCAGTTCGTCGCGCAGCTGCTTCAGGTCGGCGGCGCTGTCGGCCGCGGACGCGACGGCGGGCAAGGCCGCCGCCAGGGCGACGCACAGCGCGCCCGGTCGTACGATGGACATGGTCGGATCTCCTCGGATCGGTCCGTCAAGCTCACAGCCGGTCGGCGCCAGAGCGCCGGCCGGTCACGGGGGGAACGGGGTCAGACGGGAGAAACGGGCGGATCGCGGCTCGACGGCGTCGGCGGGCGGAGGAAGGCCGGCAGGGTGCCAGCATCGGGCGGAAGGGCCGAAACGGGTGCTTCCGGCCCCGGCAGAGACGGGGTGACCGGCAGGGCCGCGCCCAGATCGGCGGCAGCCAGACACAGCAGGCAGCGCTCGTGGCGTTCGGTCGCCGGCTGGCCACCGCTCGCCGGGGCAGCCTGCGCATCGACGCGCAACGGACGCTCCGCTGCCTCGAAGTGGCCGATGGCATGCATCGCCCCGAGCAGCTGGGCGCACACCAGCAACAGCGCCAGCGTGCCGCGGAACAGGGCCGAGGGCCGGCCGCGGAAGGGCATGCGCCTCACGCGACGAGCTCCGGCACACAGAAACAGGCGAAGGCGCGCTCCACCACGGCCGGGTCGAGCTCCCGCACGATGAACACCAGGCGGGTCTCCCGCGCACCCTGCGGCCACGCCGGCAGGGCCGCATCCGGATAGCGCAGGTGATGGACACACTGGATCACCCGCGGACTCACCTCGCCGGCCACGTGCACGAGGCCCTTCACCCGCAGCAGGCGCTCGCCCCACAGGCTCTGCAGGGCATCCAGGGCCGCCGAGAAATCGCCCCACGCGACAGGCGCGGGCAGGCGGAGCGCAAAGGCACGGACCGCCGCATCGTGCTGTCCGGCGGGCGCAGAGGGCTTCGCGGTCAGCGGGCGGTAATCCGGATCGCGCTGGGCGGCGACCGCCCCGTCCCCCAGCCAGCGCGCCACATCGGCCGAGTGCGTGACGGGATTCCACAGGCCACAGTCGAGCAGATCGGCCGGATCGACCGCGCCACCCACGCTGCGCAGGCGCGGCGCACCGGGGTTGAGGCGCGCCAGGCGGGCGTCGACCGCGTCAAGCTGGGCCGGCGTGGCCTGGTCCACCTTGGTGATGACGAGCCGGTCGGCCATCGCCGCCTGCTTGACGGCCTCCGGCCGCGCGGCCAGCTGGTCGGCGCCGAAGACGCCATCCACGGCCGTCACCACGCCATCGAGGCGGTAGCGCTCGGCGACGAAGAAATCATTCATCAGGGTGAACAGCACCGGCGCCGGATCGGCCAGACCGGTGGTTTCGACGATCACCCGGTCGAGGGCAGGGAGTTCGCGACGCAGGCGCCGCATGAAGAGTTCCCGCAGGCAGCGGGACAGGTCGCCCCGCACGGTGCAGCACAGGCAGCCGGATTCGAGGAGCACGACCTGCTCGTCCAGGTGAGTCACCAGCAGGTGGTCGAGGGGGATGCTGCCGAACTCGTTGATGACCACCACCGTGCCGGCCATGTCGGGCCGGCGCAGCAGATGATTGAGAAGGGTGGTCTTGCCGGCGCCGAGGAAGCCGGTGAGGAGGGTGACGGGGATTCGGTGTGCGGCGCGCATCGGGTCGGTCATCCGCGGGGCGGGTCCGTCACCACGCGACGGCGGGGCGCCGGCTTATTCCCCGTACAGCTTCTGGGTCCGTTCCCGGCGCTCCTGGGCGTCGATGGACAGGGTGGCCGTAGGACGGGCGAGCAGGCGGCCGATGCCGATGGGGTCGCCGGTCTCCTCGCACCAGCCGTATTCGCCTTCGGCGATGCGGTTGAGGGCCTCGTCGATCTTCTTCAGCAGCTTGCGCTCCCGGTCGCGGACACGCAGCTCGAGGGCGTGCTCTTCTTCAACGGTGGCCCGGTCAGCCGGATCGGCGACGATCTCGTTCTCGCGCAGGGAGGCGCCCGTGCTGGCCGCATTGTCCAGCAGCTCCTGGCGCATGCGGCTCAGGCGGTCACGGAAGAATTCCAGCTGCGCCGGGTTCATGTACTCTTCTTCGGGCGCCGCCAGAATTTCGGCTTCGGTCAGAATTTTGTCCTTGGTGGTAGCAACCATGTCTCGTTCCTCCTTGATTCGACACGCGGATCCCACGCCAGCCGCGTCCTCCGGGACGCAGCCTGTCACGCGTTTCCAGCAACGTACTGGGCAACGGCTTCACCCCCGACGCATCCGGGTGCCGGTGCATCCGGCCGCGTCTGTCCGACGCCGGCCCGGGCACAGGGCGGGATTCTAGGCACAGGAACGCGGCAAATACAATCACCGCCCCCGTTCCGCCCCTACATTTTGAAACAGCGCCGGCACGCGCCAGAACCGGTACACGTCCCCAGCTACGGTAAAATGTCACAATGCATGCCCAGACCGACCCTGCCCGCCCCGCGCTTTCCGAGCAGTCGGTCCGCCCCTCCTTCACCCTCCCCGTGCGTGTCTACTATGAAGACACCGATGCCGGCGGGGTGGTCTATTACGCCAACTACCTCAAGTTCTGCGAACGGGCGCGCACCGACTGGCTGCGCAGCTGCGGCATCGGCCAGCACCGCCTGGCCAGCGAGGACGGGGTGCTCTTCGTGGTACGCTCCGTCCGCGCCGACTACCGCCAGCCCGCCGTGCTGGATGACGACCTGGCCGTCGTCAGCACCCTCGCCAAGCTCGGCCATGCCAGCCTGACCTTCCACCAGAAAGTCCTGCGCGACGGCGTCGAGCTGTTCGACGCCCAGGTCGTCATCGCCTGCATCGACCGCGATGCCCGCCGCGCCATTCCGATTCCACCCGCTGTGCGCGCACAGTTCGCCACCCTGGTTTGACCCCATGAACGTCACCGAAGACCTGTCCATCCTGTCCCTGATCGCCAACGCCAGCCTGCTGGTCAAGCTCGTCATGGCGCTGCTCGGCACCGTGTCCTTCATGTCCTGGTACTGGATCTTCCGCAAGTGGTTCCAGATCCGCGACGCCAAGAAGAAGACCGACCTCTTCGAGCGCGACTTCTGGAGCGGCGGCGACCTCAACGCCCTGTACCAGTCCGCCGCCACCAGCCGCCACGAGGCCGCCGGCATGGAGCGCATCTTCGAATCCGGCTACCGGGAGTTCGCCAAGCTGCGCGGCAAGAATCTGGACCACGGCGCCATCATGGACGGCGCCAAGCGGGCCATGCGCGCCACCTACCAGCGCGAGGTGGACGACCTGGAAGCCCACCTCGCCTTCCTCGCCTCGGTCGGTTCGGTGTCGCCCTACGTCGGCCTGTTCGGCACGGTGTGGGGCATCATGAACGCCTTCCGCGGGCTCTCCAACGTGGGCTCCGCGACCCTCGCCCACGTGGCGCCGGGCATCGCCGAAGCCCTGGTGGCGACCGCCATCGGCCTTTTCGCGGCGATCCCCGCGGTGGTCGCCTACAACCGCTTCGCCCATGACATCGACCGCATCGCGATCCGCTTCGAGAGCTTTACCGAAGAGTTCCTGAACATCCTCCAGCGCCAGCTGCGCTGACCGGAGCGAAGTCGCCATGCGTCAACGCCGCCTGATGAACCAGATCAACGTCGTCCCCTACATCGACGTGATGCTGGTGCTGCTCGTCATCTTCATGGTCACAGCGCCGATGATCCAGTCCGGCTCGGTCAACCTGCCCAGCGTGGACAAGGTGCCCGCACCGCCCAGCGACGCCATGATCGTCACCGTCAAGCCTGACGGCGAACTCACCCTCGCCCAGACCAGCCAGTCCCAGCCGCGCAGCTACAACCGCCGCGACCTGATCGGCGCCCTGCAGGATGCCACCTCGGCCAACCCGGGCCAGCCCGTGGTGATCGCCGCCGACAAGGACGTGAAGTACGAGCGCGTGATGGACATCCTCAACGACCTGCGCAACGCGGGCGTCAACAAGGTCGGCCTGCAGACGCAGATCGGCAAGTCGGCCCGATGAACCCTGCGCTGCCCGGCAACGAACGGGGCAAGTGGTCCTCCGCCGCCCTCGCGGCGGGGGTCCACGTACTGCTCGGCCTGTTCCTGTTCTATGGCGTACGCTGGCAGAACCGCCTGCCCGAGCCGGTCGAGGTGGAGCTGGTGAGCGCCCCGCCCGTCACGGCACCGGTCACCCCGCCGCCACCGCCGCCGGCCCCCGCCGAGGAGCGCCCTGCGCCGCCTCCGCCGCCCCGGCCGGAACCGGAACCCGAGCCCGCGCCGCCGCCACGCAAGCAGCCCGACATCGCCATCAAGGCGCCCGAGCCCAGGAAACTCCCGCCCAAGCCGGTGAAGGAGGTCGTCAAGCCGGAGCCGAAACCCGAGCCGAAAAAGCCCGAACCCAAGCCTGAGCCCAGAAAGCCCGAGCCCAAGCCCGAACCGAAGAAGCCGGACCCCAAGCCCGAGCCGAAGCCCGAACCCAAACCGGATCCCAAGGCCGAAGCAAAGGCCCGCGCCGAGCAGGCCAGACTGGACAAGGCCAAGGCCGACAAGGACGCCAAGGCGGCCTCCGATCGCGCCCGCGAGCAAGAGGATCGGCGCATGCGCGAATTGCTCGCCCATGACAGCGAGAATGCCAAGCAGTCCGCGCAGATCCAGGAAGAGCTGGCACGCATCGCCGGTGCCAAGGCCAGTGCCGCGCGCAACAAGGCCATCGAGGCCTACATCGAGAAGATCCGCGCCAAGGTCAAGGGAAACATCGTGCTGCCGCCGGGGGTGGCCGGCGATCCCTTTGCCCTGTTTTACGTGGATCAGCTTCCCGACGGTTCCGTGATCGAAGTCCGCCTCAAGCGCTCCACCGGCACGCCGCAGCTCGACTCGGCCATCGAGCGGGCCATCCAGAAGTCCAGCCCGCTGCCTCGACCGGACAAGCCGGAGCTCTTCAACCGCACGCTGGAACTCAAGTTCTATCCCCTGAGGGACTGAGAAGGCCGCCCGAACGGCCCCGTCCCGCTCCATTCACACTGATGACGTCCATCCACCCATGAAAGCGACCTTCCTGACCCTCCTGCGCGGCCTGCTCCCCGGCTGCGCACTGGCGCTGGCCGCCGCAACGGCCCAGGCCCAGCTCGCCATCGAGATCACCGGCGCAGGCGCCAACCGCCTGCCCGTCGCCATCGCCGCCTTCGAAGGCGAGGCGGCCCTGCCGCGCCCCGTCACCGACGTGGTCAAGGCCGACCTGGAGCGCAGCGGCCTGTTCAAACTCATCGAACTCGGCCCCACACCCCAGGGCTACGACGCCCAGGTCAACCTGCCCGGCGTGCGCAGCCGCGGTGCCGATGCCCTCGCGGTGGGCAGCGTGGTGACCACCGGCAACGGCCGCTACGAAGTCCGCGTGCGCCTCTACGACACCCCCAAGCAGGCCGCCCTCGGCGTGCAGGCAATGACCATGTCGCCCGCCCAGTACCGCACCACCGGCCACCGCATTGCCGACTTCATCTACGAGAAGCTCACCGGTGAACCGGGCGTGTTCTCCACCCGCATCGCCTACGTCCTCAAATCCGGCCCCCGCTACGAATTGCAGGTGGCCGACGCCGACGGCAGCAACGCCCAGACCGCGCTGGCCTCCAAGGAGCCGATCATCTCGCCGGCCTGGTCGCCCGACGGCACGCGCCTCGCCTACGTGTCCTTCGAATCGAAGAAGCCCGTGGTGTATGTGCATTCCCTCGCCACCGGTCAGCGCAACGTGGCCGCCAACTTCAAGGGCTCCAACTCGGCGCCCGCCTGGTCGCCGGACGGCCGCCGCCTGGCTGTGGTCCTCACCAAGGACGGCCAGTCCCAGCTCTACGCCGTCAATGCGGACGGCTCCGGCGTGCAGCGCCTCGCCAGCTCCGCCGGCATCGACACCGAACCGGCCTGGTCGCCCGACGGCGCGTGGATCTACTTCACCTCCGACCGCGGCGGCAGCCCGCAGATCTACCGCATCCCCAGCAGCGGCGGCGACGCCCAGCGCGTCACCTTCGAGGGCAGCTACAACGTGAGCCCGCGCCCCGCCCCCGACGGCAGCAATCTCGTCTACGTGTCCCGCAATGGCGGCCGCTTCCAGGTCACGATGATGGATCTCAATTCCCGCCAGACCCAGATCCTCACCGACTCGTCCAAGGACGAATCCCCCAGCTTCGCCCCCAACGGCCGCATGATCCTCTACGCCACCGAGATCGGCGGTCGCGGCGTGCTCGCCGCCGTGTCGTCCGACGGTCGTGTCAAGCAGCGACTGTCGGTACAATCCGGCGACGTACGCGAACCCGCCTGGGGCCCGCAACCTCGCAACTGACCGATCTGAAACCACGCGCCCATAAGCTGGTCATTCCATTAACCCGCCCCTTGCGACCGCTCACGGAGTCCCCCATGAACATCCCCCGCTTCGCCCTCACCCTCGCCGCCGCCGGCATCCTGGCCGCCTGCTCCTCAAGCCCCAAGACCGGTGACGAGCAGTCCGGTGCCGCCGTCGAAGACCGCTCCGGCGCCGCCAGCTCCGGCATCGACAGCAGCCGCGTGGTCCCCGTCACCCCGGGTGACGCCGCCGGCGCCGGCATCGCCGCCCTCAAGGACCCCAAAAGCATCCTCTCCAAGCGCAGCGTCTACTTCGACTACGACAGCTACGTGGTGAAGGACGAATTCCGCGCCCTCGTGGAAGCCCACGCCAAGTTCCTGGTCGGCCATCCGCAGATGAAGATGCTCATCCAGGGCAACACCGACGAACGCGGCAGCCGCGAGTACAACCTCGCCCTCGGCCAGAAGCGCTCCGAAGCGGTCAAGAAGGCCCTGTCCCTGCTTGGCGTGCCCGAAAGCCAGCTCGAATCCGTCAGCCTCGGCAAGGAAAAGCCCAGCTGCAGCGACGCCACCGAAACCTGCTGGTCTGCCAACCGCCGCGGCGACATGCTCTATTCGGGTGAGTTCTGATGAAGCAGCGCCTTCTGCCCCTTCTGCTGGCCGGGCTGGTGGTCGGGCTGGCGCCGCTGCGGGCCCACGCGGGGCTCTTCGACGACGACGAGGCCCGCGCCCGCATCGAGGACATGCGCAAGCAGCTCAGCGCCCGCATCGACAAGCTCGAAGCCAGCGCCCGCGCCCAGCTTGAACTGGCCAACCAGATCGAACAGCTCAAGGCCGAGATCGCCCGCCTGCGCGGCGAGAACGAAGTTCTGGCCAACGATCTGGCCAACGCCAACAAGCGGCAGAAGGACTTCTACGTCGACCTGGACAACCGCCTGCGCAAGGTCGAGCCGCCCGTCGCCGCCGCGGCCGACCCGGCTGCGACGCCTGTGCAGCCGGCGCCGCAGCCCCCTGCAGTCGATCCGGCCAACGAGAACCGCGACTACGAAGCGGCCCTCAACCAGCTGCGCGGCGGCAAGTACAAGGAAGCCGCCACAGCGTTCACCGCCTTCCTGCGCAATTACCCGAACAGCAGCTTCCAGCCCAGCGCCCATTACTGGACCGCCAGCGCCCAGTACCAGCTCAAGGACTACGCCAACGCCGCCGACCACTACGGTCGCGTCGCCAGCCAGTGGCCCGACGACACCCGCGCACCGGACGCCCTGCTCGGTCTCTCCAGTGCCCAGTCCGGCCTTGGCGACCTCAAGGCCGCCACCCGCAGCCTGGAAAAGCTCGTCGCCAAGTACCCCAACAGCCAGGCGGCCCAGATCGCCCGCCAGCGCCTCAAGAAGTAAGCCGACGCCCCGTGCCCCATCGGGCCGGGGCGCACCCGCCCCCGCATCGCCCATGAACACCCCCTCCGGCCACCCCGTCACCCTGCGCATCACCGAGATCTTCCACTCCCTGCAGGGCGAGACCTCCCGCGCCGGCCTGCCCACCGTCTTCGTACGCCTCACCGGCTGCCCCCTGCGCTGCACCTGGTGCGACACGACCTACTCATTCACCGGCGGCACGCGCCGCAGCCTCGACGACGTCCTGGCCGAAATCGCCGCCTACGCGTGCCCCACCGTGTGCGTCACGGGCGGCGAGCCCCTCGCCCAGAAGGGTTGTCTCGCGCTCCTCACCGCCCTGTGCGACGCAGGCTATTCCGTCTCCCTCGAGACGAGCGGCGCCCTCGACATCGCCGACGTGGATCCGCGCGTCTCACGCATCGTCGACCTCAAGGCCCCGGGCTCCGGTGAAGAAGCGCGCAACCTGCTGAGCAACCTGGACCACCTCGCGCCGCAGGACGAGCTCAAGCTGGTCCTCGCCAGCGAGGCCGATTACCTCTGGGCCCGCCACATGCTCGCCGAACACCGGCTGGCCGAACGCTGCCCGGTCCTCCTCGCCCCGGTCCAGGGCCAGCTTCCCCCGGCCGATCTGGCTGCCTGGATCCTGCGGGACCGCCTGCCCGTACGCATGCAGGTCCAGCTTCACAAGGTCATCTGGGGCAACGAACCGGGCCGCTGACGCCCCCTGTTCCCGATTGGTCGTTCGCGTTACCCTGACCGCCTCGCCAGGAGCTCCCATGAACACCCCACGCCCCCGCGCCATCGTCCTGCTGTCCGGCGGACTCGACTCCACCACCTGCCTTGCGATCGCCCGCGCCGAAGGCTTCGACGCCTATGCCCTGTCCGTCGAATACGGTCAGCGCCATGCCGCCGAACTGGCCGCCGCGCGCCGCATCGCCGCCGCGCTCGGCGCCATCGACCACCGGGTCGCCCACGTGGATCTGGGCCAGTTCGGCGGCTCCGCCCTCACGGACCCGGCCCTCGCGGTGCCCGTGGACGGCGTCGCCGGGGGCATCCCCATCACCTACGTGCCGGCGCGTAACACCATCATGCTGTCCATCGCCCTGGCCTGGGCCGAAGTACTCGGCGCCGACGACATCTACGTGGGCGTCAACGCGGTGGACTACTCGGGCTACCCGGACTGCCGCCCGGCCTACATCGACGCCTTCGAGAAAATGGCCAATCTCGCCACCAAGGCCGGCGTCGAAGGCCATCGCCTGCGCATCCACGCGCCCCTGATCGACCTTTCGAAGGCCGACATCGTGCGCCGCGGCGCGGCACTGGGCGTGGACTACGGACTCACCGTGTCCTGCTATCAGGCTGCTGACGACGGCGCGGCCTGCGGCCTGTGCGACGCCTGCCGCCTGCGCAGCGCCGGCTTCGCGGCCGCCGGCCTGCCCGACCCGACCCGCTACCGCTGATCGCCCCGCCGACCGTTCGGGCTTGACGATCATGTTTCCGCTGCTATAATCCGCGTCTCTCTGCGCGGGTCGTTAGCTCAGTTGGTAGAGCAGCGGACTTTTAATCCGTTGGTCGCAGGTTCGAATCCTGCACGACCTACCACTGATCCAAAAATTGGGTTAGAATGCGCGACTCGCAGCACACAATGGGTTGTTAGCTCAGTTGGTAGAGCAGCGGACTCTTAATCCGTAGGTCGAGTGTTCGAGCCACTCACAACCCACCA
>DAOQMM010000083.1:0-16571 GCA_035335645.1 Rhodocyclaceae bacterium | reverse complement strand
ACTGCTTGAGCATCTGCTCGGTGACGGTGAAGTCGGCGATCACGCCGTCCTTCATGGGGCGGATGGCGGTGATGTTGCCCGGCGTCTTGCCCAGCATCTGCTTGGCGGCCATGCCCACGGCGAGGATGGTCTTCTTGGCATTCGGTCCGCCTTCGGTCCGGATCGCCACGACGGACGGTTCATCGAGGACGATGCCCTTGCCGCGCACGTAGATCAGGGTGTTGGCGGTGCCAAGGTCGATGGCGAGGTCGTTGGAAAAATAGGAGCGCAGGGAACCGAACATCGGAGGACAATCCAGGAAAAGCAAAGGGAGTGGGTTGAAACCGGGGCTGCCGGACGCCGTCGCGGCCGGTAGAATTGGTTATGATAACCTACAAACCTTTGTCGTTTAAGCAACTTTGTAATTTGCCATGTCCCTCACCGTCGACCAGGTCCGCCACATCGCCAAGCTCGCCCGCCTCGAAGTCTCCACCGACGACCTCGCGGCGACCCAGGCCAAACTCAATGGAATCTTCGGCCTGATCGAAGAGATGCAGGCCGTCAATACCGACGGTGTCGAGCCCATGAGCCACCCGCAGGATCTCGCCCAGCGCCTGCGCGCCGACGCCGTCACCGAGTCCGATCGCCGCGACGCCTTCCAGGCCATCGCGCCGCAGACCGAAGGCGGCCTCTACCTGGTTCCCAAGGTCATCGAGTAAGCCCCGCACTCCCGGCGACGCGTCCGCCCCGGCGCGTCGCCCCTAGCCCGCCCCACGCACCATGATCGAATCCAGCCTCAAGGACATCGCCGCGGCCCTCCGCGCCCGCCGCGTCTCCGCGGTCGAACTGGCCACCGACAGCCTCTCCCGCATCGACGCTCTCAACCCGCGCCTCAACGCCTTCATCACCGTGGACCGGCACGGCGCTCTCGCCGCGGCGCAGGCCGCCGACGCGCGCCTCGCCGCGGGCGACGCCGGCCCGCTCACCGGCATCCCGCTGGCTCACAAGGACGTCTTCTGCACCGAGGGCGTGCTCACCACCTGCGCCTCGAAGATGCTGGCCAATTTCGTCAGCCCCTACGACGCCCACGTGGTCAGCCTGCTCAAGGCGGCCGGCGCGGTGATGGTGGGCAAGACCAACATGGACGAGTTCGCCATGGGCTCGTCCAACGAGAACTCCCACTTCGGCCCCGTCCGCAACCCCTGGAACACCGACACGGTGCCCGGAGGTTCCTCCGGTGGTTCGGCGGCAGCGGTGGCGGCGCGGCTGGTGCCCATCGCCACCGGCACCGACACCGGCGGCTCCATCCGCCAGCCCGCGGCCCTGTGCGGCATCACCGGCATCAAGCCCACCTACGGCACGGTCAGCCGCTACGGCATGATCGCCTACGCCTCGTCCCTCGACCAGGGCGGTGCCTTCGCCCGCACGGCCGAAGACTGCGCCGTACTGCTCTCCGCCATGGCCGGCCACGACCCGCGGGATTCCACCAGCCTGGAACGCCCCGCCGAAGACTACGGCCGCGACCTGGCCCAGCCCCTCGCCGGCCTGCGCATCGGCCTGCCCACGGAATTCTTTGCCGAGGGCATGTCCGACGACGTGCGCGCCGTCGTGGACGCCGCCCTCGACCAGTACCGCGCCCTCGGCGCCACCACCGTCGAGGTCAGCCTGCCCAACGCGCGTCTGGCGATCCCCGCCTACTACGTGATCGCCCCCGCCGAGGCCAGCTCCAACCTGAGCCGCTTCGACGGTGTGCGCTACGGCCACCGGGCGGCCGAATACACCGACCTGATGGACATGTACTGCAAGAGCCGCGCCCAGGGCTTCGGCGGCGAAGTGCAGCGGCGCATCCTGGTGGGCACCTACGTGCTCTCCCACGGCTACTACGACGCCTACTACATCAAGGCCCAGAAGCTGCGCCGCCTCATCGCCGAGGACTTCCAGTCCGCGCTGGCCCAGTGCGACGTGATCGCCGGTCCGGTGAGCCCCACGGTGGCCTTCGGTATCGGCGAGAAGAGCGACGATCCGGTGCAGATGTACCTCTCCGACATCTACACCATCGCCGTGAACCTCGCCGGCCTGCCCGGCCTGTCCCACCCGGCCGGTTTCGGCGCCGGCGGCCTGCCCGTCGGCCTGCAGCTCATCGGCAACTACTTCGCGGAAGCCCGCCTGCTCAACGTGGCCCATCAGTTCCAGCAGGCCACCGACTGGCACGCCCGCGCGCCGCAGCTGTGAGGGTGGCGATGCTACCTCTGAAGTTTGGCGTGCCCTATACGCGCACTCAGATCCAGGCGTTTGTGGGGGGAGAATTGACAACGTATCTCCCGCAACGGGATCACCGAATCCTGGCAGGCTGTTTCGCCCGTGATCTCAATCCCAAGGCGCCGGATATCGTATTTGCGGGCAACAAGGCAAAGGTCGCCCACAAGGCACGTTTGCTCGCCCGGCAACCCGACAATTGCTTTCCGGTCTTTGTCCGCGACAACAAAAGGGCACCTTATTTCTTTCAGGGTTATTTCGCGTATGAGCGCCTGAGCGATCTTGCAGAAGACATCCGCTCCGCGGAAGCGCTGTCTGGTCGATACAACCAGTTGTCGTGCGTTCTTCACCTCAAGCGGTGTCCCGACCGAGAATGACAGACGTGTTTCATAGATTCTTTCCGTCCCTGCTGGCAGCCCTGATCGCCGGCTGCGCCAGCGTCGAGCTGCCGCGGCTGCCCGGCGCGCGGGACGAACCGCCGGCCGCCCGTGTGCCGGCCGCGCCCTCGGCCGACAGCGGCAAGCTCAAGCCCATGCCCCTGCGCACCTTCACGGTGAGCACCCAGTGCAGCTTCAAGGACGAGACCGGCAACTTCGGCAAGGCCACCGTGGATGTGCAGGATTCCAAGGTCCGCGCCCTCGCCGTCGAACTCGTCATGCCCCGGCGCGGCACCTGCCGCTACGACCTCACCCAGTTCCGCCAGACCCAGGCCCTGCCGTCGGTCGAACTGGCTGGCGGTCGTGACTGCCGCATCCGCATGTGGGAGCAGGGCGAGACCATCACCGTCTCCTTCGCCAACTGCCCGCAGCACTGCAATCCCGCCAGCGCCACCGATTATGTGTGGCCGCTGCTGATCGACCGGCCCACGGGCCAGTGCGACTGAACGCCACCGCGAGAACCACCATGAGCAGAACCGACTGGGAAGTCGTCATCGGGCTGGAAATCCACACCCAGCTCAACACCGCCTCCAAGATCTTCTCCGGCGCCAGCACCGCCTTCGGTGCCGCGCCCAACGTCCAGGCCAGCGCCGTGGACATCGCCCTGCCCGGCGTGCTGCCGGTGCTCAACCGGGGCGCCGTGGAGCGGGCCATCCGCTTCGGGCTGGCGATCGGCGCCACCATCGCGCCGAGGAGCATCTTCGCCCGCAAGAATTACTTCTATCCGGACCTGCCCAAGGGCTACCAGATCAGCCAGTACGAGCTGCCCGTCGTCCAGGGCGGCGCCATCACCCTGCTGGTGCCGGATGGCCAGGGCGGCCACTACGAGAAGCGTGTGCGCCTGACCCGCGCCCACCTGGAAGAAGACGCCGGCAAGAGCCTGCACGAGGACTTCCACGGCATGTCGGGCATCGACCTCAACCGGGCCGGCACGCCGCTGCTGGAGATCGTCTCCGAGCCCGACATGCGCTCCGCCGCCGAGGCCGTGGCCTACGCCAAGGCCCTGCACGCCCTGGTGCGCTGGATCGACATCTGCGACGGCAACATGCAGGAAGGCTCCTTCCGCTGCGACGCCAACGTGTCGGTGCGTCCCCGCGGCCAGGCCGAATTCGGCACCCGCCGCGAGATCAAGAACCTCAACAGCTTCCGCTTCCTGCAGCAGGCCATCGACTACGAGGTGCAGTACCAGATCGAGCTGATCGAAGACGGCGGCAAGGTCCAGCAGGCCACCGTGCTGTTCGACCCGGACTCCGGCGAGACCCGCGCCATGCGCAGCAAGGAAGACGCCCACGACTACCGCTACTTCCCCGATCCCGACCTGCTGCCGCTGGTTATCGACAGCGCCTGGATCGAGCGCGTGAAGGGCGAACTGCCCGAGCTGCCGGCCGCCCTGTCGGCCCGCTTCGAGGGGGAATACGGCCTCTCCGCCTACGACGCCACCACCCTCACCGCCAGCCGCGAGATCGCCGAGTTTTACCTCGCCGCCGTGGCGGTGGCCGGCACGGCCCTGGCCAAGCCCTGCGCCAACTGGGTGATGGGCGACCTGGCGGCGCGCCTCAACAAGGCCGAACTGGACATCGCCGCCAGCCCCGTCTCGCCGGTGCAGCTTGCCGGCCTGGTGCAGCGCATCGCCGACAACACCATCTCCAACGCCATCGGCAAGAAGGTCTTCGAGGCCCTGTGGAACGGCGAAGGCCCCTCCGCCGACGCCATCATCGACGCCCAGGGCCTCAAGCAGGTCACCGACAGCGGCGCCATCGAGGCCCTCATCGACGAAGTCCTCGCCGCCAACCCGAAATCGGTGGACGAATACCGCGCCGGCAAGGAAAAAGCCTTCAACGCCCTCGTGGGCCAGTGCATGAAGGCCAGCAAGGGCAAGGCCAACCCGACCCAGGTGAATGCGCTGCTGAAGCAGAAGCTGGGCTGAGGCCCGTCCGCAGCGTGGCCACCGGGCCCCGGTGGCCCGGTGCGGCGGATCCACGTGAGGTGGCAGGGCGGGCATCGACCTGCCCCTTCGTTCGTCCGGCAAGGTGGCGCCCCGAACGGCGGTCTGCCGGTCCACTTTTCCCGAACCCAGTCGGATCGCGCGGAGCCCGGACTCAGCCCGTCGCGTTGCCCGCTGCCTCGAAATACAGGGCTTCCTGAACCGCGGCGCGGGCGTCCCAGTCGCGTGCGGCGGCGAACGCACGCCCGGCCAGACCGAGGGCCGCCGCCAGGCCCACATCGGTACGCACCCGCGCGATGGCGCGGGCGAGGGCGTCCGCGTCCCGCGGGTCGTCCACGAGCAGCGCGTCCACCCCGTCCCGCAGTTCTGTCGCGATGCCGCAGTGGGCGGGTCCGCTGACGATCACCGGCAGACCGTGGGCGAGGGCTTCGAGGACCACCATCGCGTAGGTATCCTCGGTGGTGGGATGGACCAGCAGGTCGGCGGCGGTATAGGCGGGCACCATGTCTCGCAGGCTGCCAAGGAAATGGACTCGCGCCCCGACGCCGAGCTGCTTGGCTTGGGCCCGGAAAGCCGCGATGGGGGCCGGGTTGCCGGCCACCGCCAGGTGCAGGTCGGCGGGCAGGCGGGTGAGGGCCTCCAGGAGGGCGGGCAGGCCCTTCTTGACGTAGTCGTTGCCGGCAAAGAGGGCCAGGGGCACGTCGGCCGGCAGTTTCAACTGGCGTCGTGCCGCCGCCGGGTCCGCCGGGCCGGCGGGCAGCAGGGTGCCCGGCGGGATCACCGACATCATCCCGGCGGCGTGGGGATAGGCCTGCAGGACTTCGTCGCGCACGCTGGTGGAGCTGGCGACGATGCGCCGGTCCGGCCGCGGCCGGAAGCGGCTGCCTTCCAGCCACCAGTAGGCCAGCAGCCGCGGGCTGGTGAGGATCTGCAGGGTCTTGAGGATGCGCCGCCCGGCGGAAAGCCCGTGGAACAGGCCGACCCGCAGCGGGCGTACGTGCACGGTCTGGATCTGCCCGTGCCAGGTGTTCTCGTGGGAATGGACCACGTCGAAGCCGCGCCGCGTGGCCTGCCAGGTCCATGCCGCGTACCACAGCTGGTTGAGCCAGCGCGGCTTGGCCAGCGGCCGCGGCACCCGGTGCAGGGCGATGCCGATGCCGGGGTGATCGAACTCCTGGGCGAAGACGTGCAGTTCGTGGCGGGCGGCGAGGGCTTCGACGAGGGCCACGGAATAGCTTTCGGCGCCGCCGAAGCGACGTCCGAAGTGACGGTTGAGGACGGCGATGCGCAGGCGGCGCGTCATCCGCGGCTGTCCTCGTAGCCGGTGGCGATCTTCATCCAGAACAGGGCGAGGTGATTGGTGCGGGCGATCATGACCCGCGGCAGCTCGAAGGGGTCGTCGCTGCTGCGGGCACGGCTGCGTTCCACGGTGGTGGCGCTGCGGTAGCCGGCGGCGCGCACCATGTCCCGGTGGGCGGGGCCGTAGTGGCCGTAGGGATAGCAGAAGTGGCGCACTTCGCGGCCGATGATGGCTTCCAGCTCGCGCTTGCAGCCGGCGATCTCGTCCTCGGCGGTGGCGTCGTCGATCCGGGTGAGGTCGGCGTGGTGGCGGGTGTGGGCGCCCAGCTCCATGCCGCCGGCCACCCAGGCGCGCATGTCGTCCGGCGTAAACAGGGGCTTCTGGGGCATGCCCATGCCTTCGTCCCAGGCGTTGCGGCCCTCGAAGGGGTCGCTGACGGCGTAGCAGGTGGCGCTGAAGCCGTGCTTCTGCAGCACCGGCAGGGCGTGCTCCAGGTTGTTGCGGTAGCCGTCGTCGAAGGTGATACCCACCACGCGACCGCGCCGTTCGCCGCGCAGATAGGGTTCCAGGTCGTGCATGCTCACGCCGCGGTAGCCCAGCAGGCGCAGCAGGGCCATCTGCCGGGCGAAGCTGCCGGGGGTGACGGTGAGCCCGCGCAGGGGCGTGCCCCGCGGCGGCGTGGCGTCGATCTGGTGGTACATCAGGATGGGCAGGATGGCGCTCATGGGCGGTCCTCAGGCAAGGCGGGCGAGCATGCCGGCGATCACGGCGTCGGCACCCAGCGCGTCCGGGCGCTCCCGGTTTTCCAGGGCGCTGCGGCTGTGGCGGTCCGGCACGACGCCGGTCAGGGCCGGGCGGGTGGCGGTATACAGGGCCAGGCCGGGCTTGCCGAGGCCGGCGGCCAGGTGCATCAGGCCGGTGTCCACGCCGGTGACGGCGGCGGCCCGGTCGAGGATGACCGCCAGGGCGTCGAGGCCCAGGCGCGGCAGCACCAGCGCGCCCGGCGCGGCAGCGGCGATGGCTTCGGCACGCTGGCGCTCGGCCTCGTTGCCCCAGGGCATCACCAGCGGGGCGCCGGCGCCGCCGAGGGCGCGGGCGAGGGCCTTCCAGTGTTCGACAGGCCACTCCTTGTCGGCGCGGCTGGTGCCGTGCAGGCCGACCACGTAGCGCGCCGGCAGGCTCACGTCCGGTGCCGGCAGGCGTGCGGCGAGGCCGGCCAGGCCGTAGTCGGGGCGCGGGTCGTCGAGGGTGTAGCCGAGGGCCTGGGCGAGGAGGCGGCGGTTGCGTTCGATGGCGTGCATCTCCCGCGGCACGGCGTAGTGGCGCTCGTAAAAGCGCGCCGCGAGGGGTTCCCGCGCGGAGGCGGCGTCATAGCCGCAGCGCGGGCCACGGGCCCAACGCGTCCACAGGGCGCTCTTGAGGAGGCCCTGGGTGTCCACCACCCAGTCGTAATCGGTGGCCTGCAGGGCGGCGCGGGCCGCGCGCAGCTGGGCCCAGGTGGTCGCGCGGCGCCACTGCTTTTTCCAGCGCCGCATGGCGATGGGGAGGACACGGCGTACGGCCGGGTGCCAGGGCGGGATGGCGGCGAAGCTCTCCTCCACCAGCCAGTCCACCGTGAGGCCCGGGCGGGCGCGGGCGGCGTCGGTGACGGCGGGGAGCATGTGGATCACGTCGCCGAGGGAGGACGTCTTGACGACCAGCAGCTTCATGGCGGTTCAGGCTCCGGGCAGGGGCCGGCCCGGCGGGCACTTGTCCGGCAGGCCCACGTCGGCCGGTCGCCCTTGCAGATACCAGGCGAGGATCTTCAGGTCCACGCCGGCCTTGGCGCGCACGCGGGGTGCGAGGCCGAGGGTGAGCCCCGCGAGCAGGGCGTTGCCGAGGGCGTTGAAGGCAGCCTTGGTCAGCGCGATGGCGTAGCTGAGGGCGTAGCGGCCTGGCGCGGTCTTGCGGAAGTAGAGCAGGCGCGAGCGGTGGTATTCGATGCGCGCCAAGGCGTTGTGCTTCTTGGCGGTGGCGCCCTGGGCGTGGACCGCGCGGGCGGCGGGGATGTGCCAGGTCTCCCAGCCGCGGGTGTGGGCGCGATGGCACCACTCGGTCTCTTCGAGGAAGAAGAAGAAATCCTCGTCCAGGGGGCCGAATTCGGCGACGGCGGCCATGCGCACGGCGAACAGGGCGCCGATGATGCTCTCGACCCGCAGCGGCGCGTCGCCGGTGGGGCGGCCGCGGTAGCGGGTGGGCCACAGGGCGCGCAGCAGGGCCCGCGGCAGGAGTTCGGCGGACAGGCGCGGAAAGGCGGCGACGGCGTTCTGCAGGCGGCCGTCCTCGTAGAGCAGGCGGCCGCCGAGGAAGGCGGCGCGGGGCAGGGTGTCGAAGGCGGCGGCGAGGGCGTCCCAGGCGTCGGGGGCGAGGCGGGCGTCGTTGTTGAGGAGCAGGGCGAACTCGCTGCGCACCTGGGCCAGGCCGCGGTTGACGGCCCGCGCGAAGCCGGCGTTGCAGCCGTTGCGCAGAATGACGCAGCCCGGCTCGGCGGCTTCGAGGCGGGCCATCGAGTCGTCGCGGGAGCCGTTGTCCACCACGATGATCCGGTCGGCCGGGAGCAGGCCGCTGCGCACCGAGCGGACGCAGTCGAGGAGCATCTGGCCGCCGTTGTAATTGACGATGACGACGGAGAAGCGCCGGGCGGCGAGATCGGCGGAGGCGCTCATGGCAGGTACAGGCGCTTGAGGTAGCGGTAGTAGGCGCTTTCGGCGGCGGAGACGGCGAGGATGAAGCCTTCGCGGCCGTCGAGGAAGCCGCGCTTGAGGAGGTAGGCGCGCAGGAAGGCCCACAGGCCGTGGCGGATCGCCTTGCCGAGGCCGCCCCGTTTGCCGGCGCGGGCGAGGCGCTCGGCGCCGGCGCTGGTGTAGTGGTTCATCTTGGCGCACATCTGGTCGAGGCTGCGGATGCTGTCGTGCATCATCAGCGCCCTGAGGCGCGCCGGACGGCCTTCGAAGACCAGGCGCTCATGTACCGGATCGTCGGAGAAGCGGGCGCAGCCCCGGCGGAACAGGCGCGGCACCTCGTCGGGCCACCAGTCGCCGTGGCGGATCGGGCGGCCGAGGAAGCTGGACAGGCGCTTGACCGCGTACACGTCGTGGGGCGTGAGGGCGATGGTGGCGGCGATCTCGGTGGCGAGGGGGATGGAGATCGTCTCGTCGGCGTCCAGGGCCAGCACCCAGTCGCTGGTGGCGAGGTCGAGGGCGCGATTCTTCTGGGGGCCGAAACCGGGCCAGTCGGGGGTGACGAAGACTTTGTCCGTGTAGCGTCGGCAGATCTCCGGCGTGCCGTCGGTGCTGCCGGAATCAACCACGACGATCTCGTCCGCCCAGGTGACGGAGTCGAGGCACTTGGCGATCAGCGCTGCTTCGTTGCGGGCGATGATGATGACGGACAGGGTGGGGCGGGCCATGTCAGCGCGAGCTTTCGGTGGGGGAAGGGGCCGCGCGGTCGGCGCCGATGCCGGCCGTCAGGGCGACGGTGAGCAGGGCCCACAGGTGGCCTTCCAGGTTGTCGAGGATCAGGGAGTTGACCAGGTCGCCGCCGGCGATGAGCAGCACCAGGCCGCGGTTGAGACGGGCCGGCAGGTCGTCCAGCCGGGCGGAGAGCCGCCACTGGGTGAGGAACAGGGCGATCAGCAGGGCCAGACCGGGCAGACCCTGCTGGGACCAGACCATCAGGTATTCGTTGTGGGGGTTGTCAGCGACGCGCTCGCCGGTCATCCCTTCGCGCTCGGCGACGACCTTGTATTCGGCGGCGAAGCTGCCGGTACCGCCGCCGAACACCGGGTGCTGACGGATGAAATCGGCCGCGTTGGCGATGAATTCCAGGCGCAGGCCGTCGCCGGTGTACGGATGGCCGGCTTCGTAGGCGGCGATGTGCTCGGCGGATTCGGCGATGCGTGCCCGCACGGCGGGCGAGGCGGCGTACATGCCGGCGGCCAGTACCGGGATGGCGAGCAGGCCGGCGACGAGCCCGCGGCGGCCGGCCAGGTGGTAGAGGCTCAGGGGCACCAGGGTGAAGAAGGCGATCTGCCCGGTCCGCCCGGTGTTGATGAAGAACAGGTTGGCGAAGCACACCAGGGCCAGCGCAGCCCAGGCGAGGCGGAAGCGGGGCTGGTCGCGGCCAAACTCGACGGCGCAGAAGATCGCCCAGGCCAGCAGCATGCTGAAGCCGGTGCGCCCGCCGAAGCCGGCATAGAGGCCCTTGAAGCCCATGTCGGGCAGCACGCCGGTCCAGCGCAGGAAGGAGGTGACGAGGGCGATGCCAAAGCCGATGAAGAAGGCTGTGAACACGCGCGGCTGCCAGCGCCGGGCGGTGTCGGCGTCGAAGAGGGACAGCATCAGCGGGACGATGAGGAGTTCCCGGTAATGCCACCAGTGGGCCAGGCCGACCTTGGGCTCGACCGGCGCCCAGGCGATGGCGACGGCCATCCACAGCAGCAGGACCAGGCTGAGGCGTCCGACCGGGTGCTGGCGGATCGTTGCCCAGCGCAGCGGCAGGCGGCCGGCCAGGCCCCAGGCGATGAGGAACAGGCCGGTGGTGAAGCTGAGCCAGGCGGCCGGCAGGGGCACGGCGAAGGCGCTGGCCACGCACAGCCAGCGGGCGGCGTCGGCGGCGCGATCCTGGAAAGGCGGGCGGGTGTTCATCGGGGCGCGGTGGCGTGCAGGGCCGGGGCCAGGGCCTCCGCCACCCGTTCCACGCCGATGCCGGTGAGGCAGCGGGTGTGGCCGAGGGGGCAGGTGCGCTTGAAGCACGGGGAGCATTCCAGGCCGAGGTAGATCACCTGGGCCGCGTCCGACAGGGGCGGCGTGTGGTGGGGCGTGGAGGATCCGTAGAGGGCCACCAGCGGCGTTCCGAGGGCGGCGGCCACGTGCATCAGGCCGGAATCGTTGGTGACGGCGGCGCGGGCGGTGGCGAGCAGGTCCACCGCGTCGGCGAGCTCGGTGCGTCCGCACAGGTTGAAGGCGCCCTCGCCGGCCAGGGTGGCGATCTCGTCGCCGGCGGGTTTGTCCTTGGCCGAGCCCAGCACCCACACCTGGAAGCCCTGCCGCACCAGGCGGCGGCCCAGTTCGCCGTAGGATGGAATGGGCCACTGCTTGGCGGGGCCATATTCGGCGCCGGGCATGAAGCATACGCCCGGGCGATCGGCCAGCAGGTCGAGCTGGGCGCGCAGGCGCGCAAAGCCGGCAGGATCGGGCTGCAGGCGCGGTGTGGGGGTGGGCGGCGGCTGGGGCGTGTCCGGTGGCAGGCCGAGGGCGACGAAGCGCTGCACCGTCATGGGGAGGGCACGCTTGTCGAGGCGGCGCATGTCATTGAGGAGGCCGAAGCGCATCTCGCCGCGGAAGCCGGTGCGCCGCGGGATGCCGGCGAAGAAGGGGGCGAGGGCGGACTTGAAGGAGCCGGGCAGGACGATGGCCTGGTCGTAGCGGTCCTGGGCGAGCTGGCGGCCAAGCTGCCAGCGGGTGCGCAGACCGAACTGGCCGTGGCCGAGGGGCATCGCGATGCCGCGGCGGACCTCCGGCATGCGGGCCAGGATGGGCAGGGACCAGCCGGGGGCGAGGACGTCGATCTCCACCAGGGTGTGGCGGGCCTTGAGGGTCATGAACAGGCTCTGGGCCATGACCATGTCCCCGACCCACGAGGGGCCGACCACCAGGATGCGGCGGGGCGCCATGCTCACGGTCGGTCAGCTCCGTTTGGCCAGCCAGGCCATGTAGCGGGCCACGCCTTCCTCGACGCTGAGGAAGGGGCGGTCGTAGCCGGCGGCGCGCAGGGCGCCCATGTCGGCCTGGGTGTAGCTCTGGTAGCGGCCCTTGAGGTGCTCGGGGAAGGGGATGTACTCGATGTGTCCGCGGCCGTGGAAGGCGATGGTGGCCCGCGCCACGTCGTTGAAGGGCTGGGCGCGGCCGGTGCCGCAGTTGTAGATGCCGGAGACCTCGGGGTGCTCGAGCAGCCACAGGTTGACGGCGACCACGTCGTCCACGTGGATGAAGTCGCGGCGCTGCTCGCCGGGGCCGTAGCCGTCGCTGCCCTCGAAGAGGCGCAGGCGGTCGCCTTCCTTGAGCTGGGTGTTGAAGTGGTAGGCGACGCTGGCCATGCTGCCCTTGTGCTGCTCGCGCGGGCCATAGACGTTGAAGTAGCGCAGGCCCACGACGGGGCTGCGGAAGCCGGCCAGTTGCGGGCGCAGGTGGCAGTCGAACTGGAACTTGGAGTAGGCGTAGGCGTTGAGGGGGTGTTCATGGGCGCGGTCCTCCTTGAAGACCGGGCCTTCGCCGTACACGGACGCGGACGAGGCATAGTAGAACGGCACCTTGCGCTCGACGCACCAGCGCAGCACGGCCTTGCTGTAGGCGTAGTTCACGTTCATCACAAAGCGCCCGTCCCACTCGGTGGTGGCGGAGCAGGCGCCCTGATGGAAGACCGCCTCCACCGGGCCGAAGGATTCGCCGGCCTGGAGGCGGGCCAGGAAGTCGTCCTTGTCCAGGTAGTCGTGGATGTGGGCGTCGGACAGGTTGAGGCACTTGCGCCCGTCGCTGAGGTCGTCCACCACCAGGATGTCGGTGACGCCCCGGGCATTGAGGCCCTGGACGATGTTGCTGCCGATGAAGCCGGCGCCGCCGGTCACGATGATCATGGTCGCTCCTTCAGGATACGGCGAGCTCGGCCCCGATGCGGGCCGCCAGCTCGGCGGGGGATTCGTCGCAGGCGATGGTCCAGTCCACTGCTTCCAGCGCGGCGGCGAGGGCCAGGCGTTCGCCCAGTGCGCAGGTGGCGGCTGCGTCGTTGAGCACCGCGGCGACCAGCCGGTCGCCCTGGCGGCGGGCCGCCTGCAGGGCGCGCAGATCGGCCGGGCGCAGGCCGTCGAAGGCAGCGGGATAGAGCACGACGCGCTCGCCAGCGTCGCGGGCCTGGGCCACGGCGGCGGCCAGGCGGGGTTCGTCCACGATACCGCGAGCGCCGCCGGCGGGCGCGTGCAGGGCGGCGGCCAGCTCGTCCACCGACACGGTGGCGGTGCCCAGCTTGCCCACCACCACGCCGGCGCCCACGTTGGCCAGGGCGGTGGCCTCGGCCAGGGGCAGGCCGGCGGCGAGCCCGGCGGCGAGCAGGGCCACCACGGTGTCGCCAGCGCCGGTGACGTCGAAGACTTCGCGGGCGTGGGTGGGCAGGTCGAGGGGGGCGTGGCCGCGCTGGAGCAGGGTCATGCCCCGCTCGCTGCGGGTGACCAGCAGGGCGTCCAGGTCGAGGGCGTCGCGCAGGGCGGTGCCGCGGGCGCGCAGGCTGGCCTCATCGGCGCAGCGGCCGACCACGGCCTCGAATTCGGACAGGTTGGGCGTGAGCACGCTGGCGCCGCGGTAGCGCTCGAAGTCGGTGCCTTTGGGGTCCACCACGATGGGCAGGCCGCGTTCGCGGGCGGCGTGGACGAGGGCACGGGCGTCGGCCAGGGTGCCCTTGGCGTAATCGGACAGCACCACCGCCCCCACACCGTCGAGGCCGGCGCGGACGGCGGCGGTGACGGCGGCGGCTTCGGCGCGGGTGAAGCCGTCCTCGAAGTCCAGGCGGATGAGCTGCTGGTGGCGGCTGATGACGCGCAGCTTGGTGATGGTGTGGCTGCCGGCCACCGGGACGAAGTGGCAGGCGACGCGGCCGGCCTCGAGGCGGGCGCGCAGCAGTCCGGCGGATTCGTCGTCGCCCACCAGCCCCACCAGGCTCACGCCCCCGCCCAGGGTGGCGACGTTGAGGGCCACGTTGCCGGCGCCGCCGGCGCGGAATTCGTCCATGTCCACCTTGACCACCGGCACCGGGGCCTCCGGCGAGATGCGCGAGGTGGCGCCGTGCCAGTAGCGGTCGAGCATCACGTCGCCGACGATGAGCACGCGGCCGCGGGAGAAGTCGGGCAGGGTCGGGGTCATGGCGAGAGGGGACGAATGACGGAAAGAGGCGCCGGGAAGGGCGGGGTACCGGTTGAAGCCTGCATTATTTCATGAATCGGCTGGGACCCCGCCGGCTCAGGCGGGGGCTTCGTCCTGGAACTGCATGCGGTAGAGGCGTGCATAGGCGCCGTCGCGGGCGAGCAGTTCGGCATGGCGGCCCTGTTCCACGACGCGGCCCTTGTCCATCACGACGATGGTGTCGGCGCCTTCGATGGTGGACAGGCGGTGGGCGATGACCAGGGTGCTGCGGCCCTTGATCAGGGTGCCGAGGGCGGCCTGGACCTGGCGTTCGGATTCGGTGTCGAGGGCCGAGGTGGCCTCGTCGAGGATCAGCACCGGCGCGTCCTTGAGGAAGGCGCGGGCGATGGCGATGCGCTGGCGCTGGCCACCGGAGAGGCGCGCGCCGTTCTCGCCGATGGGGGTGTCCAGGCCCTGGGGCAGCTTTTCGATGAATTCCCAGGCATGGGCGGCGCGGGCGGCGTGCTCGATGGCCGCGCGGGGGATGTCCGGGCGACCGTAGGCGATGTTGGCGGCGACGCTGTCGTCGAAGAGCACGACCTGCTGGCCGACCATGGCGATGCGCGCGCGCAGGGCGCTGAGGGGCAGGGCGTCGATGGGCGCGCCGTCGAGCAGGATGTGCCCGGCTTCCGGGTTGAAGAAGCGCGCCAGCAGGCTCACCGCGGTGGTCTTGCCGCTGCCCGAGCCGCCCACCAGGGCGACGGTGTGGCCGGGCGGCACGATCAGGCTGAGGTCGGCCACGGCCGGGGCGGGCTGGCCGGGATAGGTGAAGCTCACGTGCTCGAAGCGCACCTCGCTGCCGCCGCCGGGGGGCGCGGGCAGGGTCGCCGTCGGGCCGGCGGGCTGTTCCGGTTCCGGCGGGGAATCGAGGAGCTCGTAGATGCTCTGGGCGCCGGCGAGGCCGCTCTGGATAGTGGCGTTGACGTTGGTCAGGCGCCGGATCGGTTCGAAGAGCATGGACATGGCGGTGACGAAGGCGACGAACTCGCCGGGCGACAGGCGGTCGTTGGCGGACAGGCTGGAGGCCACGTAGATCACCAGGGACACGGCCATGGCGGCGAGCACCTGTACCAGGGGCACGTTGACCGAGGAGACGCGCACGGCGCGCATGGTCTCCTTGCGCAGGCGGTCCACTACCTGGGCGAAGCGGGCCGCCTCGTAGTCCCGCGCGCCGAAGATCTTGATCTCCTTCACGCCCACCAGGGAGGCGTCCACCATGCCGGTGAGCCGGCCGGTGATGGTCTGGATGTCCTGGTTGGAGGTGCGCAGGCGGGCGCTGGCGACACGGATGATCCACGCCACCACCGGGGCGATGGCGAGGATCAGGAGGGTCAGCTCCCACGCGGTGTAGATGAGGTAGCCGGTCAGGCCGACGATCACCAGGGAGTCGCGGATGACGATGATCCACGCGGTGGACAGGGCCTGGCCCACCTGGGGGATGTCGTAGAGCAGGCGCGACAGCATGCGCCCGGGCGGCTCGGCCAGGTGGGTGGCGAGGGGCAGGGCGGTCTGGTGGTGGAAGACCTGCTGGCGCAGGTCGGCCACGGCCTTGTTGGCGACCCACTGGCTGGCCACGTTGGTGACGTACTCGGCGATGCCCTTGCCGAGGAAGGTGAGCATCAGGAACAGGGGCAGCTGCCACGCGGCAATGGGGTCCTTCTGGATCAGGCTCTTGTCCACCAGGGACTTGAGCAGGGTCGGCATCACCGGCTCCAGGCCGGCGGCGAGGACCATGGCGGCGATGGAGATCGCCACCACCCGCCAGTAGGGGACGATGGTGCCGAGCAGGCGGCGGTAGAGCTGCAGGGAGGCCTTCATTCGCGCCGCAGCACCTTGTCCACGAACCAGGTGCCCAGGCGGCTGCGGGCATCGAACTTTTCGGTCAGGGCCTTCTGGTCGTAGCGGGTCTGCACCCAGGTGAGGAAGTCGATGGGCGCGCGGGCGTTGTCCGCCTGGTAGCACGCCAGGAAGAAATCCAGGATGCCGGTGCGGGCGATGGTGAAGTGGCCGTACTTGGGCGACAGCTCGCGGATCTGGTCGAGGGGTTCGCCCAGGCGGAAGTGACGGTAGAAGGTGGCCCCCAGACCGGCCCGGTCGGCGCCGGACTTGCAGTGCATCAGCGCGGGATAGGCGATGCGCTCGAAGAGGTCGCGCGCGCCCAGCACCTCCTCCACCGAGGGCATGTCGCGGGAGTAGAGGTTGAAGTTGATCAGCTCGATGCCCAGCTCGCGGCAGGTGTCCACCTCCAGATCGTAGGACCCGTGGGGGTTCTCGCCGCGCAGGTTGATGATCGTCTTGATGCCGTAGAGGCGGTGGTACTTGCGGATCTGCGCCGGACTCGGCTGGCTGCACCGGTACATGCCGCCGGGCAGGGCGTAGAAGTTGTTGTAGATCGAGCGGACGATGCCGTGGTCCTCGAGCTGCATGTTCATGTAGGCCATGAAGCGGCCGTAGGGCTTGGTGAGGTCGTAGGCCACGGGGCGCGGGGTCCGGAGGGGGCAAAAGCGCGATTATACAGACCCTTGGATTTCTCTCCGGCAGGGCGACGGCTTGGCGACGGGCGGTGCGGGGATCATACTGGACTGGTCAGACCATCCAGGGGAGAGCCACGCCATGCCACGCGCGCCGGGTCGGGAAGAGGAGATGGACGAAGAGGGCCTGGTGCC